>CAJTJZ010000011.1:23749-79014 GCA_910576895.1 uncultured Lachnospiraceae bacterium | reverse complement strand
CTTGTTAGACCACTACACCCACGAAACATATTATACATATCCATTACATTACTGGTATCAAAATTACTTAAATCCAAGCTTGTTAGATTACTACATTCTGAAAACATATTGTCCATATATCTTACCTTGCTAGTATCAAACTTACTCAAGTTCAAACTCGTTAGACTACTACACCCTGAAAACATATTGCCCACATTCGTTACATTATGGGTATCAAAGTTACTTAAATCTAAGCTTGTTAGACCACTACACCCCCAAAACATACTATACATATTCATTACATTACTGGTATCAAAATTACTTAAATCCAAGCTTGTTAGATTACTACACCCACGAAACATACCACTTATATCCGTTATATTATGTACTGTTATCTTCGCTTCTTTTATATTTGAAGCATACACAAGCCAATCTTTACCAATATAATTTCCATCTCCAGTTATTATCAATAACCCATTTTCATCAATACTCCAATCCAAATTACCATCTTTACCACTATATAAAATTTCTGGTTCTTCTGCTGTTCTCTCAGTAGAAGAACCATTTTCAACTTCATTTAACTCACTATTTTCATTTTCTTTTTCCGTTATATTTTCTGCTGCCTTTACATTAAGATGCAAACTTCCAGAAACACTAGAATTACTGCCTACTAAAGCCGTTGCTAAAACAGCACTTAATACTTGTTGTACAATTACTTTTTTCTTTTTCATAAAATTTTCCTTTCTCTTTAATACAAAACATTTACAAAACCTTATAGTTCATTGTAGCCAAAAACGTCATACTATACTTTCTATAATTATTTAGTTCAAAAAAGTATACCTTTCCGGATGTATTCGCTTTATTAAAAAACATATTTTTCACCAATTCTCTTTTGCAGTATCCCACTACTGCCACCACGCAAAATAAAAAGAACAAAAACCCCTATATAAAAACTGAAATTTCTGTCCTTTTTTCTTATTTCTTTTTTTATTTCTCAATTATAATACATAATTTTTTCACACAGTTCCTATTTTCTAGGCAGGAGAAATCATAAACTTTAAGCTCCTCTCTTTATCTCCTAAAAGCTTATATTGTTTATGCACTTCTGCTCCCCAAGAATCATCACCGCCTACTCCCATTTGTTTTGCAATCAATCTTACCCAAGTATAATGAATTTCTGGAAGTTCTTCAAGATGGGTTGCATTTTCTAGTTCATAAGCACTATAAGGCAGTACGCTTGCTTCCAATGGTTCTTCTACTGCATGAAAACATAATCCAACTCCATCATCGTCCTTTACTGTCATATAGCGAATCCCTGTGCGGTTTCCGCACTCTTGAGGATTTAGATACCTAGAAACATTCTCTGCTGCTGTTGTTTCAAAATATCCCAGCCTTGCACCTTTTCTTCGATCAATATAATTTTCCTCTGGACCCATACCATAATAAGCAAAATGACAATATTTTTGTTTCATTTTAAAATCCATTGCAAGTACTGGCATCTCTGGCATATCCAAATTTCCCGGATACCTTACCTCGATCATAAGTTTTCCATCAAAATAAGCTGTATATCTTACTTCATACCATACCTCTGGAACAGTATTTGCCCTATAAGAAAATAGTATTTCCAATGCATCTTCCTTTTCCTTCATTTCAAAACCGTTCAAATCCTGAATAGCACATTTACTTGCAATCAGCCATTGTGCAGAAAGAAACTGTTGCTTTGCTCCCAGATCATTATCTGTCATAGCACGCCAAAAACTTACCTTTGGAACTCTTGTAATAAATTCAATTCCATGATATTTTAAAGAACTAACTCCTCCCTGCGATTTATCAAATTGCATAGAAAAATCTTCTCCACGTACACCAATACAGACATCACCATAAATAATTTCTGCAAATGCTTTCTTTCCATTCATCTTCTCTTCTTTTTCTTCCTTATCTTTATCTTCCGTAATATGAAAAATACACTGGCTAAAGGCGATTTCATATCCCTTTTTTGCCCATATACTATCTTCTTTCAGCAAAGCAGATACTTGATATACATATTCTCCTGCTCTTTTTGGTGTTTCTATACAAATAGGCTCTGTTTTCATTTCTCTAGGTTTTACTACCATATCATGATATTCTGCATCTAAAATCTTTCCTTCTTTCTCTAATGTAACGAGAAACTTATAACAGGTAGTATCAATAAATAAATTACGATTTTCTACAATTAAAGTTTTATTTTCAATTCTTAATTTCAATGGAGCATATAATGCCTTTACTTCCTGTACTTTTGGTGATGGTGTTCTATCTGCATAGACAATACCATTCGCACAAAATCCATAATCTGTTGCTCTATCGTCAAAATCACCGCCATAGGCAAACACTTGTTTTCCATATTCATTGATACGACAAAGAGATTGATCAATATAATCCCATAAAAATCCTCCCTGATACAAAGGATACTTGTCGGCTAATTCTGTATATAAATGCATTCCCCCACAAGAATTTCCCATAGCATGCATATATTCACAGCTAATATATGGTTTTTTTGGATTTTCTTCTAAATATTCTACAATTTCCTCTGGTTTTGCATACATTCTGCTTTCCATATCGGTAATCGTATCATACTTTCGATTCCAAAAAACCCCTTCATAATGAACAAGCCGATGTTTATCTTTTTTATGAAAATAATCTGCCATTCTTGCAATGTTTTCTCCTGCATATGACTCATTTCCACAAGACCAAATTAAAATACTAGGATGATTTTTATCTCTTTCATACATGGATCTGGCACGATCTAGTACTGCCTCTTTCCATTCTGGTAAAGAACCCGGAATATTCCAAGAGGGCTCACATTCTCCCATTTTTTGCCAAGAACCATGTGATTCTAAATTTGTTTCATCAATAAGATAAATACCATATTCATCACATAATTCATACCAAAGTGTCTGATTTGGATAATGACTTGTACGAACAGCATTGATATTATTTTGTTTTAAAAAGCGGATATCCCAAAGCATTTCCTGCCTTGTAATGGCACGTCCTTTTCTATCACTAAATTCATGGCGGTTAATCCCACAAAAAAGAATCCTTTCCCCATTTAAACACATAATATTATCTTTTAATTCAAAAGTACGAAACCCAACATTTGTATCTGCAATTTCTATCAAGTTATCTTCTTCATCTCTGATTTCTGCAATCAATTGATATAAATAGGGAGATTCTGCACTCCATGGAAATACTTCTGGAAGTTCTGCTTGTATCTCTATTTTTTCATCAAGAATCTCTATCTTACTTTCCCATACAAGTTCTTCCTTTTTATCTTTTAAATATAACAGGAGATACGGCACTTTATCTTCTTTTGTTTTCCTCTCATTTATTTTATTCTTACAAGAAAAAATCAAATCTCCTATCAAATGCAAGGCAAGATTTAAAGTCCCTTTGCGTGATAAATAATGATAATCTGCAGTAACAGCTAAATCTCTTACATGAATTTCTGGAATTGCATATAAAAACACTTCTCGAAAAATACCCGAAAATCGCCAAAAATCTTGATCCTCTAGCCAACTTGCACTACTTCTTTTATATACTTCTACTGCCAATATATTTCCTGTTTCTTTTACATAGTCTGTTACACAAAATTCTGACGGTGTAAAAGAATCCTCACTATATCCTATAAATTCCCCATTGAGCCATACATAAAATGCTGTTTCTACCCCTTGAAAAGAAAGAAAAATCTCTTTTCCAAAAAAGCCTTTCTTTAAATCAAAATGTTTTCTATAGCTTCCTACAGGATTATATTCTTTTGAAATAAAAGGCGGTCGTAAATTTTCCTGTCCATCCCATGGATACATGGTATTAATATATTGACACTTATCATATCCCTGCATCTGAATATGCCCCGGCACTTGTATCCTGTCATATTCCCTATCTTCTTCCTCTACCTTATAAAAGTCTACATTTCGGCTATCTGCATTGACAGCATAACAAAATTTCCACATTCCATTGAAGGACTGCTTAAAAGAACTTATTTGTTCCTTTCTTTCCTGCTCATTTTTATAAAAATGATGATCGGAATGTGGTGGCTGTCTATTAACTTCAAATATTTCTGGATTTTCTAACCATTCTAAACTTGGATTTCTTTTTACATCTAGCTTCATAATGCTTTTCTTTTCCTTTCTATCCTTTCCTTTCTGCCTCTCCTTTTTTTATTTTTATCCCTTTACCGATCCTGTCATACCTGCTACAAATTGCTTTTGCATAAGGAAGAAAATTAATGCTGTTGGAATTGTAGAAATTACAATTGCTGTCATCATCATACCATAATCAGGTGTATAAGATGAACCCATAGCAGAAATAATTAATGGCAATGTTCTTTTTTCTTCTGATTGTAAAGCAATTAATGGCCATAAATAGTTATTCCAGCTTGACATAAAGGTTACTACAATAGCAGCTGCATAAGTAGATTTCATAGAAGGCATATAAATTCTAAAAAAGATTCCATATTCTGATAATCCATCCAACCTAGAAGCTTCAATTAAGTCCTTTGGAAACGTTGCTGTATTTTGTCGAAAGAAAAAAATTAAAAATGCTGTTGCAATCGCAATAATTACTACAGAACCACTTGTATTTAATGCTACAAGATTTAATACTGGTATGGAATTAAATTTACTAAATAATCGAAATAAAGGAACCATTAAGGCAGCAAATGGAACCATCATAGAAAGTAATATAATAGTAAATGTTATATTTTTAAACTTTGATTTATAAACACCAAAAGCATATCCTGCTGCGGAAGAAACTAGCATTGCAAGAATTGTTGTAACAACTGCAATGATAAAGGAATTTTTAAAAGAATTTACATATCCTAAATTAGAATTTAATACAGCCCTTAAATTTTCCATAAAATAAGTTCCCGGAAGCAGCGTTCCCTTTGTTACATCTACCGACTTATTTGTTGATGCAATTATCATCCATAAAAGTGGAAATACAGAAACAAAAGATACAATGGTTAAAAATACATACATAAAAAATCTTGCTATTTTACTTCTCATTCTTATCGTCACCCACCTTTAATTGAATCATAGATAAAATTACAATTAATACTACAATTACATAGGAAACGGCTGCTGCATAACCAAAATTTGGCTGATATTTAAAGAGCAAATTATAAATATACATAGAAATCGTAATGGTTGCATTGGCTGGTCCTCCATTTGTAATATTCATTGGCTCATCAAATAATTGCAGCGTACCAATCGTAGAATTAATTGTAGTAAATAAAATAATTGGTTTTAGTAATGGTAATACAATATAGCGAAATTTTTGAAATGCATTGACTCCATCTAAATCTGCTGCCTCATAAATAGATTCATCAATTCCTTGAAGTCCTGCCAAATAAAATACCATATTATAACCTGTCCATCTCCATGTAATCGCTATAATAATCAACACTTTTGCCCAAAAAGGATCGGTAATCCAAGTAATTGGGCTACTAATAAGATTTAATTTCATTAATAATGCATTAATAAATCCATCTGTAGCAAATAAAGACTTAAAAATAATAGAATAAGAAACTAGACTTGTAACGCAAGGCAAAAAAATAGCCGTCCGAAATAACCCCTTACATTTCAAATTTTTATCATTTAACATAGAGGAAATAATCAGTGCCAATATAATCATAATAGGAACTTGTACAATTAAAAAAATAAAGGTATTCCATAATGCCTTTTTAAACGTTCCATCGGTTAGTAATCTTTGATAATTGGCAATTCCATGAAATTTAAGATTTGCACCAATTCCTGTCTGAAAAGAAGTAACAAAAGCTTGAATCATTGGATAAAAAACAAAAACAAGAATTAAAATTACACTTGGTGCAATAAAAGCCCAAGCTCTACTTTGTGCTTTTTCTTTCATCATTCTTCTCCTTTCTTTCTTATATTTTGAAAAACGATTCAGGGGTTGCATGAACATCTCTTAATTGACCACCTGAACCGCTTTCTTTGCTTTTTTATTAGATACTATAATACTATATATACTTATTGTGCAATTGCTGCTTTAATTGTTTCATGATAAGAAGCAAGTGTTTTCTTAATATCTGCACCATTTAAAATTTCCTGTAATGCTTCTGTCATAATATCTTCGATTGCATACGTATTTTGTCCATAATTAACCGTTGGAACTTTTGCTGTCCAACCAATTAAATCCGCAGCAACATCTTGTCCCCCAAAATAATCATCTTTTTTGGAATAATCAGAAGCTGCATTTAATGTTGGAATTAAGCTAATCTCATCTCCTAATTGATGCATTAAATCTGCATTAGAACCAAAGGTCTTTCCAAGAAAATCAACGGCTGTTTTTTCATGTCCTACATTTTTTAATACATACCAACCTGCACCACCAATCGAAGAAGCATTAACAGAATTTGATACATTTGACATTCTAGGAAAAGATGCAACTGCCCATTTACCACTTTGATCTTCTGCATTTTTTACTGAAGGAGCAATCCAACAACCTGTAAATACACTTGCTACATCACCATTATTAAACGATCCTACAAACTGATTCCAATCCGATACTTGTTTTACAAAACCTGCATCCATAAGATCTTTATATACCTTAATTGCAGCAGCTAATGCCTCATTATCTTTAATATTTACATTTCCATCTGCATCTGTATACCATGCACCTGCACTTTGCATCATCATACGAATCTGTCCTAAATCACTTGGATCAAGTGTCAGCCAATCCACATTACATTTTTCTTTTACTGCTTTTCCAATTTCAATATACTTCTCCCAAGTTAAGTCTTGCATATCCTTTTCTTGATAGCCAGCTTCTTCAATAATATCTTTACGATAAAACAGTGCCGCTACTCCAGAATCAAATGGTACACCGTAAATTTTGCCATCTACTTGATTTACACCTGTTTTATAAGCAGCAAAATCACTGGCACTTACAATAGAAGAAAGATCGGCAAATTCATCTGGATATGCAGTTAAATAACCTTGAATACGATAATCTTCAATTAATACGATATCTGGCAGTCCATTATAAGTTCCTGATGATAAAGCTGTATTTAATTTCGCTACAATATCATCTTGTGCCATTGTAACTACATTTACAGTGACATCTGCATGTTCTTTTTTATAAACTTCTGCTGCCGCATTTGCCGCTGGAATATTAAAAGATTCATCCCATGCCCATATAGTAATCGTATCCGAATCTTTAGAATTATTTGTATTTTCCTTTTCTGAATCATTTGTAGTTCCATTGTTTTGTGGTTCTTTTTCTGTTCCACATGCTACCAAACTAAACATCATAGTAGTTGCTAAAACAAGGGATAATAATTTTTTCCTCATAACCTATATCCTCCTTTATAAATACATCCATCATTTATTTGATGATATTATCATAGCATAGAAACTAAAATAACGCTTAGGACAAAATTCGTCAAAATTTGTATATTTTTTAGATTCCCATCTATGATTTTAGATTTTTTTTTGAAATTTGTACTTTCTTTAGTTTCTCCATATCTTGTTGGAAATATTCTCTTTTTCTTTCATCTATTTCCTATTATTTCAGATCTTTTCTACGTTTTGTTTCTTTCCATATCCTATAGATTTCTTCTTGCAATCCCTTTCAAAACATAGTAAGATATTTTCTAAGAAATATAATTAATAGATAATTTAAAAAATACTATCAATCGATAGATAAGAAAGGTTGGTTTTTATTATGGCAAAACTTTGGGGTGGACGTTTCACCAAGGAAACAGATACATTAGTACATAACTTCAATGCTTCTCTTAGCTTTGATAAAAAATTTTATGAGCAAGATATTCGTGGAAGTAAAGCTCATGTTACTATGCTTGCGAAACAGGGTATTTTAAAAGAAGAAGAAAAAAATGATATTTTAAATGGACTTGATAGCATTCAAAAAGATATTGAAAATGGAACATTGCATTTTACAGAAGAATATGAAGATATTCATAGCTTTGTAGAAGCACATTTAACAGAACGTATTGGCGATGCGGGAAAAAAACTCCATACAGGACGCAGCCGCAATGATCAAGTAGCTCTTGATATGAAATTATATACAAGAGATGAAATTGATGAAACAGATGGATTATTAAAAAAACTTTTAGAAGAAATTTTATCTATTATGAAAGCAAATACAGATACCTATATGCCGGGATTTACTCATCTTCAAAAAGCACAGCCAATTACACTTGCTCATCATTTTGGAGCTTATTTCGAAATGTTTAAACGTGATAGAGGAAGGCTTTATGATATTCGTAAACGAATGAATGAATGTCCGCTTGGTGCTGGAGCTTTAGCTGGTACTACCTATCCACTTGATCGAGAATATACCGCACAGCTATTAGATTTTGACTGTGCTACCTGTAATAGTCTTGATTCTGTATCGGATCGTGATTATCTCATTGAATTTTTAAGTGCAGGTGCTACGATTATGATGCATTTAAGCCGCTTTTGTGAGGAAATTATTTTATGGAATTCCAATGAATACCAATTTGTTGAAATTGATGACTCTTATAGCACTGGCAGCAGCATTATGCCGCAAAAGAAAAATCCAGATATTGCAGAATTAATTCGTGGAAAAACAGGTCGTGTCTATGGTGCTCTTATGTCAGGACTTACTACAATGAAAGGACTCCCTCTTGCTTATAATAAAGATATGCAGGAAGATAAAGAATTAACTTTTGATGCAATCGATACCATCAAAGGCTGTATTTCTCTATTTACTGGTATGATAGCTAGCATGAAATTTCATAAAGAAAAAATGGAGGAAAGTGCAAAAGGCGGCTTTACAAATGCAACTGATGCCGCTGACTACCTTGTAAGACATGGTATGCCATTTCGTGATGCCCATAGTATTATTGGACAAATTGTACTCTTTTGTATTGAAAAAAAGATTTCCTTAGAAGATATGACATTAGAAGAATTTCAAGCCATTAGCCCTGTATTTGCCTCTGATATTTATGAAGCAATCAGCTTAAAAACTTGTGTAGAAAAAAGAAACACCATAGGCGGACCGGGAAAAGAGGCTATGAAACAAGTAATTGAAAAAAATGAAGCATATTTAAAAAAAGAAAGATTCATTGGAAAATAATCAAAATTTTTATTATTTCTTAATTTATACTATATACTAAGCGGTCAATTTTTTTGACCGCTAGTATTATATTTTCTACTTTTCACTTCTTCCTGCAATAACATTCTTTGATCATATTGTTTCATTTCTTTTTCTGTTGTATATCCAATATAAGCAAATGTTCCATTTAATTTACTTGGATCAAATCCATATACTGTCATTCTGGAATGTCCTTCAATAATTAAATACTTTTCCCTATTGCAAGTGATTAATACAACAGGTGGAAATCTATGATTCCTAATATATTTCACACCATCTAAAAAAGGTTGATTGGAAACTTCATATATTTCCTTTCCACTTTGAATCATTTTTGCAGCTTCCACTGGTTTTGACGTTCCATTTGACAATTCATTCCAATAGTCATAATCAATATAATATATATTGTCTATATCACTTTCCTTTAATTCTGCAAATTCCCATTGACTAATTTTTGGAAAATTCTCAAATAATTCATCATCTGGATAGCCTCTAAATACTTTCATTATGTTTAATCTTTGAAAATTTTCTTGTTCCTTTGTTATATCGCCATGATTTATGATTGTTTCCTCTAAATTCATATTTGATAAAATATTGCATAAATCTTTATGGAATCTTTTAGAATTGATTTCTCCCTTTAAAAATTCTAAAATCATTTCCGCTTCACTAGATTCTCTAATTTTTTTCACTTAAAATCTATCCTTTATTTTCTTAAATTTGTTTTTCTCCCATGAAATAATAAGTACTAATTTCATATCCTACAGCTCCATACATTTTATCAAGTCCCGTATAAGTATAACTTAAACTTGCAGTAGAAAGACCACTATCTTTTAAATATCTTGTCCCTACTTTAACTAAATTTGTTCCAATCCCTTGATGAGATTCTTGAAAAGACACACAAGTGCAACCAACGCATCCTAAATCTTTTCCTTCTGTTTCCATAGATACAATTAATGTGCCAACAACTATATTATTTTTAACAGCAACGAGAACTTTTTGATTATTATCCATTTGATACAAGTTTGGATTTCTATAATATACTGAAAATTTTTCTTCTTGAAACTGACAAGCATCATCGGCACATACGGTAATTTTATCTAAGTCATCTATCGTAGCCCATCGAAAGGTAATTCCATTAATTGTATTGCCTATCTTTTCATTATTATCTTTTATATTATCTAAAGACATTTTCATATCAAAACAATTACATTTTTTCCATGAATGAACATATCCTCGCTTTTCAAAAAATGCAGACGCTTTATCATTTACTTCTTTACTTAAATTTTCATAAACACTTTCTGTATATTTCTTACTCGTTGGAACACCGGGCATTAAATAATCAAATCCAACGCCTAAAATTACCTTATGATAACCATCACTAATAATCGTATCTTCACATTTTTTTAATAACTCTGAACCAATTCCTGTATTTCTGTATTTTTCATCAACTGCGAAAAGAAGAATTGTATTTTTATTCACAATTGCACATCCAATTAATTCATTGTTGGAATTTCTTTTCTCAAATATAGTATTGTTTTCATTATTGATTATATTTATAGCAGTTTGTTCTTCTCGATTAATGAATGGAAAATTTCTTTTAAACATATAATATATTTCATTATTCATTTTAAATAACTTCTTTCATAATTAATCATCTAGGCAGACTATTGGCAGTCTGCCTAGATAAAGCATTTCAACCCTTAAATTATAAATAATACATACTATCGAATCTATCAACTTAAAAATCTAAATATCTTCAGAATCAAAAATATCTTCTACAATTGTATCATCTTCTTTTTCCTCACCCTTTTTTCCTGTAAAACCATCTGCAAACTTACTTAAAAAGTCAGGAACCATATCAAGAATCTTTGTCATACCATCTTGATTTTTTACATTGACAAGTTTTGTTACCCCATTTTGAATAACTAGTACAGAACTTGGCTGAATTTTTCCACCCATACCACCTGCACCATTATTTTTTTTCTCTCCTTCAAAAGCACCTGCTGCCACGCCAAAGCTAACATCTACAAGTGGAAGAATAATTGTACCATCATCAAATTTTACAGCATCTCCCACCACAGTTTTTGTTGTTAAAAAATTTTCCATTCCACGAAACAAGGACTCCGTTGTTGCACTAAATGAATTATTATTTTCTGCCATATCCTACCTCCATATAATTAAAATTAATAAACTAACAAGCTAATCTTTTATTGCCTTTATCCGTTTCATGGCATACCGCACTTCTTTATTTCTATAAAGTATCCATGCAATTTTACCTAACAAAGATAATGAAATATGCCCTTTTAGTTCTGCCTCTCCTTCTAAAATCGTTTGATCAAACTCTGGTTTTATTTGAACAGTATCTCCATAAAATGCATAAAGGATACTTAAAATTCCTAATATCTGCCCTGTCACTGCTGGATCAGAACAGCCAAAATGAAGTCTTAAAAAAACACTGCGTGGCAGGAGATGTTTACATCCATGTTTACATTGCTTCCATATAATAGAAATACCATTCCTTACATGTTCATTATTATAAGCATCTATTATTTTCTCTTTTGTTATACAAAACCTTTTCCAAACACTTTTTATATGTAAACGATACTCTCTTAGGATATCAAAACTATGTTTTGGAATATGAATCAAACGATAAAAAACACGACAAAACTTATTCTTTATTTGAAGAAATCGACTATCTTCTTCCTTATGTATTTCCTGATCTTGCTTACTATCATTTTGTTCTATATCATTCTGTTTTACATCTTTTTGTTCTTTTTGTTTCTGCTCTTTTTCTCTCTCACTTTCTTTTTGTTTTTTTTCTTCTGGTTCTTTTTCTAAACTCTCTTTTTCTTCTTGTTTCTTTTCTAATTTCTCTTTTTCTACTATTTCTTCTTCCTTTTGTTCTTTTTGTTTCTTCTGTTTTGTATTCTGCGTTTTTTTTCCGCCAATCCGTTTTATTGGAATCCCCAAAATTCGCAAGACTCCTTTCCATCCTTCTTCTGTATATTCCAAAGATACCATCAGCAAAAATGCAAGAAATTGCACCGTTACTTTCGCTTCTACATTCCTTTTACTCTTATCTAGCTTGCCCTGTTCTGATATAGATCCATAAATCCGATAAGAAAAAGGAACAACTAATAATAAAATCAGCAGAAAAACCAGCAACAATACAATAAGAATTGCTGATATTCCTGCTATCTTTAGAATACTAACTATAATATGCATAGAATTACACCTTATTATGGCATCCCCTACTATAATTAATTATTGGGAACTTGTTTCCACTGACAAATATTATGATATTTGCTGCGAATATCTGGCTGCTTGGATTCTTTATAAGCTTCTGCAATTATTTTACATACCATGATAACAGCTCCTTTATGGCTTCCTGCCAGCCCTAAAATATACATATCTCTGTTTTTATAATAAGAAAACTGCATTTCATTAATATGCATAATTTCAAATAAATTTGCAGGATTTTGCGGTAAAAGAATACAATAAATATCTTTTTGCCGCTTTCCAAATTGAAGATTCTCTGCAATCTCTTTTTCTTTTCCTAATAATTTTGACTCTACGAAAAGATTAGGACTCCAGTACACCATAAGTGCTGCCCCTTTCTATTATTGTTCTTCCGTCATAATAGAATCTAAAATATTCATTGCTGCTTTTCTTTCTATTTCATCACGACATTGTAATAAAGACTGCTCCATATAATTTACTAAATCCTGTGCTGTATTAAAAACAACTGGCATTTTACTAAAGGAAGCTGCCATAACAGCACGATTTACTTGTCTTTTATTTTCTTTAAATAGTTCTGTATAAGCAGCAATCATAGTATCTTTTGCTTTCGAAAGACTTTCTGCTGTTACTGGAACAGATACTTCTTCCTCATTTAATTCTGCAAATACACTAGAAGACATCAAACGTGCAATTACAGGAAATATAGCAAATAGTTCTTTTTTTCCTTCCTGTTCGATTACTTCTTGTCCAGAAGCAATGACCTCATCATAATTTGCCTCTAAAACATTACATTCTGTAAGTAAAGATTCTTGATGTCCCTCTGTCATTGCAAGTCGTCCTGTTAATTCATCTGGAATTGCTTTTACAGCTCCTTCCAGAAATAGTTCATTTAAAGAAGAAAGAATCATTTTTAAATTGGAAATTACACTACTTTTCTTTTCTGGAAGATTTGGTGTTACAAGTGCTACAATATATAAATCATTGACAACTTCTTGAATGGATAAATATAAATCAATTACCATTCTAATTTCTTCTGCCGCATTTTCTAAACGTTCAGAAATTGTTTGAAATTCTTCTGCTGTCAAATGATCATAATCAACCCTAGAAAGATCTTCTGCTAATGCTTTATAGGAAACAAAATATTCTTCCATTCCCTCTGGCTTGTCTAACATAGAGCAAGAACGCAACATATAAATAAATCCTTCTAATGCTTCCTCATCTGCCTTTTTATATAAATCAAAGCTATTAGAAACATATTCAAAAAACTTTGCCTTTGTCATACGAATTGGAAGTTGTCCAATGACTTCTTTAATACGTTCATTAATCACAGGGTTATCATTCACTGCATAAATATAACTATTCAATCTGCTTAAGAAAAATTCCAGATTTGGAAAATCCTTTAATTCTACATTAAATTTTGGTTCTACCCTATTTAAAACATATTCATAAATCTGCAAAATATCTGTATATGCTGTTAATACCTTCATTTTTCCAATAATTTCATTACGAAGTGTTCCTACTTTTTCCACAGTAAGACTTCCATCACTTCTTATCATAGCTTCTACACAATCATGTAGCTTTTTTAGAATCCCTTTTGCTTCTGTCAGTTCCTGATCGGTATGTTCTTCCACTGTTTCATATAAAGTATAATATTGCAATGCCATACGATGCATAGCATATTGATAGGAAGATAATATATATTTATCTGCATAACCTGAAATATTCGCTGATAAATTTTTTCCTCTACGGATTTCATTTAGCATTTGTTTTGTATTCATGATACCCCAAACCTTTCTAAATAAATAATTTCTTTTTTTATTTATATTTTTTTCTTTATGCCATTAACAGCCACTATTTGCGAAATTCTGTTACATTGCTGTTTGGTTTCTTTTCCCTATGAATATGCTGGTGTGAAAATAGATGATCCATACAATATTCATAGTCACCATCACATCGAGAGCAAAAACGAAATTCCAAATTTGGATCATCCTTTTCTGTACGACCACAAATAGCACAGCGGTGACGCACTCCTCCGTTTTGATTTATTTCCTTTTTAAATGTTTGTTTTCTTTTAATTTCCTTTGGAGAAATTCTATGATAATTTCTGGAAAGCAAAAAGAATAAAAGGAAATTTCCCATAGCAATTACAATGCAAAAAGCATATGGAAATGCACCTGAACCTAATAAAGTAATGACTTCAAATACCAAAATCACGCCATAAAGAATCCCAAGCCACTTTACTTTAATTGGCAAGATGAAAAATAACAAAAGTTCCATATCAGGATATAAAGCGGCAAAAGCAAGAAACATTGCTTGATATACATATTCTAACCCAATAGATATTGAATTTCCTGTTACAAGAAATACAAGCAAACTTCCAAGCACTGTTAATACAATTCCGGAAAAATAGTACATATTAAACCGAAAAGCTCCCCATGCACGTTCTAAAGCATTCCCAATCATATAATATAGGTAAAGCTTAATAGCCAAGAAAAAAATATCAGAAACAGAAGATACGGACGGTTCTAAAATAAATGTAAAGAGTCGCCATACTTGTCCATGAAAAATTCGACTAAAATCAAGGGAAAGGAAATATACATAAATACTGGGATTTATATAGCCAATGAGTGCACCAATAATATTGATAATCACAATATAATACATCAAATTGGAAATAGCATACTTCCCAAACTTTTTTTCCATTTTATTGAAGAACGTTATCAAGCCATCAAATCCTTTCCTCTTATATGTTTTATACATTTCGGCGGCAATGCCGCCGAAAATGCAATTACAATATTTAACAATTATAGGGTGTTCATCCATTCTTGTCAAGCAAAAGGTGAATTGTTATTCATTCTCTATATCTTCTAATGCCTGACGAATTTCTTCTTCATCCCCCGGTATTTTCATTGCTGTTCCCGGTTGTAACATAATATTACCAAGATTATTTTCTTTTAAAAGGTCTTCTAATGTAATCCCAAATTTATCAAGAACATCCTGAATTGACTGAACATCCTTAATAACATAAAGAAATACAGAAACCATACCACCACCCATACTTGGTGGATTATTATTATCCTCTGAATCACAGCCATTACCGGGGCAGATTGGCTTTGGTGGCTTTGGTGGTTTTGTTTCATTATCAAAACCGCCCGGAATGCAAAGCTTTTCTCCTACTTGCAAATTATAAATATCTACATATGGATTTGCACGTAAGATTAAGGCAAGAGGAACTCGGTACATACCACTGATTTTATAAAGGGTATCACCTGTTTGGATTGTATGAATCTTACCGTTACAATAATCATAATTCATATCTTGTCAACCTTTCTATTCATTTTCCCCATATCTGGAAATGTTATACAGATATTATATCTATAATATATTCTCTGACAATGGAAATGGTGACTATCTTTTTTTCCTATCAAAAAATGTTAATTTTTTCATCTATTTCTACCTGATTACTATGAAATTTTGATAAATTCTGACGATTTTATATTGAAAATCGTCATTTCCTGTCGTATAATAGCAAGGCACTTAACGAAATGAAAACTTAATCCAATTTCTGTATAACTTATTTGGATTTTTGCATATTTATGTACAAATTAATATTTTATATTGGCGATCAAAAAAATTAATCGCTTAATATAATCGCATGAATTTTTCTTACCGATGGAGGTTTATTATGTCCATAAAAACTCATTCTTATCATACACTTGGCATTGACATTGGCTCTACTACTGTAAAACTTGCGTTATTGTCTCCTGAGCATAAGATATTATTTTCCGATTATAGAAGACATTATGCCAATATTCAAGAAACTCTTGCAACAATTGTAACAGAAGCCTATAAAATGCTTGGCGATATAGAGATTGCACCAATGATTACTGGCTCTGGTGGTCTTACAATTGCAAAACACCTTTCCATTCCTTTTGTACAGGAAGTTGTAGCTGTAGCAACATCATTAAAGGATTTTGCACCACAAACAGATGTAGCAATTGAACTTGGTGGAGAAGATGCGAAAATTATTTATTTTACAGGTGGTATTGATCAAAGGATGAATGGAATCTGTGCAGGGGGAACAGGCTCTTTTATTGATCAAATGGCTTCCCTTTTAAAAACAGATGCAGCAGGATTAAATGAATATGCAAAAAATTATCAAACGATTTACCCTATCGCTGCTCGCTGTGGTGTTTTTGCAAAATCGGATATTCAGCCATTGATTAATGAAGGTGCAACAAAACCTGATTTAGCTGCTTCTATTTTTCAGGCAGTTGTTAATCAAACGATCAGCGGGCTTGCCTGTGGGAAACCAATTCGTGGTCATATCGCTTTTCTTGGTGGACCACTACACTTCCTTACAGAACTAAAACAAGCGTTTATTCGTACTCTAAAATTAACAGATGACGATATTATTGCACCGAAACATTCCCATTTATTTGCTGCGATTGGTTCTGCCATGAATAGTGAAGGTCATGAAATGACAAGTCTTTCCAAGTTAAATCAAAAATTATCTTCGGAAATTACGATGGAATTTGAAGTGGCACGTATGCAGCCGCTTTTTGCTTCTAAAGAAGAATATCAGTCCTTTCAAGCTCGCCATGCAAAACATATGGTAACAAAATCTTCTTTAGCAGAATATGAGGGCAATTGTTTTCTTGGGATTGATGCAGGTTCTACTACAACGAAAGCAGCATTACTTGGAGAAGATGGTTCTTTACTATATTCTTTTTATAGTAATAATAATGGAAGTCTTTTAAAAACAGCAATGAAAGCAGTGAAAGAAATCTATTCTCTTCTTCCTGATAGTGCAAGAATTGTTAGAGCCTGTTCTACTGGCTATGGAGAGGCATTAATAAAATCTGCTTTAATGCTTGATGAAGGAGAAGTAGAAACCGTAGCTCATTATTATGCTGCTTCTTTTTTTGAACCAAAGGTAGACTGTATTCTTGATATTGGCGGACAGGATATGAAATGTATCCGCATAAAAAATAATACTGTAGATAGTGTTCAATTAAATGAAGCTTGTTCTAGTGGCTGTGGATCTTTTATTGAAACTTTTGCAAAATCACTTAATTATGAAGTTGCTGATTTTGCTGAAATTGCATTATTTGCTGAAAATCCCATTGATCTTGGCACAAGATGTACAGTATTTATGAATTCTAAAGTAAAGCAAGCACAAAAAGAAGGTGCTAGCGTTGGCGATATCTCCGCCGGACTTGCTTATTCTGTCATTAAAAATGCATTATTTAAAGTCATTAAACTTGCAGATGCAAAAGACCTTGGTTCTTGTATTGTTGTGCAGGGGGGAACTTTTTATAATGATGCTGTTTTAAGAAGCTTTGAACGTGTTTCTGGACGGGAAGCTATTCGCCCTGATATTGCTGGTATTATGGGAGCATTGGAGCTGCTTTAATTGCAAGAGAACATTATGATGAGGAAAAAGAGGAAACAACACTACTATCCTTACAAGCACTTATTGATTTAAAATTTGAAACTTCAACCTCTCGTTGCAAAGGTTGTACCAATCATTGTCTTTTAACCATCAACCGTTTTAGCGGCGGACGGCAATTTATTTCTGGAAATCGCTGTGAAAAAGGACTAGGACTAGAAAAGAAGAAAGAACAGAGGCCAAATTTATTTGCTTATAAGAATCAACGACTTTTTGACTATCCACCATTAGATATGGAACATGCTACTCGTGGCAAGGTTGGAATCCCTCGTGTTTTAAATATGTACGAAAACTATCCTTTTTGGTATACTTTTTTTACTATGTTAGGATTTCAAGTAATATTATCTCCACAATCAAATCGACAAATTTATGAGCTTGGTATTGAATCCATTCCAAGTGAATCCGAATGCTATCCTGCAAAGCTTGTACATGGTCATGTAAATTGGTTGATAAAGCAAGGACTTTCCTATATTTTCTTTCCATGCATTCCATATGAACGAAAGGAAGTAGAAGATGCAAATAATCATTATAATTGCCCAATTGTTACTTCCTATGGAGAAAATATTAAAAATAATATGGAAGAATTAAAGGAAAAAAATATTTGTTTTCAAAATCCATTTCTATCCTTTGAAAATGAAAAAATCCTTGCAAAACGTCTTGTTGATTATTTTATGAAAGACTGCAAAACAGAAGAAAATACCTTGCCTGTCTTTGATGATTTAAGTGAAAATGAAATTCGCAGGGCTGTTCATGCTGGTTTTGCTGAACTTACAAAATGCCGTCTTGATATCCAAGCAAAAGGAGAAGAAGTTCTTCATTATTTAGAAGAACATCATTGCAAGGGCATTGTTCTTGCTGGAAGACCTTACCATATTGATCCAGAAATTAATCATGGAATTCCAGAATTAATTAATAGTTATGGTATTGCTGTACTGACAGAAGATAGTATTTCTCATTTAGCAAATGTAGATCGTCCTACGATTGTTATGGATCAATGGATGTACCATTCTCGTCTTTATCGAGCTGCTTCTTATGTCCGCACAAATGAACGACTGGAATTAATACAATTAAATTCCTTTGGTTGTGGTCTTGATGCTGTTACTGCTGATCAGGTAAATGATATTTTATCAAAATCAGGAAAAATTTATACGATATTAAAAATTGATGAGGTAAATAATCTTGGTGCTGCACGTATTCGCATTCGTTCCCTTATTTCTGCTGTCAATGATAGAGAACGCAAGGGAATTAAAGCAACGCCTGTAAATACTGCCTGTCATAGAGTCTTATATACAAAAGAAATGGCAAAAAGCTATACCATCTTAGTACCACAGATGTCTCCTATTCATTTTGATTATATCGTAAAAGCAATTGAAATGTCAGGACATAGACTTGCACTTTTGCCTACAAATAAACATTCCGTTGATGTTGGTCTAAAATATGTAAATAACGATGCTTGTTATCCTTCTTTAATTGTTGTTGGACAGATTATGGATGCTTTATTATCAGGAAACTATGATGTAAATAAAACAGCAATCGCCATTACACAAACGGGCGGCGGTTGTCGTGCATCAAATTATATTGGATTTATCCGCCGAGCTTTAGAAAAAGCTGGAATGCCGCAAATTCCGGTAATTTCTATTAGTGCTGGTGTAGAAAAAAATCCCGGTTTTTCCTTTACCTTTCCTATGATTAAACGTGCCTTACAAGGAATTATTTATGGTGATATTTTTATGAAAGTTGTTTACCGCACACGTCCTTATGAAGCAGTTACTGGATCAGTAGAAAATCTTCATAAAAAATGGAAGGAAATCTGCTTAAAATCTTTGGAAAAGGCAGATATGACTACCTTTAAGAAAAATATTCAGGGAATTATTCAAGATTTTGATGCAATAGAACTACTACCTATAAAAAAACCAAGAGTTGGCATTGTTGGAGAAATTTTAGTAAAATTCCTTCCTACTGCTAACAATCATCTAGTAGAACTTTTAGAAGCAGAAGGTGCTGAAGCCGTCTGCCCTGATCTTCTTGATTTTTTTATGTACTCTTGTTATAATGCAAATTTTAAAGCAGAGTATCTTGGAAAAGAAAAAAAATCAGCACTTATTAACAATATGGCAATTCGCTTTATGAAACATTGCCGCAAAGAAGCCGACAAGGCATTGATAGAAAGCAAACGATTTACTCCTAGCGTTCCTATTGAAACACTGGCAGAATATGCAAAACCCTTTGTATCTTGTGGAAATCAAACAGGAGAAGGATGGTTTTTAACAGGAGAAATGATAGAATTAATTCACTCTGGTGTGCCAAATATTGTCTGTACACAACCTTTTGGATGCCTTCCAAATCATATTGTAGGAAAAGGGGTAATTAAACAAATACGCCATAGCTTTCAAGAAGCAAATATTGTAGCAGTCGATTATGACCCGGGAGCAAGTGAAGTAAACCAGTTAAACCGCATTAAACTAATGCTTGCAGGAGCAAAAGAACGTTTAAAAGAAGAATAAAAAAGAAAAGAGACTATTGGATAATGAAAAAATAAAATTTATGCTATAGTCTCTTTCTTTTCTATTTTTTTATTTATGACAATAAGCTATAATCTATTATTTTCTCTTTACTTTTTTTTGAGTACCTGATCCAATACTTTTGCTAAGGGTTTCATAGCATTTCTTGCTTCCTCTAATGTATTTCTATCTGTTCCCAATTCAATTAAAAGGCTTCTCTCCTTATAATGTAAATTATATCGATAACCTTTAATATAAATAGGCTTTGCAAAATCGGGATAAAGCGACATAGATGCCAATTTCATTTGCAAACTAAATGCTAAATTTCCCTGTAAATTCGGATTATATAAATATTCAATATTTCCATTATTATTTCTACTAATCCCATTAAAAAACATTGCTTGTGCCGTTTTCTTTCCATCAATTGTTGTAACACGTTTACTGCCAGAATCTCTATGTAAATCAATAATTACTTGAATCGATGGATATTTTTTTAATGCCTTTTCTATTCCCTCTGCCGACTGATTATACGCTTTATTTCTATCAAGACTACCATTGACAATATCATATCTTGTCGTATCATGATACACTTGATATCCATAAGTATCTTCTAAAATTTCTGTTAAAAGACTTCCAATTCCAACAACGGTATCTTCCTCTTTTCCCTCTCTACTATCAGCAAATGCCTCCGTTGCATGGGTATGATAAATTAAAATCTGTGGACGATTTCTTTTTTTCGCCTTTTTTAATGTTAAATTCTTCTTTAAAAATTTTTTTACATTAAATACCTTTTTATCTACATTTGTACTACTATCTACAATATAAAAATTAGATAATAAATAGGCTCTGCTTTTATTTTTCTTTAAATTTTCTATCATTTTTTCATTTCGCAATAATTGTTCTGCTGCTTCATTTTCTGTCATAACAAGAGAAACAGCATCTTCATAATAAGATTCTCCAGCAATATATTCTTTTAAATCATGCTCTGTACCATCGGATTCCATAATTTCCTCTATTTCACTAGAACTAGAAGAAATTTCCTGTGCTTCTTGTATATCTTGTATCCCTTGTACATTTTGATCCTTACGATTTTCCTCATAAACCATATCATTATAATCAAAAACAAGCTCTTTATTTTCTAATTTATCAGATTCATCATCTGTAGTCTTTTTCTTCCATACTACCTTTTTTTTAGACTTGGCTATTTTTTCTTTTCCATAACGCTCAAAACATTCTCTGGCAAGAGAAAGCTGTCCCGGCATAACTGCTTCTGATAATTCCGCAAAAAGGCTGGAATCTGAAGAACCACGATCAAGGAAATCATAAACTGGTAATAATTCTTCCATCAAACAACGAATTCCACTCTGTCCAAACATTATTTTACATTTTTCTAATAGCTCTTGATATGTTTCATCTTTTTGCTTTAAAGCAATATCTGTAAATAAAACACAAAAAAATACAAAAAGAAAGAAAAAAACTGCAACAGTTTTTTTACTGTGCAGCCTTTTTCTTTTACTATTTCTTAGATAAACCTCTGCTTTCTCCATTTATTTTCTTTCCCCCATATTTTCTTTTTTCTATTCGCCCATTTTTTATAAGAACTATTTTTCTATTTTTTCTTGTTTTTATAAGCCATGCTACTATTTTATGGGAGTTTTTCTTAAAATATTACTATTCCATTTCAACAAAAGATTAATATTCTTACTATACAAAATAACTATTTTTTCTTAAATAATTACTTTTCTATGCTTTTATGGCACAAAACATAAATTTAAAGCATCTGCAAGAATATTACTCATTCTATCTATGGATTCATCAATATTTTTTGGTGTCACAAACATATTTTTTGTACTTTCCTGCCTAATTTCTTTATGCAACTCCATCTGTTCTTCCTCAGAAAAGCCCTGCCCTGCTAAAACAGAATCCATAGTATCTCTTACAATGGTAGCTGCATCTACTACTGTAGGAACACCAATCGCTAATACTTTCAAGCCAAGCGTTTCTTCATTTAATGCCTTTCTCTGATTTCCAACCCCAGCTCCCGGGCAAATTCCCGTATCTGTTAGCTGTATTGTTGTATTTAATCGTTCAGTACTGCGTGCTGCTAAAGCGTCAATTAAAATTAACTGCTCTGCTTTTGTTTCTTTTGCAATTCCTGATAAGATTTCAAATGATTCCATTCCTGTTTGTGCCATAACACCCGGTGCAATCGCACTAACCATTTCAAAACCATGCTTTTTTTGAAAATCCTTTCCAAATTCCTGAATTAAATGCCTTGTTACAAACAGCTTTTCAATCACTTTTGGACCAATAGAATCTGCAGTAACTTCTCGATTTCCAAGCCCTGCCACTAAAATCTTTTTTCCATGACATGCATTATCACAAAGTTCTTTAATCAGCTTTGCAAGTTCTCTCACTAAAAGTTCTTCTTCTCTTTGACTATTATCAAGATATTTCTTTGCCTCCACAGTAATATACATTCCTTTAGGCTTTCCCATCTGCTTTGCCCCTTTGTCATCTTTAATTTCTACTGTAGAAACTTTGATATTTGCATCCTCAATTTGTCTTTCTGATAAAATTACACCAGAAAGTTCTACATCATCTTCTGGAAAACTTTCTCGAACCTCTAGTGCTAAATCTGTTCTTTGTTCCATAAAAAATAACCGCCTCGTTTCTTTATTAGCAAGTACAAAGTGCTTTCAATTCCATCTAGTCTATACTATCATTATAAACAAAAACAAAGCGGTTATTCAAAAAAGAAAAAGAAACTATACTATAATTATATTATACTTACAAATGAAAAATTTTTTCTAAACTAAAATAAAATTTATCAAGCTGTATATTTTTCTACTAAAGAAAGCAATTTCTCATGAGAATTTTCAATCCATTTATCATAAGTCATTCCTGCTGCTTCCACTGTTTTTCCAAGCTCCACTAAAAACTTTGGTATATCTTCTATCGCCATTGCATTTCCATCTTTACTGATAATTTCCTGACCTTGTTGTGCTGATCCTCCTTCAAAGAATACAAAGGCAGGAACTGTTCCTTCTGCTGTCTTTTTTACACCACCTCGGAAACCAATTGTTCCAATTTGATGTGCTGCACAAGAAGAAGGACAACCTGAAATATGAATTTTAGGAAGAACATTATCTGCAAAATTTTCTTTTCTTACAGCTTTTAAGCATTCCGCTAATAATGCCTGAGAGTCACGTACTCCCACCTGACAAATAGAATTTCCAATACAAGCGACACTTGTTTCAAATAATGTATTTGCTCCATCATTTGTTACAAGAAGTACACGTTCTGCTTCTTGTGCTGTACAATTAATGATATACATTCCTTCCTCTGGTGTAATTCTTGCTTCTACCTGATCCATATCTTTTATTGTTTCATAAAGCTCCTTTAACTTTTCAGGTTTTAAGTCACCACCAATTGGCTGATAATAAACAGCATATAACTTGTCCTGCTTTTGTTCTATCACACGCCGATTTTCTTTTATTTTATCAGTTCCTTTTTTTGTATATTCTGGAATAGTAACGGTAAAATCTAATTTTTCTTCTTCCAAAACTTTTGCAAGCTTTTCCTGATATGCCTTTATATAGCCTTGTGTACCAAGACTATCTTGCATATATCGTGTTCTTGCCTTTCCACGATTTTCATAATTTCCATATGCTACAAAAGTATCTACCATTGCTTTAATATAATAAAGAATTTTTTCTGGTGCAACTTCTTCTGCTACTTTTGCACCAAGCCTTGGATTATTTCCAAGTCCCCCAGCAGAATAAACATCAAATTTTCCATCTTGACGAGAAACAAATCCTAAATCACGAAAAGTTGCATGAGGTTCATTTTCTGGTGAATTAGAGAAACAAACTTTTAACTTTCTTGGAAATTTTACAGATTTAATAAAATGGAATAAATATTCTCCTGCCTGCTCTGCATATGGCAGAACATCAAAATTTTCTCCTTTTTGCACACCAGAAAGCGGAGATGCCATAACATTTCTTGGGAAGTCACCACCACCGCCACGTGAAATCATTCCAGCAGCCCATGCCCCTTCAATAATAGATGTTAATACCGCTGGTTCTAAATTATGAAGCTGTAATGATTGACATGTTGTTAAATGCAGTTTATTAATTTTATATTTCTCCATACAATCGATCACATATTTCATTCTTTCCTTAGTAAAACGCCCTCCTGTCATACGAAGACGCAGCATATGAAGTTTTCCATCACGCTGTGCATAACTTCCATAACCACCGGAAAAACCTTTATACTCTCCCTTGCTAATTTCCTGTTTATGAAATTTTTCTGTCATTTCAAAAAATTCTTCTAAATCTGGTTTAAATTCCTCAAAAAAATTCATATAATGCTTCCTTTCTCAAAGATTTTCTATTATCTTAATTATAAATTATTACTTTTTATTCTTCCCATGTTGCTGCTTTAATATTACTTACAAGTTCCTCAATTGTAGCACCTGTTACACGAAATGTTAGTTGTTCCTCTCTCTCTTGTCTTTTTGCTTTTTCTGTTTCCTCCAATTTTTCTTCTCTTTCCTGCTTTTCCTCTGCTGCCTTTTGTTCCTTCTTTTGAGATGCTTTTTCTTCACGCATTTTCTTCTGTGCCTCTACTCTTTTTACTGACTGTTTATCAAGTTCAGCAAATAAATTTACTTTACCATTTCCATCAATACTAATCCCCAGATTTACCACTTTATCTGCATCTTCACCAAGCTGTTCCTTTACCTGTTCAAATGTATTTCCGGCATTTGCAAGAATCTCATCATATTTTTTAAATACTTCCTCATCTTCTGCCATCTGTTCTAATGTTTCTGGATCAATTACAACACTATAGTCTTTTGTACCCTGACTTAAATATCTTTGTGCTTCCTCATCGGTGCTAAAATTTGCCACAAAGAAATCCATATTGCTATATTTTTCTTTTAACTGTTCTAATAGTTTTTGTGCCTTATCACTTAATTTTACTTCTTGATTTTTCTTTGCAATTGTAAAGTTTTCAAGTTCTTCTCTCTTTGTTTTTTCTTCTTTCACCGTATCTTTACTACGATTTCCTTGCCTTTGCGTTACTTTTTTAATCTCCTCATTTGTACTAGTGCGTTCATAAATAGCCCATGGCTTATCATTTGAAGACCCCTGTGATTTTTTTCCTTCTGCCCTTTTTCCATTATTCTGCCTGCCTGTTTGATTCACTCCTTGAAATGAATCTAAATAATTTTGATACATTCCTACTCCATTCATAATGATTCCTCCATCCTTTTTTATTTAATAGAAAATCTCGAGAAATTTCCTAGTTATACTTATGAACGAAAAATTCTTCTTTTTTCGTTCATAAGTTCGTGCCGACCGCAGCCACGAAGTGGCTTATTTTTTGTCGTGCACATCATGTTATACTGAGCGGTCATGTTTTTCGACCGCCAATATAGCAGCTTCCTTCGGAAACTGTAAAGCCTAGTTGATTCTTTAGATTTAATCCGCTTCAGCGGATTGCAAACAGCATTTGCAACCAGATTCGAATAAAAGTGAACTTGCTCGCTTTATTCTTTATTATCATAAAGTCTTACTCTTTATATCGTCATAATATTATATTTTTTAAACTCTGAAAAATATTTTTATAAAAGTAATTTCTATTCTGTCATTTTTACATTCTTCTTTTATTTTCTTAGCACTTTTCTATTTAACTTCATATTTCTTTAAAATTCGTTCCAAATCTTTATCATACCCATAAGATACTACATTTAATGTATAATCTAAATTAATACTAAGCATTCCAAGAAGCGATCTTGCATCAACATTCTGTCCCTGATAAGAAACTTCAATATCAAAATCACACGCTGATGCAGTTGCTACAAATGCTTTTACATCTTCTATTGTATTTAACTTAATTTTACTGATTACATCCATATATTCTACCACACTTTCCCTATATATTATATCTTTCTTTGTATTATACCTTCCCCAAAAACTGCATATTTTTCTTTTTTTCTTATTTCTCCTTTTTTTATATCTTAAATATCTTAACTTATTTTTTTCTGATAATATATATTTTATTTTTGTTAATGAAAAAAGTGTACCATTTTTTTCCTTCTTCGTCAATTATTACTTTTTCATTTCCAAAAAATAAAATGCGTCAAAACTTTATTTTATTTTAAATTTTTTTATATTTTCTTAATATTCTTAAGTATATTCTTTATTTTCTAAATATTTTTATAATGGTTGTTGACAAATCAAAAAAATGTGATTATGATGCCGTACAAACAAAGGCGTTTTATCCAACACAACTGGACGAAATGCCTTTTTTATTTTTTATCGGGTTTGTAAAGCTTGTCATATCTTAAAAGCATACTTTAAGATATGACCTAGTTTTCAAAGTGCTAAAGATGGCATAACCTGATTTTCCATTGTTAGAGCTGTCAAAAGCAGATATTACTTGATTTTATCTACAAAAAATACAGCCATTTATTATCTTATTTTAGATATGGAAAGGAGCTTTTTTATGGAATTTTCAGCAGTAAACACAATTTGGGTACTTCTTGGTGCGGCACTAGTATTCTTTATGCAAGCAGGCTTTGCCATGGTAGAAACAGGCTTTACTAGAGCAAAAAATGCCGGTAATATTATTATGAAAAACTTAATGGATTTTTGTATTGGTACACCCATTTTTTGGCTTGTTGGCTTTGGACTAATGTTTGGTACAGGTAATAGTATTATTGGTAATATAAAAGGAATAGCCTCAGAAATCAATTATGGTTCTTCTATGTGTCCTGATGGTGTCCCATTTTATGCTTTTCTAATTTTCCAAACAGTCTTTTGTGCAACAGCAGCTACTATTGTTTCTGGTGCTATGGCAGAACGTACAAAATTTATTTCTTATTGTATTTATAGTGCCATTATTAGTCTTATTATTTATCCAATTTCTGGTCATTGGATTTGGGGTGGTGGCTGGCTTTCTGAACTTGGCTTCCATGATTTTGCAGGTTCTACGGCAGTACATATGGTCGGTGGGGTAGCTGCACTCATTGGTGCAATTATTCTTGGACCACGTATTGGAAAATATGGTAAAGATGGTTCTGTAAATGCCATTCCCGGTCATAGTCTAACACTTGGTGCACTTGGTGTATTTATCCTTTGGTTCTGTTGGTTTGGCTTTAATGGTGCTTCTACTGTTGCAATGGACTCTGACGCAGCAATGATTAGTGCAGGAAAAATTTTTGTTACCACAAACCTTGCAGCCGCTGTAGCAACCCTTACCGTTATGATTATCACTTGGGTTCGTTATAAAAAACCTGATGTCTCTATGACATTAAATGGTAGTTTAGCTGGACTTGTTGCAATTACTGCCGGATGCGATACGGTAAGTCCTACTTGTGCAGCAATTATTGGTATTTTAGCCGGATTTACCGTTACTTTTGGTATTGAATTTGTTGATCAAATATTAAAAATTGACGATCCTGTTGGTGCTGTTGGTGTTCATGGACTTAATGGTGCACTTGGAACTATTTGTGTTGGTTTATTCTCTGATGGTGCAGGAACAGATGGAAAAGGACTTTTTACAGGTGGTGGATTTCATTTATTTAGTATACAATTGCTTGGTGTCGTTGTTGTTATTGCTTGGGTCGCTATTACTATGACAATTGTATTTAATGTAATTAAGCACACCATTGGACTTCGTGCTTCCAAAGAAGAAGAACTTCTTGGCTTAGACAGCACAGAACATGGACTGGAATCTTCATATGCAGACTTTATTATAGCAAATGATAAAACTATGGGCGGAATTACAAGTACAGTTGCTGCAAGTGCAGAACCTGTTCCTATAGATTCTTCTGTTCCTGTACAAGTTCTTTCTAATGAAAATAATAAAATTATTACTACTTCTGGTGAAAAGATAAGCAAAGTAACTATTATATGTAATCAAACAAAATTTGAAGATTTAAAAAATGCAATAAATGCTATTGGTGTTCTTGGACTTACTGTTACACAGGTACTTGGGTATGGTGTTCAAAAAGGAGCTGATAAATACTATCGTGGTGTTAAAATGGCAATTTCTCTACGCCCTAAAGTTAAAGTAGAAGTTGTTGTTAGCAAAGTACCAGTCTCCACTGTAGTAGAAACTGCAAGAAAAGCTCTTTATACTGGAAATATTGGTGATGGTAAGATTTTCGTCTATGATGTTGAAAATGTAATTAAAGTAAGAACCGGTGAACAAGGAATGAGTGCTTTGCAAGGAGATGATTAAAAGAACTTATTAAAGAGCAATATCTATGATATTCTTGCTTATAATACCAATTAGCTCTTGAGGCTGTCGCACTAAGAGAAAATGCTATAAAATATAGTTATCTAAAACTATATACTATATTCTGTATGTATTTTGCTTAGTATGGCAGCCTCTTTTTACTTAGTATTGTCATATTTTTTTCAAAATGCCATAAAAATAATAAATAATGCCTTTAGAAAGGCTTTCTTATGCCAAGTGAAAAAATTGATACCCAATTCAGCCTTGCTTTAGAGCTACCAGAAGAAGATAGAAGTGCTGGACTTGATACAGGTTTTGATCCTATTACACAAACATGGGAAATTATTATTAAATATTCTGGTATTTTATCTTCCATTTTAGAAAATGTCCCCGGTATTTCTTCTTCGGCCGAACTGTCCGGTGGATTTGCCGTTTTAATCATACAAGAAACTTCTATTCCTATTTTAGCACAAAAAAAAGAAATTATTTATATTGATAAACCAAAAAACTTATTTTTTGGTCTGGAAAATGGAGTTGCTTCTGCTTGTATCCCTCCTATGTGGCGATCACCTCTTAATTTAAGTGGACGTGGAACGATTGCCTGCATTATTGATTCTGGTATTGAATATACACATTCTGACTTTTGTACTCCTGATAGAAAAACACGCATTCTTGCCATTTGGGATCAAACAATTCCCTCTAATACTGTTTTAAAATATAATTCTAATGAATTTTTATCTGCACCAGAAGGTTATTTTCCCGGTACTTTATTTCCACAGGAACAGATTAATGCAGCATTATCAGCACCCAATTCTATAGCAAGACAAGAATTATGCCCAACCTTTGACAGCTCTGGTCATGGAACTCATGTTGCCGGAATTTGTGCTGGAAATGGTGCTGCTAGTAATGGAAGATATCGTGGCTGTGCCTATGAAGCCGACTTACTAATTGTAAAACTTGGAAAGTCCGTTAATTCTTCGTATCCTACTACAACACAACTTATGCAAGCAGCGGATTGGGCCATTCATTATGCAGCTTCTATTGGAAAACCGATTGCAATTAATTTAAGTTTTGGAAATAATTATGGAGCACATGACGGTAGTTCTTTAACCGAACAATTTTTAAATAATTTATCTAATCTTTGGAAATGCATTATTGCTGCTGGTACAGGTAATGAAGGAAGTGGAGGCATTCATTATCAAACAAAACTTCCTATTACACAAAGAAATCCTATTGATTTTGAATGCAAACAAACAAGATCAAACACAAGTTCCATAGAAGAAACTATAAATGAAACTTCTTTTGGAAATATTAATTGCCCTACTGCAGAACTTACGATTGCACCATATGAAACTGCACTTAGTCTACAAATATGGAAAAATTTTTATGATGATTTTGAATTATCTATTTTACCACCGTCTGGAAATCCTCGTTACCCTGTTTCTCTATTTCCCGGCGTGCAAAGAGTTGTTCTTGATCGTGTTCGACTTTTAATTTATTATGGTGAATCTACACCATTTCAAAGAAAACAAGAAATTTTTATACAATTTCAGCCTGTTGATGATTTTTTGACACAAGGTGTTTGGCAATTTCGTATCCGCCCAAGAAGAATTTTTGAAGGTACAGTTTCTATGTGGCTTCCATCCCGAGAAATATTAAACAGTGGAACTCGCTTTTTGAATCCTTCTGAAGAATTAACTCTAACAATTCCCTCTACTGCTGAAAAAGTAATTTCCGTTGCAGCTTATGATGAACTTACTTTAAGTCCAGCATGGTTTTCTGGACGTGGATTTGTTCTTACATCTGATACAGGAATTAGTCTTTATAAACCAGAATTAACAGCACCCGGAGTCTCTATTACAGCACCGGGACGAGAAAACAGTTATGTTAGTAAATCCGGAACTTCTATGGCCACCCCATTTGTTACTGGAACTTCTCTTCTTTTTATGGAATGGGGTATCATAAAAAGAAACGATCCATTTTTATATGGAGAAAAATTAAAAGTTCTATTAATTAGCGGAACAAAAATATTACCTGGCTTAACGCAATATCCAAATTCCGAAATAGGATATGGTACTCTTTGTGCAGAACGAACCGCATCTAATCTATTAATACGCTAAAACTCTATACTTTAAGAATTAAATTTTTATTAAGAACTTTGTATGATCCTATTGCATATATTAAAAAGAAATCAACTTTGTATCTGCTTTGTTGCCGTTTATTTTATCTCTTAATTATAGAATATTTCTATACCTTTCGGTATCAAAGCATTACAGGAATCAGGAGCATTATGAAACGCAATAAAATCTTATATCCTGCACAAATGGATACACAGTCACTTGGTGGACTAGAGGTTGATGTTACCTCTGCAAGAACAGGTCAACCCTTAGAAAATGTTGTTGTTGATATTTCAACAGCAGATGACCCAGATAATATTTTAGAAGAAGTCACAACGAATTCCTCTGGACAGACACCTGAAGTTGATCTTCCAACTCCTCCTAGATCTTATAGTGAAGCACCATCCGCTGAACAACCTTATGCAGACTATGTGGTAACTGTAAAAAATCAGGGATATGAAGATGTTGTTGTTACTGGTGTAGAGCTTCTATCAGGAGAACTTGCTTTACAGCCTATCAATATGATACCGCAACCAGAGGAAAGCGACAGTGCAGAATCTATTGTTATTGGTCCTCATACACTTTTCGGTGATTTCCCACCTAAAATTGCCGAAGCAGAAATCAAACCTTTAGAAGAAACAGGAGAAATTGTTTTAAGTCGGGTTGTCATTCCTGAATATATTGTTGTTCATGATGGTCCACCTTCCGATGCAAGTGCACAAAATTACTATGTAAGATATAGAGATTATATAAAAAATGTAGCCTGCAGTGAAATCTATGCTACATGGCCAGAAGAAACAATCAAAGCTAATGTACTTGCTATCCAATCTTTTACATTAAATCGTGTTTTTACAGAATGGTATCATTGTCATTAAGTTTTCCATGTTGCCTCTCTTGAGACACATCTTTTTTCATAGAATCTATATTATTAGTATGCGTTCCACTCGTTATATTTGCAAATTCTAAGTTAATTTTGAATTGTATCTTAATTTCTTCATTTGTAAAATATACTTTATCAACAATTTTATTAATCAAAATACGCTTTGTTCTTTTATCAGCATTATAAAAAACATCTTTCCATGTTGGTATCATCTTACAAAGACTATCCCAATCTTTACTATTAATTTCCATATTATCATATTGTATTGATAATTCTTTCAGCTCTTTTTCTTTTTCTTTTAATTTTTTTTCAAATTTTTTAATCGTATCTGCAAGCATCTCAATACTTAATGGATATTCACCTGTGATTGCTTCAGGAATATGTAACTTCATTGTTTCTATATCTTTAATATTCTTTTTGATTTCTATATTAATTTTATCAATTCTATCTTTTACAATCTTTTTCTCTTTTTTATTATTATCCAATATCTGCTGAAGAATAGAAGAATCATTTTGCAAACTAGATATATAATCTGCTATATATTTAAAAACTATATTTTCAAACTTATCACCCGAAAATTGCCTTGTTTTATCATGTGGTATCCCACTCCATGCATTTTGACATTTGTATATCGGTGTTTTACTTGCTCTTTTTTCCCCAGTATCCTTTATTGTCCAATAACTATATCTACTTCCATTTGTTAATTTCCCACCACAATAACCACAATAAGCAACATCTACTAAAGGTAACATTCCATCGCTACGAGTAATAACTTTTACTCCTTTCGATTCTAATGTATCTTTATATCTCACTGTTCTACTTGTCCTTTTCTTTTGTACTTTATTCCATAAATCAATCTCTATAATTACAATTTCTTCATTAACTTCATTTGCATAAATCCAATCATCGCTTCCAATCTTATGATATTTCCCATCCGTTTTTTCCCTTCTTTTATATGCTGTAATACCACAATAAATTGGATTTGTTAAAATACTTGTAATTGTTCCTGATTTCCAAAAATCATTTGGTGCTAATTCTTTATATTTTTTATCTTCATTTAAGATTTTTGCAATTTTACTTGACCCAAATTCTTTATTAAAGGATAGATCATAAATATGTTTTACGACATCCGCTTGTTCTGGTATAATTGCCAATTTATGTAATGCCCTACCATGTTTACTTATTTCACCTGACAAAATTAATTGATATCCATAGGGAGCTTTTCCACCCATGAACTTGCCTTGTTTTACTAATTTAGATGCTGTATCCTTTACTCTTTGCCCCGTATCGGAACTACTCTTTTGTGCATTACCATATCTAAGTGCAAGCATCATTTGCCCCATAATATCATCATTTTCAGGAGAAATACAATCATCCTTTGTAGTATATACATCTACTCCATAACTTTTAAGCTGCATTACATAAGCACCAATTTCCCACATTCTTCTGCCAATTCTATCATCCTTATATACAACTAAAATATCATATTCTTTATTCATTGCATCTTTTAATGCTTCTTGTAATACATCTCTATCTTTAACAGAATTTTTATATCCACTAATTCCACCTTCAAAATATTCTTTTTCATCTAATATCCAATCATCATGTTTAGCAATATATTCTTTATCAATATCTCTTTGGACATTTAAATCTCCATCAGCATCTAATTGTTGATTTGAACTAACTCTTAATAAAATTCTCACCTTTTTCAATATTGTTTTCCTCCTTTACTTCTACAATAATTAATATATTTTTTATAATAAAATATGGTAGTATATACAAGATAAAAATCGTTCTTCATATATACTACCATATGTATTATAACATTCTAATTACTAATTTGCAATAGCAATTCACTATTCAACATCTTTTTTATATCATCAATTCTATCTTTATCTCTTTGTTCATTTGCCATTGGAATTTCTACCACTACTCTTATACCTGAATCTTGATATTGTCTTATAATACCTTTTTTTGTTGTAATAATTTTATCATCCAATATAATCACCGTCTAACTTTGTATATTTACTATTTATTATTCGTTCATAGAATACTTTATTACTTTATTATGCTATATATTTATTTTTATATAAATTTAAAATCTTTTCTGCTATCTGTTGAACAGATTTCTTATATCCAGCATTTTCAATTACTAAATCTACTTCATCTTCGATACCATCAAATTGCCCCATATCTGATAAATTTCTACGATATGCTTCTTCGATATCATCTCCTCGTTGCAATATTTTTATTAATCTATCTCTACGAGGAATTTTAATATATACTACATAAATATCAATTTCATTTTTTCTAATTTGTCTGATTCCATGTGGGGTAAGAATTGCAACCTTAGTTTTAGAATTAGAATTTATGTAATCTTCTTTAGCTGAACCATAATACCATTCATTATATATTGCTGTTTCTGCAAATGAACCTAAAGCTAATAAATGCTCAAATTGCAATTTACTAATAAAATGATAATCAATATCATTGATTTCTTCCTCTCTCGGTTCTCTAGTAGTATATGTTATTATATTTTGAAAATCAAAATTATCAACAAGGTATTTAGCTATACTAGATTTACCTGACGCACTCTCTCCTATGATTATCAACATAGTATCCTCTCCTTATAAGCTTTAATTATTAATATCATCAAAAATCACAGGCAATCTTTCTTTTAATTCTGCTAATAACGGAATGGTGACTTCCCTCATTTGCGGATGTGCTGCTACCTCTGTTCTTAACTTAAAGAAATTACGCCATTCTCTATAATTTGCTGTAATCGTTATTTCTGTCTTTGTGCTATTAGGAAGAACAGAACGTGCAATTTGTGGTGTTGCACCCAATGCAAGCATTTTCATATAATGTTTTTCTGCATCTTCCATTGCAAATACCCACTCATTCAAAAGAGAAGTAATTTCTCCTATACTTATATTTTTCATTTTACCATCAAGTTTAATTCCACCTTCTAAATCAATAAATATACATTCCGAACCAAACTTTTCTTTTCCATAGTTACAATATCTAGTTGATTCTTGTGCAAAAGAAGCTATTCTATGACGTACCAATTCATGACTTACTCCTCTATCAACTATAAACTTTACAGATAAAGACGAATGTTCTATCATTGCTTCATGTCCACGCTGAAGAAGCATACTTACAAATTTTCTAGCAGATTCCCCATCTTCTGTAATTTTATCTTCTGATTTATAGCAAACTCTGCCAATCTTTTCAATATGTTGCAATTCTTTGATTCCCATTTTAGAAATAGGGGTTACAATTTGATACGCTGCTGTTACTTTAATCATCTCTAAAATCCTCCTTTTAACATTTAAATTTATTAATTGTTTTTATAAAATTTCCCTTCGCTGCTTACTTTCATCCATTGAAAAAATTTAGGAAGCTGCTTATATTCTTTTGAATGAAACAATAGATATTTTAAGTACAGTTTTTGATACCATCTCAACTTAATATTAAAAAATAATTCTAAAAATTTAATTTTATCATCACTATTTCTAATATAATTCAGATGATTATGTACGGATTCTGGTATTTTAATTTCTTCTGTTTTTTTCATAATTTCTTTTACTCCTTATCCTATTTCTAAGTCCAATCCAGTTTTTGACCACAAACACTGCAATAATCTGTATTTATTGATAACAAGCTTGTATTTCCACAATTAGGACAATCACCACGTACAGAATATGGATTTCCATTGAAATCTTTAAGCAGTTCCCTGTTACTTACTTTCTTCGCACTCTGTTTTTCCATTGTTTCCTGACATTCCTTAACAGTGCCAATTGCGTAATATTTTTCGTTTTCTTTTCTGTATTTGTCGCACTTGTTACAACACCTTTTTGGGCAAGATATTTCATCTACCAGATGTGGTTTAAATTGTTCTGTAAGCTGTTGAAATCTCTCGATTGTACCGATTGCTCGGTATTGTTCTAGTTCCTCAAATGTTTGTAGAATTGTTTCAGCTTTTTCTTTTCTTCCTGTATACAGTAAAGGATTCACCTTTGGCTCATTCTTTGCAATATGGTCTAATGTCACCATTGCATCATCTTTAATGCATTCCATCCATTTTATAGCTTTTATTTCATTCTCTGTCATCTCACTACCTTCTTTACCTTTTTAATTATTTTCTTTACAAAACCACTCAAATTCTTTTTTATTATAATTCCATCTTATAAAACCCTCACGCTTTCTATCTCCGCTGGCATTTTTTATTCTTTCTCGTATCCTTTCCCTGTTCTCCAAAATTATTTTCAAAAGCATAATAGATAGTTTTCCATTTAGGTTCTTATGATGAAATTTCAGATCAGTCCGTATATATTCAAAAATTTCAGAAATATCTTGTATTGCCTTCGTATATCCTCTAATATAATCACCCGACAATCTTTTAATTTCAACCATTTGTAACACCACCAGACTTAATAACATTAATAATTGCTCCCATTAAACAGCTATGTTCACAATCCTCACAATTATTTTCACATTCAACAGAATCACAATATTTTTGCCCGATTTTGTTTATAGATTTAATAACCTTGTCTACATCATACGCAATAGGTTGTTCTTCTATTATTTTCATTATAGATTTTTTTGTCTGATCCATAATTACAAATGCTGTAGCATTAGTAGAACCAGTAATACTCATACGAAAATCTTTAAGTTCTTCTAATAACTCTCTCCTGCTAATCAAATCATCATTCATACTCAATCCTCACTTCCCTTCCATATTTCCTGCACTGTCAGGATGAAATAGTGATTATTTGTTCTCTATTCATTTTTCATCAAATCAATAAAAACAATATCATCTGCCACTGGCATAACAATTCTTCCATCCGGCAACTCAACAATCGCAACAGAATAATTTCCTGCTCCACTTTCAAATTCTTCATAGTTCATACCCCATTCATGAAAATAGCCTAAATCAAATTCTAAGCTGCTCCATTTACCGTTTTCATATATGTTGCATTTTCCTTTACATCTTCTTAAATTTTCCATACCTTTCCTCTCTTTCTCCTAAGCTTAGCCAGTTTCATGTATCGTTAATATAAAATACTCTTTCCCTTAGTCTGTTTCCATGCTGGATCTGTATAAATAATTCCATACTTGTTTTTTGTATCGAAAATATCTACTTTCATTCTTCTCCTTCCTGTATCTGCATAAGTAATACCTCACTTTTCCCATTCTTATTTCATATATAAAACTACTTTACCTTGCATAAGCGATTTTTTTACATCTATAATTCTCTGATTAGACGAACCTCTGAATTTAAGAGAAAGATCTTTTAATTCATCAAAATACTGTCCATCTACAAGCACATCTGCAAGTAATAAAACATTCTTTCTTTCGCATAATTTATTACTATATCCATTTTGTATTTCTTCAAATGTATATCCAGTATATATCCATATCTTTTTGGAATTTCCAAATCTATCCCTTATTTTGTATAACAGATACATAACATCATCTATATTTTCATCTGCTAATGGCTCTCCTCCTAACATAGTCACTCTTGTAATATATGGTCTATCCATTAAATCAAGAAATTTCTTTTCTATTTTACTGGTCCATTCTTTGCCACGATCAAAATCCCATGTTTCTTTATTAAAGCAATTTTTACAATGGAAATGACATCCTTGAACAAATAAAGCAACACCAATACCAGAACCATTAGATACATCCAATTTATGTATTTTTGAATATCTCATGATGGGATTCCTCCTGTTTCCACTAATTCATCTTTCAGTTCTATATCATCTAAATGTACAAATCTATCTCTAATTTCTTCGGTACGACCAGCATTCCAAAAATGACTTCCTACATAACCACAAGTTCTTCTTGCTACATTCATTTTGTTCTGATCACGATTCCCACATTTCGGACATTCCCATTCTAATTTACCATTTACATCTATAATCTTTATTTCACCATCATAACCACATATCTGACAATAATCAGATTTTGTATTTAATTCTGCATACATAATATGGTCATAAATATACTGCATTACTGTAATGATTGCTTCTGAATTATTGGTAAGATCCGATGTTTCAATATAGGAAATAGCTCCTCCCGGACTTAATTCTTGATACTCACCTTCAATCGTAAGCTTTTCAAAAGGACCAATTTCTTCTCTTACATTAATGTGGTAAGAATTGGTAATATAATCATGGTCTGTAATATCTTTGATAATACCAAATCTATTTTTTAAACATTTTGCAAATTTATAAGTTGTAGATTCTATTGGAGTGCCATAGACACTATAATCAATATCTTCTGCCTTCTTCCATTCTGCACAAGCATCATTTAATGCTTTCATCACTAATAAACCAAACTCTTTTCCTTTACCACTAGAATGTGATTCCTTGGTCATATATTTTACACATTCATATAAACCAGCATATCCTAAAGAAATAGTGGAATATCCATGCAATAAAAGTTTATCTATTCTTTCCCCTTTTTTTAATCTTGCAAATGCTCCATGCTGCCAAAGAATTGGTGCAACATCGGAAGGTGTACTAAGTAATCTCTCATGTCTGAATCGTAATGCCTTATGACAAAGTTCTAATCTCTTATGTAAAAGATTCCAAAATTCTTCAAAATTACCACCAGAAGATAAAGCAACATCAGGTAAATTGATTGTTACAACACCTTGATTTAATCTCCCATAATATTTATGTTCGCCTTTTTTATAATTCAAAGCATTTGCAATATTACCGATTCCCATATCCGTAAACCTATCTGGTGTAAGAAACGATCTACAACCCATGCATGGGTAACAATCACCTTTTAATTTCAGCATCACCTTTTCACTAATATAATCTGGTGTCATTCTCTTTGCTGTACATTTTGCTGCTAATTCTGTAAGATAAAAATATTTTGAATCCTCTTTTATATTATCTTCTTCCAAAACATATAATAATTTTGGAAATTCTTGTGTAATGTAAACTCCCGTTTCGTTTTTAATGCCAACAATTCTTTGTTTTAAAAATTCTTCTATTAACATTGCTAACTCTTTCTTGTATTCATTCGTTTCTCCTAAATACATAAATACTGAAAGAAAAGGGGCTTGACCATTCACTGTGAACATTGTATTAATTTGGTAATTAAATGTTTGCACAGAATCTTCTATTTCTTTTACTAAACGTTTTTGTACTACTTTTTCAAATTCAACTTCATTGATCATTCTTTTTTCATCAACCAATGTTATAATTTCTTCCTTTAATTCTTCCCGAATACGATTTTCTGAATCTCTTACAAAAGGTGCTAAATGAGTAAGCGATATTGTTGTACCACCATATTGTGAAGAATTAACTGCTGTAATAATCTGTGTACTAACAGTTGAAGCGGTAATTAATCTATGTGGCTTTTCTATCATTTTACCATTCATTACTGTACCATTTTGCAGCATATCACCTAAATTAATCAGGCAACAATTGGTAATCGCATTCTCTGCAAAGTAATCCATATCATGAAAATGTAAGATACCAGCATCATGAGCTTGTACAATATCTGGGGAAAGTAAAAATCTTTTTGTAATATCAGTGCTTACAATTCCTGCCATATAATCTCTTTGTGTTTTGATTTCTTTTGCATTTTTATTTGAATTTTCTGTATTCCAGTATTCATTTTGACCACTTACCATTTCTTTTGTTTGTTCTGCAATCGTATTATGTTCTCTTTGAAACTGTCGTATACTTCGATAACTCTCATATGCTTTTGCGGTAAGATTTTGCCCTTTTTCAATTAGAAGGTTAAAAACATCTCCCTCTATGTCATAAATGCTAACTTCATCGTTAGTTTTATATTTCTCATAAATTTCTTCTGCTATTTCCTTAGCAATTTTTGGTCTTACGATGCCACTCCCATGTTCCATAGCTTGAAGAATAGCAACAGAAATTTTAGATTTATCAAAATCTACCATTTCACCCTTTCTTTTCTTAACAGATACCATTTTGTTTTCCTCCTTATTCCATATAATTTCTTTTATAATAGAAGCAATATTGCTGAAGAACTCCAGCTTTTTCACTTACCATCCATTCTGGCATAATCTCATGATACTCTTTATCAATTATCTGATGCATATGGGTATCAATTGGACAAGCTTGTAATTGATGCAAAGCAAAGAGACAGATACAATTTGCTATCTTATCCCCTACACCGTTTATATTCTGTAATACATTTTTTGCAAAGGGATACTCTTTTTTAAATCTTTCCACATCTATTTTAGGATATTCTTTGCAAAACCATTTTGCTGCATCAGATACATATCCATCTCGATAACCCAAGCCACATTCTCTTAAATCAGAAATAGGCACTCTACTTAAATCTTCGGGTGTAGGAAAAGCGTTTACTATCACAGTTGAACCATTCCTATCAAATCCTCTTATTTCCTTACCATACCGATAAGCAAGAGTTTTCACACATTTTTTAATAGATGGGATACTTTTTCGTTGAGAAATAATAAAAGTAATGATCATTTCAAATAAATCTTGTTTCAAAATTCTTATCCCTGTTGCATATTGTATGGCTTTACTTAAATAAGCATCACATTTAGCATTCCGCTTAATTTCTGCATAATCTGTATCTATATCAAAATAATCTTTCCAGAACCTTTCATATTCTTCTGATGTACAAGAAAATATAAGATTATTTCCTAATTGCGATACTTCTATATATTTATCAAATGCAATGATAGAATAACTTCCTTTCCCTATATAATGCATCCGAAAACATTGTCCTGATTCTGCTATTTGTCCTAAATCAAAATCATTTACTGTTATCGAAACCATTTGCTTCCCTCCTTTATAATTCTGGTACATGATACTCATCTTCCGACATGGTTGTAAGTAAATGCTGCATCCATGTGTTTCTTGTTAAATTTGCCTTTTTCCCAACTGCTTGATTCACACTTTGTAATGTACCTAAGTGATAACATACTTCTTTCATTCTGGTTAATCCAACATAAAGTAAATTGCTATTTAACATGAAAATATGATTTTGTGGAGATACGAGAATCACTGCCTTGATACTTGAACCTTGGGATTTATGAATCGTAATAGAATATCCCAATCCTATCATATTCAGATCTGATGGATAGTATTTAACCATAATACCATCAAAATCAATGATCATATAACTTTGGTAAATTTCTTTTACAATACCTGTTTCACCATTAGCAATAAATGTAGTAGGTTTATCTTCCTGATTGGAATAAAACTCACACTTCCAATGATCCATACTTTTCACATCTAATTCTGCTTTATAATTATTCACTTTTTGGATAATCTCCCTCAAAAAATACGGTATCACCTGATCTTAAAAATACTTTACTACCATAATTTGGATTTGCTACTTTTTGAATCCTATTATTTAAGGCAACCGTTCCACAATCACCTACATTCTTTGCAGTTAGCACTTGAATATCTTCCACACCATACCCTTTTGATAAAAGCTTTTTATACAAACCTACAACATTTTGTGGTATTGCTTCTGATGATAAATCAACAAAAACATAATCTTGATTTGCACCAAATTTTATCATCTTATTTTTCATAGCATTGGTCAAATACGTTTTACAACATCTTACATCAGTTGCTACTTTCATCAGACCGCCCTCACCATAACGGAATACCTTAGTAAGCGTTATGGTAGGAATTACTTTTGTTTCCATAAAATCATGAAGAAGATTCCCACATCCTACAGAACAAAGTTGTGCGTTATCTCCAATCAATACCAATCGTGTAGTTTTAAAATCTATGGCATCCAATAATTTTTCAAAGAGGAAAATGTCAACCATAGAAAACTCATCTACAATTACTACATCACACTTTAACTTATTATTTTTATTTATCGTTCAAAGATATTCCAAAGATGGATTATAACCTAAACCTCTATGAATTGTTGTAGCTTCTTCCTTTGTATAATTTGACAAAACTTTTGCAGCTTTTCCCGTTGGCGAAAACAATTGAAAACTTTTTTTATTATCTTTAAACATATATATTGCTGCCTGTGTACTAAATGATTTCCCAACTCCTGCCCAGCCATTGAGAATACTAATACGATATTTACATATATTGTCTAATAATTGAATTTGCTCATCCGATAAATCAAATCCATCTACATTACGATATTTTTCAATATCATAGTTCCATATGTCATGATTCTTTTTACGAAGATTATGTAATAAAATTTTTGCAATACAATATTCCATATCATACGTTTTTTTCAAAGCAACATCTAAAGTTTCCTTATTATAATAGATGCTATCTGATTTCATAATCATAGGAAAATAATCTGCACATTTTGGAACTAAGGATATACATTCTTTTCTCAATTCTATTAAACTCATTTTTGTATGACCATTCTTTTCATTTTCTTCCAAAAGATATAACACACAAGCCAAACATCTTTCTGGACTACTTCTCAAATCGGAATCAAACGGTATGATAGGTGGTTTTCCTTTTTTTATATTTTCTTTTGATACCTTTTCCATATCCAATAAAATACTATCCGCTGTTTTAAATCCCACACCAGCTAATCCACATAAACATTTATATGGATCTTGCTGCAATTTTTCTTTCAAAACATCAATAGAAGTATACTTTTTATAAATCTTTTTTATCATAGAAAGATTAAGATACCCCTGAAATTCAATAACCAAATCAGCCAGACAAAAGTTTTCTGTAATCTTTTCTATAATTACATTAAACGTATATTCTTTAATGCCTTTTAATTTATTCAAGTCAATATCATCTAAACGATTTTCTTTTACACGTTGGACAATATCAGGATATTCACGCCATATTTCGCTAACCTGCTTATCAGTAAGTATTTCAGATAAAAAGATATACATATCTTCTTGTGTGGTAGGAATATCACGTTTAATATTGAATACTTTATATCCGATTCCATATTTACTCTCTTGTTCATAAGCTACAATTTCATACTCTACTTTTTCCGTAAGAATAGGAAGTTCACCTAAAATAGTAACTGTTCCATAACGACTTAATTTCAATTCTGGATATTTATCTTGATCAATAGAAACAGAATACACACTATAATCTTCTGCTTGATAAACACAACGTAAAATTTTACCATTAAATTTATATTCTTTCTTTTCACTTACCTTCATATCATTACCTCTTAACTACTTCATAGCTTTCCAAAATAGGTTCTAACTCCTCTGTTTTCTTCCATTCTCCTTGTATAAATCTACTTTTGAAATCCCATGTAAATCCTTCTACTTTAAGAACAGAAAACTCTCCAAAAGGATTTTGTCTATATCGTTTGCCTTGCTTGATTTTTGTTTTCACTTCCTCACCTGTTTTTAAATTTCTTAACACTAAATGAGGTCGTGTAACATCTTTAAAAGTCTTAAAATCTGATACAATATAATAAAAATCTGCTATATTAGGATTCGTATAAATAATATATTCTAAATATTCCTTTTCAAACTTACATTGTTCCATAACTGACATAGATTTATTATCAAGTCTGGATGCAAGTTCATTCAATAAACCAAGATTGTCTATACCGCTATATTGTGTTTTTGTTTCATTAGTAGAATATTTTTTTACTAAATATTCTGTAAGACCATATTCTTCATATATTTCAAACTTATCCTTTTTCAGAATTTTACAATTTCTTAAGGCTGGTAATACAATTTTTGAACTTTTTGATTTTCCCTCTTTCTTTTTCACACCATAAAATAGGGTAATAAGATGAAGTAAATACTTATTCTTACCAAAGTCTGAAAAGAAATTAAGTCCTGTCAATATATTTAATTGCCTGATATCAACCGATGTTTTTCTTGTAACATCATCTAATAAATCGAAAAAGGAATCATAATGATTTTTGGATAATTCTAACAGTTCTGCTGCAATAGATTCATTACAATATTTGATGGAAGCAATGCCTTTATATATTGCATTATTTTTACGATCTATTGTATATTTAGCAGAAGATTTACCAAATTTAATAGGCAATATTTCTATGTTGTTCATTTTGGCTAACTCTATACCATAATTTGTATCCTCTTTGTTCTCTGCTCGATTCAAATATGCAGCAATAAATTCAACTGTATAATATGTTCGTAACCATACACATTCATAGCCATTCATACTGTATGCTGTTGAATGATTATAGCCAAACTGATACTCGGATGAATCTTTTATAATTTGAACAAATTGTTTTGCTTCTTCTTCTGCAATCATTCTTTCTTTTGGAGAATGATTACAATATCCATCTAAAATTTTAGGTAATTGTTGTTCTAAAAGTTCTTTATCTTTTTTACCAATCGCCCTTCGTGTTGTATCCGCAGCACTACCAGTAAAACCACAAATATCTGTCAAAAACTTAATGGTATCTTCCTGAAAAATAAGATAACCATGATTACTAGCCAACAATGTATCTATTTCTTCGGAAGGATTTTCATTATGTTCTCCTGCAATCATCCTATCTCTATACGATTTACCAGATGGACGTAAAGCAGCATTAACCATACTCATATGGTTTATGGTGCAAGGTTTAAAATCCTTTAATAAAGCAAAAGCATAATCACCTTCAAACTGAAATACCCCCTGTTGTGCTTGAATCATATTATTCCATACGTTTGCATCATCCCAATCTAAAGCATAAGATTTAGGATAAGGAATACCAGCATATTCACACGTGTCTTTGATAATTCCTACTGTTTTTAAACCAAGAATATCAAACTTTACATAATTTAATGAATCTACTGCTTTCATAGCACAAGTTGATACAGGTAGATTCTTATCTCCATCTTTATAAAACAGTCCTATATTATCTGCTAATGTTATTGGAGAACCAATCATACCAGATGGATGAGTACCCTTTGCAACGATTATTCCTTTTAACCCTTTGAGATAGTAGAACAAATCCTGATTATCTTTAATCAACTTATCATATTGATTTTTAATATTATCAAGCTGTTTCTTCTTTTTCTCTTTTGCAATATGTAACATATAGATTTCATGATTATCAAAAGTAATGCTGCTTGATTCTGTTTCCCCATTCTCAACAAGACCCTCTATATCTACTTCCTCTTGTACTATCTTAGAATAGCCAGAAAAGAACTCATCAAATTTGTTTTTAATTTCCATTACTTTATCTAAATCCTGATACCCTAATCCACCAGCCAGTACATCAATGCATCCTCTATCTTGTAAAGTAGAAAATGCTGCAATATAAGCGGTTTTTTCAGATGTAAATCTTTCAATAATATACTGATAAATTCTTTCTCTATCATCACTAGCAAAATCAACATCAATATCACCAAGCGAAACCCTATCTTCGTTACAAAATCGTGAAAAAACGGTATTCCATACCATAGGATCTACATCAGTGATATTCGTAATAAATGCTATTTCACTACCACAAACGCTACCTCTACCAGTACCACAAGGAATATGATTACCTTTTGCCCACGAAATCAATTCTGACATAAACATCATGAAACTTTCCATTTCAAGTTTGCACATGACTTTAAATTCTTCCATAATCTTTTCTTGATACTGTTTTACAACTTCATCATCCGTATAAAGATTCGCCCATTCTAAATACTTTTGGTGTGTTTCATAAATTTTTCTTTCTGTTTCATTTGTTGGCATGATAGAATGTTCTGCAAAATATTTTTCACATTGTTTTTTAACTTTTGATGGAAGTTTTAATTCCCCATTTTTACGTTTTTCATTAAAATTAGTGTAAATTAACTGTTTCCATTGTTCTCTTACATTATCACCATATAGTGTTGGATATTTAAAAGCCTTATCCAGTGTAAAATCCTCTATCATATCAGCAAATCTATTTGTATTTTCAATAGCTTCTAAATAAACCTCTTTAGATAATGCACCCTGTTCCTTAAATACTGCAACTAATTCCTCATAAGTTTTCCATGTTAAATCAAACTCATCTTCTTCTCCATAAAAACTTTTCTTATATTTTTGCAAAATCTTTCTACATTCTGCTTTATAGGAACTAGATGAATGCGTATCCGTACCAGCAATTAAAGGAATACCCGTTTTTTTACTATACATATACATTTTTTGGTTGTACAACTTTTGATTCTCATAATTATGATATTGTACTTCCAAAAAGCATCTATGTTTATTTTTCATCATCCATTTTATTAAAGTTTGAAAAGCATCTCTTTTTTCCAAACAATCCCATTTATTTAAAGGAGAAGCCAAACAAGCAGAAGTTACTATGATATTATCACTAGTATTCATCAATTCCTTTAAAGAAATTCGAGGATTATAATACATATGTCTATCACTGTTATCTGCCAATTCTCCTTTCTGATTAGCAATAGATGTTAAAGCATTTAGTTCCAATACGCCTTGCCAATTTTTTGCATATAATCCTATATGTCCACCTCTATCATCTTCTGCCAATTCCACACATACATATTCTTCAACTCCATGTATATATTTAATTCCTGCTTTATCACAAGCTTGTTTTTTCTTTATCCAATCTCCGATGTTGCCATGTTCACTAAATGCTATTGCTTTCATTTCATTCTTTTTTGCAAGCTTAATATAATCTGTGTATTTAGTACATGAATCTGCATATCCACCTGTATTGGAATAATCGGTATGCAAATGATAAACAGTATAAGTATTCTTCATAAACATTCTCCTAGCTGTTAGTTTCATCTAACCATGATAGATCCACATTATCTATATTTTTATATTTATTCTTATTCATTTCAATACTGGTTGTATCATCATCGTCATGATTCGTTCCTACATTACGAAATGTATCTTCCCCATTTTTAGCAGCTTCTATTTTTTCAAGATATGCTTTATACGGTAAATGTAGATTTGGTGAATATCCACACAAGGTAGCAAAATAATAACTTTGTGCCTTAATAGATTCTTCCGTATCCCAAAATACTTTATCATTTCCTGTTTCTTTATAATCTTCTTCACGCAACATAATATCTTTCAAAGTAATAGTAATTTCTGTTATCCATTTATTTATTAACTTATCCGTAAGCGACACATATACATAACAATCAGAAATAACATAGTTCTCTCTTACATCGTCTGGCAAACATTCGATACTGTTTGTATCCAAAAGTAATTTTAGGTATTTATCAACATCATAGCCACCAGCTTTTAGCCAAGCTTTTGCGTTAGATTGTAAACTCTCACCTATTTTACAACGCTCAACTTCTCTTGTTTTAACTGTACCATTCTTCTGCTGATACTGTATTGAAACATATTTCAAAAAATTCCAACAAACCTTGATTTTATCCATTGGAATACCCTGTTGATTAAGTCCTATAGCATATACAATTAACTGACCACATTCTTGTTCTGCTTTCGTACCTTTATAAATACTACTTGTTTTCCAATCCACAATATGAATATTTCTTTCTTCATCTTTAAAACAAATATCTATGTACCCTTGAAACAAATTACCATCAATTTTTGCTTTTATAAATTGTTCCACCATCGGTTTGTATTTTAACGGTATGTGATTTTTGAAAAAATGCTGCAAATCTTCAAAATATTTTTGAGAAATACTATCATTTTTCTCTGGTGAATTTCTATCAAATTTCATGTCTGCAATATTTACGGCAGTTATCCATCCATCTTCAAAATCATTGATCATATCTTGATAAGCTAACTCCCCAGAATAATATCTTTCTAGTATGTCATGAGCAATACTACCTGTTGTAGTATAAATGCAATCGGTTCTATCCTCCTCCATATGCTTGATATCATGTAAAAAATACTCATATGGACTATGATAAAAACGATGCCATTTTGACCATGACCAAATACGAGAACAATTTTCTTTTTTCATTAATTTTTGCAATTCTTCTTGTGATAATCTTGCCATATAGAATCTCCTTTTAAAGTCTAACTTTTAACTTTATTTTTCTTCTAAGCTTCTTACATATTTTCTATGTTCTTTTGTATCATAAAAAATCCTATGATTGAAAAGAAACTGGTAATCTTTATTTCTTGCATCTGCTGGTGAATCTTTTTTATTTAATAAATCATAATTGTCATAGATATAAGATGTTTTTCTAATACGATAAAATTTCTCACATAAAAATCGTATTTCCTCTATACAAACATCTTTATCCATTGCTATCACAATCTCAACATTTAACCCTATCAGTATTCTTACTTGTTCTTCTGAAATAGTATGTCCTGATAAAGCTACTCCTGTGTTATCCAATAAAGAATCTCTTTTTAATACTGATTTTTCTGCCTCATATACAACTGCATAACCAGCTTTTTCAATCGTTTCTCTGTTTTCCCATAGTCCGTAAAGATTCTTGCTTTTTTGATAAGATGGTGTAATCCAATATTTTTTAATATTAAATTCTTCATAATTATCAATCGTTGTTCTAGCATTAATTCCAATTAATTCCCCTGTTAGCCAATACCTATGTGGAATGATAATACGGTTTCTCATATAGGAATAAGCTAAGCCAAATTTTTTAGCGGAACGATGCATAACACCTTCTCGAAACCAACCAATATACAAAAGAGGAACATAATCATATAATAATTCTTCTTTTAATACGTGAATATCAGAAACATTTACCCTTTTTTTGCAGCTATACTTAGTAAAGATTTCTAACCCTATATTTAAAATATCCTTATTTTCCTTTGACTTCTTTTTTGGTTTTCCATTCCACTTAAAATCTAATCCAAGAATTTTATGTAAATACTTGATAGCTTCCACAAACGACAGTTTTTTATTATATTCAACCAAAGTAATGATATCTGCATTTTCATCAAATTCTTTTTCTCTTGTCCAATTTTTTACGTTCAAATAAGGATTATTTTTTACGTTAATTGCATAAAGATTGTTTCCGTTATAATTTGCACAAGAAAAATATTCTTTTTCTTTGTTGGAATGATATTTGATATCATGACAGCCAATTTCCTTTAACACATACTCAACTTTATGTTCTTCAAAAATATACTTTTTTAATGAAACTATATCCATATTGAAACACCTTACAAACTAGGCAATATATTAGTAATCCCCACTTCTTTGATAATATTTCTGCTTTTATCATGCTCTGCAACAATTTGATAGGCATTTGCTGCCCCTTCTTGATTTTTTACGATAAAAAAAACTTGATATTTTTTATCTCTATTTAACAATACACTTACTTTTGTTTTCCCATTTTTACCTTCTAATCTGTATACTTTTAATGCTCTTTTTTCATCAGGATATTCATCATCTAAAACATCTCGAATCATAATACAAGTAGATGCTACATCAATAATATTTTTCGCTAAACCAATATTATTCTGTGTATAATATCGCATAATGGAACTTCCTTTTTCTAATTGGAACGTAATTAGTATATGAACATTTAATGCTTCTGCTTTGACAACATCTTTTATATCTACCATAGACTGTTGCATTTCTAACCAAGAATTAGCACTAACCTTTCCTGCATCCATTTTAAAGGTATCTAAAATAAAATACTTTACACCCATTGCAGCATATTTACGAATTTCTTTAATAGATTTTGCAGTTTGATATTGAAGAAATGGAATCATTGTGATCATATGATTTTTTGTCTTTTCCTCTAACCAATCCGCTGCTTCGTGTAGTTTCGCTTTTACATCAGGAGAATACTTCCCATCACGTACCATATATTTCTGTATATCAAATTTTAAAATATTATTACATATCCAAACTAACAATTCTCTTTGCCATTTTGCTAAAGAATCTTCATTTATCATAATAAGAATTTTTTCATTTTTTTCTATAATGCTTGGAATCGTTGTGGAACGTGCAATGGTACTCTTACCAGAATTTGAAATTCCACCAAGCAATGTGATTGAACCCATAGATTGACCACCTGTTTCTTTTGTCAACATAGGCATATCATAATATGGCAATCCAATAGCAAATCCCTCATCTAATTTTTCAATTAAATCATGGATACCATCACAGATATCATAACTTTTTACATCAGAATCTATATTCCCGAAAACATGATTCAGAAATGCTTCCTGTTCATTATAAATTTCTTCTGCTGACATATCTGAAAATTCAGATAGTCTATCTTTTACTGGAAAACCTTTCTTACAAAGAACGATAACAGCTTTCCATTTCCTTAACTCTGCCACATAACCGCCAAAATTATTGACGTTTACATATCCCATAGCAGAAATAATCGTATTATATTCACCATACTCTGTATACTTTGCCTTTAATTTAGGATGTTTTTCAAGATACAATCCTACCGTAATTTCATCTAATGTATTTTTCTTTTCTACTATGATAATTCCATAGGCTATCTGCCAATATACTTTCCAAATATTATTATGAAAATCTTCTAAAGATAAATTGGAATGAAAGAATCTATCAGGTGATTTATAAAGAATGGCAACAATATTAGCTTCTGCACCCACTTTGTATTCCAATATCTTTTTTGCAGTTTCTATAGATTCTTTTTCAAAGGAACTTAGTTTCACTTGACTTTTCTCTGCCATACCCTACCGCCTTACCACAAATCATCAAATTTATTCGATACATCTTTTGTCTTTCTTTGATATTCTGCTCCTGTATGAGTAACAATAGAGACATCCATTTTTTCTGTTTTATCTTTTGCTTTTTCTGCTTGCTGCATTCTCAAATAAACAGTGTTAATATTATTTTCTATTATTTTCAAAATATAATTAAATTTATGCATTTCATCAGAAAAACTATGATTTCTTAATCCTTTTTGAATGTCTACAATGCAAAATTTAAAAGTAGTAAGAATGGTACGATAAGAATAATTTGCACTATCTTCTATATTACTATTTTCAATAAATTTGTTTGAAAGCAAACCTTTCAATCTAAGTACCATAGTACGTGAAAGCGATTGATTTTCATCATACATTAAGATTTTCTCTTTTACAAAATTATATAATGCATTCCAATCTTCTTTTTCTTGTTTCGTCATACATTTTCTTTTTTTCTTTGCCATAAACTTTTTCCTTTCCTTTGACAACCCTCACGATATAAAACATCGTAAGGGAAGAAAGATTATAACTTAACCACTTACTCTTGTTGTATCATAGTAAGAATTATTTCTGCATCCTTTACAGAATCAATTTCTTTCGGATTTGCATAACCAAGTTCTTTTATCCTTTTTAAAATAGGTTTAATAACAATAACATCTGATTTATGTTCCGTAAAAAACTGAATAATATCTGCAATTATCTTGTCCAATTCTTTCTTTTCCTTTGCTTTCTTTTCTGCTTCAACAAGTCTTTTTTCTTCGGCTTTTTTAATTTTATCCTGTTCTTCTTGTGCTTGCTTTACTGTCATACCTGATTTCTTTTGCTCTGCTAAGATTGCATTATTAAAAGCTGCAATTAATTCATTCACATCAAAATCAATTTCAGGTACAATATCTGCAAATCGAGAACCACTATCCACAGCGTAATTATCATCACGAAATTTAATTTTACGCACTTCCTCTTTGACTTTACATACTTCTTCCTCAACAGTTTTCTTACCTTTGATTACTTTTCTACCAGTTTTTTCTTTGATAATAGTTCTATCAAAATATGCCAAACCAAGAAAATGTAAATTCTTTTTCAGTGCATTAAAATAATTTTGCTGTTGATCAGAGGTAATCGTTTGATAGGTTTCTCCTGATACAACATCCATAACATCTTTTGTTTTAACATGACCAATGACAATAGTAGATACCCCTACTTTACGAAGCTCTGCCATCATATTAAACATAAGATCAATCGCTTTCTTCTCTCCCTTACCAAAACCACCCCATGCAGCATTGATTGTCTTTACAACCTTTTCTGGATGCCCTGAATCACGACAATCTTTATTCCAAAGAACAATCGCTTCTTGTTCTGCAATAGTGATAAGCTGATCGTATGTATCCCAAATAACAACTTTTAAGTCTTTATATTCACTCATCTTATTATTAATAATATCTTCACATACTGTAGCAAATCCTGCACTATTAGTAAGCTCATCATATCCCATTTCCCATTCAGGACAATTCACATGATTAATACCTTCAATTGCATCCCCACCACGTTCTAATCCGATCTCCATAAATATATATCCATCTTCACCAACTAACTTTTCACACATTTCCATGATAATAGAAGTCTTGCCTATTTTCGATTCTCCAAGCAAACAAATATTGTAAGAAAGTGGATTAAGATTTACATGATTTTTCCTTCCATATTTAGCCATTGTGTTATTCCTCCATTATTTAATATTTCTTCTTATTTCACCATTAAAAGCTATTTAACCAATCCATAGAATCAATCGCTTCTTCCTCTTGTTTATCTTCACTAAATGGCAGTTCTTCATCTTCTGGTATATCCATAAAATTATTGGAAGTTTCCTGTGCTAGATAATCCAAGGTTAAATCATCTTCTGTATATCGCTGTTCAAATTTATATACCATAGGTTTTTTTTCATCTCCTATTAAGCGTGTATGTGGCTTTCGGAGAATCATTCTATCCTCACGATTACTATTTGTACTACAACGTTGCAATGCTTCCTCTTTTGTATAAATACCACATTCTACCAAATCTTTAATATCATCTGGTACATCCTCCCAAGTAGCTGTTACCACAGCACCACCAGAAACAAACTCTCCTTCAAAGGTCATCTGTGTAATATCTTTTTTTACTTTAAAAACTTTCTCCATAATCAATTTACAGATTCTTTCATTGTTGAAATCCATCTCAAATTCAAATTCTTTTTGAAATGGATACTGACCTTTTACTTCTATACCATTCAATTCTTTTAAATAGTCCAATATTCTTGCAGATACATACATAACACCCTTATCTTTATCAATCTGTTCTTTTTTCAAACTAGCAGAATCTTTATCTAAAAGAATTGTTTGAACAAAAGTTGCTTTATATTTTGTAACATCATCAACCTTACTTAATACAATACTATTAATATTTTTCTGCATCTGAACTCTATCTTGATAAAGTGAATAGCGAAGATTTCCACGCACATTCAAAACCATACCTTCTTCAAGATGTTCTTGAATATAAGCAATTGCATCATATTCAGATAAAAACTTCTTATAAAAAATTTTATTTTTATTTGTCTGCTCCAAACCTACGGTAATAAAGCACATATCACCAAGCGATTCTAGAATATCCTCATCAAATCTATCTTCCCATGCCACTTGAATTTGATCTTCAAAATCATCAGAACCATCGTCTTTCTTGCCATGTGCAAAAATTACACCTTCCTTTTCCTCACTGTATCCACCCATCATAGATGTATAAACGACTCCATATTTCTCACCACAATAGATACCAAGATTTAAACTATTGTAAATCCATGAGGACTTTTCTGCTTTTTCATCAATCTTGTATGTATAATCATTGATCTTTGCTTCCCCAACCAGACTGAACGTTGCAGTCCAATCTTTTTTTATAATTGTTTTCTTACTCTTTTTGCCCTTTGCCATACGATATCCTCACTTTCTTTGTTTTACCTTATTTCATTGCTTTTGCTGCTCATTTTGCTACCCACATAAAAGTCAAATTTTATGTGTATACTTTTTCACCTTATTGCCTCATACTAATCAAAAATTGTTTATCACTATATTTTTTACAGAAAATATCTGTTTTGATAAAAACATTTTTCTTTTGCTCAATATCCTGAATTTCCTTTACTGCTTTCATACATTCTTCTTTAAATCTACATACATCAACTTTGATACAATCATCACAAACTTTATTCATAATAATTCATCCTTTCTATTTACCCACACCCCACAAGGAGTATGTGATTAAAGATTTTTCATACAGAAAAGTAGACGAATGCCATAGCTAAGAGACGCACTGTTACAGTCAGAACAACCATTTGCGTTCACATTAGCGAAATAACTAGCAGAAGCTTGATTTCTATTAGCAAGCCAATACCATTCCCACTTATCTGTTCCATACCCTTGAAAAGCAATTCTATGTTTTCTTTTTTTCATGCATTCAAACTGTGTAATCTCTACACCTTCTTCTTCACCATATTTATTTTCACCAAAGATTTCTTTTTCTGTTGGAAGTCTAAGATATTCACCATTATCAAAAGCAATGAATCGTTTTCTAATCTTTTTAGGAATCCTCTTATAAATCTTTTTCAAAACTTCATCATTAAGAATCTCCTTCATGCTGTATTCATCTTTCAAGCAATCCTCAAAGATAAATAATATAGCTCCATTTACATCTTCTTTTACTGCTCTTACTTTTACTTTCTCACCATCTTTCATTTTAAAAGTAAACGTATCATCTGCTCCAATACCCAACGCTATATTCTTAAAAATATCTGTATCTATCATTGATTTAGCAATAGCTGTAACTGCTTTTATATGACGAACTAAACCACCTTCCCCTAAATCTGCTTTTGGATGAAACTTTCCAGAACTGGATGCAGGAATTGTTTGGATACTTTCTGGTGCTGCATCTAAAGTATCTTTTACAATCTTTTGTAGTGTTTCATTAGAAATATACTGTATTTCTTTTTCAAATAACTCGGATGTTTTCATATTGTTATCCTTTTCCTTTCCTCTAGTAAAAACAAGTTTACTAATTTTATTATTTTTCATCATTTTCATAATTTGTAAAATGGAATATTCTTCTTTTACATCCAGCGGTTTTATAATTCTTCCGCATTGACTGCAACAAAGAAATAGTTTTCCATTTGAATTTTGATTGAAAGTAATATTACAATACTTTGTATTTTTAAAACAAATACACCTATCTGATTTTGAAATCATATCTACACCTATCATTATCTAGTTTACTATTCCATATTTTTGAACATATTTAAGATTCTATCTACAGCTTCATGGAAAAATAAATTATGATTATCATAGCCTTTCAAAAGTTCAATAGCCTCTGCAACTTCTTCTCTTGTATACTTCTTTTCCGATTGCTGATTTTTTAATTGTTCCTGTTCAAATAACATCAATTCCTTCTTGTTAAGCCACTTTATCCACTTTCCACATTTCTTACAATATAACCCTATTGCATTACCAGACTTCTTTGTGAAAAATTTTGTTCCACTACACTTAGTACATTGATACTTCCTCATAAATTTAATTCTCCTTATTGATTTTTACATATTTATTCTCTTGAAACTATTTTTTTATATAATTCCATAAAAGTATCAGCATAATACAGTGGTTGTACTTCCTTTTGATTGTGAGGACTGACTGCATTTTCTCCATACTGCAATCCCTTTTCAGTCAATCTTTTATACTTCTTTGTTCCACCTTTGCTTGATGGTCTTTCTTTTTCTTCCAAATATCCATGCTTAATCAGTAAAAGATTAAATTTAGGAGCTTTTAAACTACAATTATTTTCCTTCAATAAATGTGAAGGTGCTTTCATCTCTCTACTATCGTTATATTCATATTTTGGAAGAAATCCTGTTGGTATACCAATATCTTTACAATAATTCTCATACATCAATAATCTACTTGCAGTATTTACTTTCAAATCATCAGCGATAAACTTAACAGTTACTAAACCTCTCTCAATATCACTATTTTTATTAATTGAATATGTTCCTGTGCTTCTCAATTGTGGTATCACTTTCATTGCAAGCCAATTCTGAAACTTCTCTGCTCTTTCATTACTTGCTTTCATTCCAAGGCGATAAAATAGGCTTTCTGGGATGTAATCATCTTTCCCCAGTTTGTT
>CAJTJZ010000011.1:3305-23698 GCA_910576895.1 uncultured Lachnospiraceae bacterium | reverse complement strand
TTTTCCCATTCTTTGTTTGTGTCTGTGTCCATCCAAATCCAATCGCTGTATCTTCTGCATTAACAGAAATGCTCCCATCTTCGTTTAAAATAGTCCTTGCTGATACTCCAATTTCCTTATTATTAAAAATCTTAAAATTATTCATTATTTTTTTCCTTTCATTCCTTCTGAAAACGAGCAATTTCCATATAGAACATATAGAACACTGTCCGAATTTTGGACGGCGATATTTTATAATAATCTTCACCTTTAATATTATTTACATCTAAATTTGCTAGTTTAGATTTACATAGTTAATACTTGAATCTGTTTCTCAATCTCATTTATAGCTCTATCCATTTGTTTTTGAGTAATATCTCTAGGCAAAGTAATTCTTATTGTCCTACTAATTTCATCTTCACTTAAACCAATTGTCTGTAATGTGCTACTAGGTTTTAAAGAATAAGAATTACAAGCTGAACCAGATGAAATATAAATATTACACATATCTAACATATAAATTAATCCTTCTCCTGTAATAGCTTGCGGAAAAGTCGCATTTATATTATTTGGCAAACGGTGATCTATTGAACCATTTATCTTACAATGAAACCTATCTACCAATTCTTTTATCATATAATTTCTTGCAGAAGATAACATAATCCTTTCAGAATCATAATCTATTTGCTTTATTGCTTCTCCTAAAGCAACAATGCCTATTACATTTTCTGTTCCTCCACGTCGTCCTTTTTCTTGTGAACCATAAATCAATGGTTTTATGTTGACACCCTCACGTTTATAAAGAAATCCTGTTCCCTTGATACCACCTAATTTTTGAGCTGAAGCAGTCAAGAAATCTATACCTAAAACATTGACATTTATAGGGATATGTCCAAATGCCTGTGTTGCGTCTGTGTGTAAGATAGCCTTGTATCTATGTACCATTTTTGATATTTCTTTTATATTCTGAATTGTACCAATCTCCGAATTTGCCATACCAATTGACACTAATATTTTTATTTCATTTGTAACATCATTTTTCATTAAATACTTTAATACTTCTTCTAATTCCCTAATCTTTATTTCTCCATAATTATTTACAGATAAATATTCATATCTTAAATCAGATTCAATACAACAAAGATTTTTAATACATTCTTTTATAGATTTATGTTCAATATGCGTAGTAATAATTATAGGCTGTTTTTTTTCTACTTTACATTCATCTATAAATCCACGTATTACCCAATGATTACTTTCTGTTGCACCTGATGTAAAATAAATCTCTTGACTTTTTGCATGAAGCTCTTTTGCTACAAGAGAACGAACTTCTTCTATTTTATCTTTTATCTTTTTTCCCTTGCTATATAATGCAGATGGATTATACCAATCTGTTTCTATATATGGTTTTATAGCTTCTATGATAGAATCCACTGGTTTTGTTGTAGCAGCACTATCTAAATAGATTGCTTCCATAATAGTTTCTCTCCTAATAAAAATTACACCTTGCTCTATATGTTTTCATTTTAAGAATTGCGTTTTTAAAAAGTCCTTTAAAACTTTTACTTGTTACTGTGATAGAACAATCCCTATCATCATTTGGTTTCAAAATCATTTCAATACAACCACATTTATATCCTTTTGAATCTAAAATAAAAGAAAAATTATACTTTAGACACGCCAGATATAACCTATCAAATCCTAAAAACATTTTTCTCCCTTCTTTAGTACCTTACTAAATAATCTTTAATAATACATTTCCTCATAAAATTTACGTTTTAAAGAAAAAATCCCTCTAATAATTTGTCCATTGCTTTTACTTGTTCTTGCCATGCATAATTGGCTACTTTTTTCACAAGTTTTTCATAATTTACGTTATTTTTTTCACTTATGTTTTTTAGCTTTTTTTGAATTTCTTCAACGGAACAATTACATATCCCTGTCTTTTTAGCATTCACAAATATTTCTTCAAAAATTGTTTTTACCATTTCATCTGTTATTCTATTTGATGATTCTGATGATTTTATAGTCTTTTCTGAATTAGCCGCTTGTTTTAACAAATACTCTTGCTCTTGGACAAAATACCCTTCCATTTCCCATAATCGCTCTTTGATATGCTCTAAACAAATCCTTTTCCCTTCTTCCTCACTATACACTTTAGGATCTACACAAGAAGATGATTCTGTAATTACAAATCCATTTGGAAACTGTGCAGCAACCATAGTCGTTTTTCCAAATAACGTTGTTACACTTATATTTGCTTCTGACATGAATCTCTCAATTTTTTCAGTAGAAACACCTTTTAACGGTTTATCAATTATTGCTTCTTCTGCCTTTTTAAAATGTGTATTAACTATACATTTTGGAATTAATATTTTTTCCTTTGTTTCCAAAGAAATAATCATAAATCCCGTTTTAATTATGTCTACGATTTCAAAAACTCCACCAACTTTTTGTAATTCTGGTAATTTGCCAATTGGACATACCAATTTTATTCTGTCATTTACCTTAAACATTATTATCATCCTTTCTCTGACTCTGAATCTAAATCATTTTCTAAATCTTCTTCTAAATCCTCTATATCCATAAAACAATTACATTCACCACATATAATTTTTATATCTTTTTTAGCTTTTGCAACTGTTCCACATTTGGGACATTCATATTTAAACAATGATTTGTTTTTCTTTTTCTTCTTACTATCCTTTTTAATTACTCCTGCTCTGAAATACTCAAATACAGATTCTTTGGGTTGAATTTCTGTATCAACATACTCTTTCAACTCATCTGTCATTGAAGTAATTCCGAAGCCGACACTCTTTCCTCTTGCAACGATCAATCCAACACTTTCTGCTGTCGCTTTAAATTTTTTATTATGTACATTACCACTACAATCTTTTACTTCATTGACTTTATTAAAATAATGTACCATCTCATGAAGAAGTGTTTCTGTAATATCAGCAGCACTTCTATTACAAAACCACCTTGGATCAATATTGATTTCATAGAAAGCATTTTCTTCTTCATCCTTTGCTGCTAATCCATCATTTTTGTCAGTATTCTCTTTGTTTCTCCAAACTTTATCTAAAGTAAAATACCCATAGGTTATTCCTTTTGTTTTTTGAATTGTGATAACTGGTTCTGATAAACAATCATCAAATTTATCATGATTCAAAATATGAAATATCCTATACAATTCATCTAATGCTGTGCCTACAACATTCATATAAACTACCCTTCTTTCTTTTTTATAAATTTTATTTTTAACAAGCATTTCTATTGGTTTCTTGATACTACATTTAACATACCTTTTAATCATTTGGAGCTTCCAAACCCCAACAATCCCAACCGTCAATTTTCTGCCTCGCAAATAGTTCAATGCGTGGAACATCACCACTACAATTTACTATCATATTCCTTACTTCTGACGGCTTTTCACTATGACGTTTTGGATTTACAGCCATAAACATATTTTTGGTTGTTTTGTTAAGAACTTTTTTCTTTCCCCTTATTCCAAAAATAATATGCTCTGTACAACTTCTAAAATAATATCCCATTCCCATCTCTGGTACTCCGTTTTTATAAGTTTTTATCCATGTAATAAGTGTCTTATATTCAAATCCCCACTTCTCACATAGTTCCAATCCCTGTTTCATAAAAGGATTTGTTACCCATAAATATAAATGTGCTTCCTTGTCTGTAATTTCAGGTATGGGCAGTTTACATATATCTTCAAAATTCATTGTTTGATATGTATGCTCATTACTTCCATTCCCCCAGTTTTCTTTATATTTCCAAGGGGGATCTGCATAAATTATCTGATACTTGTTTTCTGTATTAAAAATATCTATTTTCAAAACATCATTTCCCTTTCATTCCCCATCCCACTACGAACCATCTAATTTTTCATTCTTCCATTCTTCATAGCATTCCTCTATTTCTTCCTCTGTTGTATTATCATCAAATTCCATTACTTCTATATGATTGCAACCAGCAAATCCAGTACCTAGGTAAAATTTAATTTTTCTCATTCTCTTTTAATTTCATCCTTCTGAAAACGAGCAATTTCCACATCAAAAAGTGTAAGCTGCTCATATTCTGGATCATTTATAAAATCCTCTGTCAACTGTATACCAAATTGTTCCGATACTTTCTTAAAATTCTCTGCAATTTTATGCGGTGCAAGATTCTGTCTATGTGCTACTTTATCCATTATTGCAAGGTATCTAGCAAGTTCTCCTAAACAGATTTCTGATACATTAATATTTTCCGTTTCATTAACCATGAATGCAGATTTTGGTTCTTCTTTAACTTCCTTATACTTCTTTTCAATTTCAATAAAGTATCTTCTAATTTGTTTTCCTTTATTGTTTCTTTCCAGCATTGCCATTTCCTTAGCAATATCTAATTTAATTATGTAATCAATCTGTGGTCTACCGCCGTTTGAGTTTTCCCCAGAAATGAGGAAAACCTCATAATCTTCATTTTCTGTAGCATCGCACTCATTGAAACGTCTTTTTACCCATGTAGAAAAATCAGTTTTCACCTCAAGTTTCTTATGCAAATCTTTTCCGTAAACAACCTTTTCTCCTGTGCTTGTTTCATAAACAGGAACTAGCTCATTTTCAAGTAGTGTCAAATTATTCATTCCTATACCTCCTGTAATTTTTCTTTCTTTTTGCTGTCTGCGATTTCTTTATCTCTTAATGCAGAAAGATATGATATTACCATCATTTTGCTTTCTTCTGATATTACAGAAAATAACAATGATATTTTTTTTGCTTCTTCTATATCTTTATTTGTCAACATTTTCTCCATATAAAAGCCTCCTTTTATTGATTGAATGATTATATTATATCATTAAACGATAAAAAGTCAATACCTAATATTGACTGAATGATTTTTTTATGATATTATTTATTCAGGAAGGTGGTGAAAAATAATTGAAAGATAGAATAAAAAATATTCGCAAAGAAGCAGGATTAACTCAAAAGGAATTTGCGGAAAAATTAGGAATAAAACAAAATACTGTTGCCTGTTATGAAATGGGAAAAATAGGAATAAGTGATTCTGTTATATTTTCTATTTGTAGAGAATTTAACATTAGCGAAAATTGGATAAGAAATGGAGTAGAACCAAAATACACTATAAAAAATGATGATTATACAAAAATTTCTGTAGAGATTGATAAAAAAGATCCTAAAGCAAGGCAAGCCATTATAGATTATTGGAATTTATCTAATTCGGATAAAGAACTATTTTGGAAATTCGTTGAACGATTCTTAAAATAATTATTCATTGTAAAAATTTATCTAATTAATAAAAATATACAAGATATAGTCCACATTAACATTTAAGAAAACTATATCTTGTATTATTTTTCTTAATATAATAGTTCATTTTTTAATCTAACCATACTTTTATAAATATTTTAATTTTAATAAGAATATCTGTATTGCTTATTTTTGACAGCATACCAATAATCTCTTTTACATATTCTTCTTTACTTTTCTCGTTATCATCCATTTTCATTCGCCACCTTCCATTTAATGTAAATTATGTAATCATTCCAAATATGTTCTATAATAATTTTATCATAGGAACATATGTTTGTCAATATTCTATAGCAGTATGAATTGATTACTATAAAACCATTATACATACCTCCTCTTTCTATCTTTTATTCTTGTAGTTATATTATATCACACTTTTCTGCATTTGTGGAACTTTTACCGCATATTTTTATTGGTAATTTCTTCCACGATATTAATAAGTTTTTCTTTCTAATCCATTTATTCTTAGTTCATCAAATCACTTCCTTCTATATAATTCAATTATTGAATACTATAAGCTTTTATAGAATAGGCATCTATAATTATACGACATATCCAAAAAAAATACAGTCTATTAATTTAGTAATATTTACACTATTATGGGGAATTACAACTTCTTTAAATTTCTTATAAAAACCAGAAAAATTAAATTTAAACATGATATATCTAAAAACAAAAAAAGAAGTAATCACCCAACAAAACAGTTGACCTAATCAGAGAAAGCATAGAATACCATTCTACTACTCGATTAAAGTTTTGGAATGGTTTTCTATGCAATTAAAATATTACTTTAAATTCGCAAAAAGAAATGTAAATAGTGTTAAATTATTATTGCTATACCTCTTGCAAGTCTTTCTATGATAGTTTTTATCTTATCATGATAGTTTCAACGCAAAAAAATTTCTATTTTTTCGGTATCTGTCATTTCAAGATAGTTTCCTAAATCTTCCAATTCCACAATTGAAAAAGGAATTTTTCCGTTCATTCTTTTGTTGAATGAGGCTACGCTTTTTCCTATAGAATTTGCACATTGTATATAATTCCTATTTTTCTCTCGCATAATTCCCTTAAGTTTAGGTAAATTCATGCTTACACCTCACTTTCTATCATATTGTGATAGTATAATATCATATTGTGATAAAATTGTCAATCGTATTATGAAAGTTTTTGTAAAAATCATTTACTTTTCTATCGTGTTGTGATAGAATAATAATATCATTAAAGGAAGGGGGGTATAAAAAATCAGTCAATTTGCAACTAAGATCGGTAATAATATAAAAAAATATCGAAAAGAAAAAAATTTGACATTAAAAGAATTAGCTGATAAAGTTAATCTTACCGAGGCTACCGTACAGAAGTATGAAGCTGGAAACATTCGGACATTAGATATTATTAAATTAAAAACTTTTGCTGATGTTTTAGGTATTGAGTTAGAAGATTTGACACCTTGGAAAGAAGATTCAGAAAAAAATAATATTGAACCAAAACAAGCAATAAAAGAAACTAAGATAATGAAAATGTATAGCCAACTTACGTTTGGGCATAAGAAGGCTGTATACTCTTTAATGGAAAGTCTGCTTGAATGTCAAGAGAAATATAATTTTGATAAATAAAATTCCTTGATATTCGTAACTTAAGAGAACTTCTACAATATATATTATTTTATATAGAAGTTCTCCTTTTTTGTATTCTCAATTTCCTCTATCATCTCAATAATTTTCTTACTTTATAGATATTATCATATATCGCAAACATATGTTCATTTTTCTTACTACTATTCTCTAAATACATCTAAATGTCCAATCACTTGTTCCCGAAATGCCCTTACTGGTATCTTGTGATTACATCTCAACAGTTCAGCCGTAATAATATTACTTACTTTTTTGTCTCTATTTTGGTCTGCAAAGGCATCATCTAAGGATATATTATTCTCATCTAATTTCAGACAAATGCGATACATGATACCGCTAATAAATAATTGCAATGGTACTAAATTATATCCTATATACTCTTTTGCAATTTTTCTTAATCTATTATAATATCCAAATCTATAAGTAGTTTCAGAACTACTCTTACGATTTTCAATCTTAAAGCAACTATCTGGATATTTCCCAAAAGTTTTTACTCTAAATTCTCCAAAACGATTTTTTCGTTCCCATTCATCACAATGTGATAATTTTTTTAAATCCTTGATTAAATCACTAGGCAGCTTTATTTTATAAGATTCCTTATCATCTGTATGAAGTTCAACTATATTACCTTTTATATCCGATGATTTTAAATTTGCAATTACGCTCATATCGTCACAATAAACACCTTCATAAATTACTTTAAACAATGTTCGATAATAGAAACCATTTAGTTCTTTTGGCTTTTCATTCTTACTGATTTCATGAATTACATTAAGATATGTTTCATGTGATATGTACTTTTTTTTTGCGTTTGGTTTTGCCTTTTCCCATAACAAGTTTCTATCAATATTTTTTATCATTTGATAGGCAATATCATTGCCTGTATAGTTTGCATAGGCACTTAATAAAGAACAAATAGTAGTAATTGATCTTGTACTATTTGGACTTAATTTTAAAATAATCTGCTCAATAGAATTCACATCCTGACATTTTTCTAAAAAATCATCACCATATCCTAAAGCACACAATTTTTTAAACAAATTCTTTGCAACTCGATTTGTTTCGTTTTGAATTTCTACAAATTCATCTATCTTTCCCATAGAATTTTCCTTTCAAAAAATATCAAGCATTTCAATTAAATAAGTATAAAACGGACATTTGGTCAAGTATACAATATTGAAAACTTCAATGTATCTTTCTTTCAACATTGTAGCTTTTTCTCTTGTATATCCCATGTAAAGTATAGAAAAATCATCTTCTGTAACTATGGATTCTTTCACTTTTTTATTTTGTTTAAATAATCCTTATTTATTTTGTAAAATATTCTTAACTTTTTTGAACACAATAATTAATAAAAATCTCCATATTTGTTCCTTCTATTGCTGTTAAGTCCTTTGCGAAAGAAGCTAATTCTATGGATTCATTTTTCATATATTTTTTATCTGTTGGAAAAATCCTAATATATTCCTTTTTCCTTTCATCTCCCTTCTTTTCAAATTTGATCCCTGCTTTTATCATTATACTTTCCAACTCTGGTGAATTAAAAATAGGTACTATATAATCATATGCCCAATGTCCTTTAAAAAGTTTTTTGCTAATATATTTTTCTCTTTGCTCATCCAAGCAATCATCTGTATCCATAATAATAAATATTTTAAAATAAGATGCTATTTTATTTTTCTTACCCTCAAACTCTATATTTGAAAAATAAGTTATAAATTCATTATACGTAGACAATCTTTTATCTTTATTGAACAAAGTTTGAAGACCATTAATTTGGATTGATTTTTGTCCCTTATCCTTACTAATAATTTCCATCTGAAAACGTAACTTAGATTTAATATAATCACATATCTGCTTCTCTGATTTTCCATGTACTATCACGATACATTTTAAATAATTAGGTTTTCTCTTTGCCATATTACTTCCCCTCTAGCTTAAATATATCGTTCAACTCTTCAAAATCAATATCTCCCAAATGTGGTATCCCACCATACATCCCCTTTAAATATCTACTTCTATAATTTAAATTTGGATGTGTTCTATCTTCAAAATCAGCAATAGAAACAAGCTCCTTATTCGCATACTCATCAACAATAAAACTATAAATATATTCTGGATTAATATCAGAATCTAAAAGCATAGTATTATGAGTTGTAACAATTAACTGTCCATTAATAGAATCAATAATATTGTTCAGAATATTGTCAACTAATAAATCATGAATACCTGTATCAATCTCATCAATTACTACAACTGTATTTTCAATACTCATTAACAAAAATGGTAAAATATTTATCAAATGCAATGTTCCTGTTGATTCTGCTTCATAACTAACCTCTAAAATTTCATTATAAACCATTTTTCTAAAAAATAATTCATATTTAATTTTATTATTTTCCTGCTTTCTTTTATAATATACCTCTTTAATATCACTATATGTTTTCGTAAAAAATTCATTTAATAATACTTCTGCATTATCCAGTTCTACTTGCTCGTCTATATTAATTGTTCCATCTGTTAATTCTGCAACTATAGGATGAAATAATCTTAATGCTCCCCGTTCTCCTTTATCTCCATTTTTTACCTTTATTGACATTGTCATAAAGAATAAAATAACTTCATCCAACGCTTTATGAATTTTACTTTCTATATATCCTTCTGTCTTTTCTTCTTTTTCATTTATAATAATAGATAATAAACTATGTTTTCCTTCATATTGTAAAACCATATTTCTAATCTTATCAGCATATTCTGGATCTAAAAATAATTTTTTATTAATTATTTTTTCGTTTTCTGATAAATCAAATAGAACACATTTATTTTTATTCAAAACATATGAAAGTTTTTCACGAATCAGTTTTTCATTATCATAAACCAACAAATATGTTCCCATTTTACCATTGAGAATAAAATCAAACTCAAGTTCCATATTTTCATCAGAATTTATTGTTTTACAATTATTGATAATTGATTCTGTATCTCTCAAATTTCTAGAAAAATATTTAATAAATTCTTCATTAATTTCCTTGTCTTCATATTTTTTTTCTAGAATGGTTTGAATAACCCTTCTAACAGACAGCGTTTGAATTGATTCATATAATGTATAAAACGCAGAAGCAAAATTTGATTTTCCGACACCATTTTCTCCATATACAAATATTGCTTTCTTAGCAACACCTTTTTTCTGTAAAAAGTCAACAGAAAAATCTACAAGTGATTTATAATTTTTTAATCTAATTTTTACAAACATAATATCCTCTTCTTTTTTAATTTTTGTTATATTATATAACATTTTTTGAAAAAATATTCAAGTCTTTTTTTGATTTTACAATATATTTTAGTTATACCAGTTTACAAGTTTTTAATCTTTTCCCTTTTTTTAATTTCTACAATTTCCTATAAAATGTACTTTGAAAGTAAAACAACTTCTTAATCCAATCTTTACTAAAATACAACAGTTTTTTAGGACTATTTCCAAAACTAACTGAAGTATATTCCTATAACCTATTTTTAAAACAAATTTATATAACTCAATTATTTACTACTATTTTTTATCTTTTAATGTGTATATTAAAAGACTATCACTCTAAGAATTTTTATTTCTTAAAATGATAGCCTCTTTTATTTCTTTAATAAAATATTAGCAAGAAATCTCCTACTTCTTAAAATGGTGGGAATACGTCACCTGCTTACTTTATCCACAGTTATTTTCCTCCATTCTCATTGCCCCAATTAATTCCATCATATTTTGCTTTGCTATCACTTCCCGAATACATTCCTCTGGAAACGGAATTTGAAATGTCCTTTCCATAATTCGATTTGTAATACGGTCATCATATTTTAGCTGATCAAGTGGCAAATTACTTGTAAAGATAGTAATTTTTCTTTCATTGTATCTGCTGTTTATGATATGGTTAAATTTATCATCTATCCAGTCCTTAAAGTTCTCCATTCCAAAATCATCAATTATTAAGATGGTTGCAGTGGAAAGAAAATCTAATAACTTACTCTCCGTATACTCATCACTTTTATTTCGATTATTCCAAGTAGCTTTAATCTCATTCAAAATTTGTAAAGAAGTAGCAAACTTAACCTGAATTTTCTTTTCATAAATTAGCTCATTTGCAATGCTGGCTGCCATCCTTGTTTTTCCACTTCCTTTTGCATAAGAATACAAGTATAGACCTATTCCATTTTCTTTCATGGCATCTAAATTCTTCATCCAATATTCTATTACTTTCATAGCAGTAGATACTTTTTTTTGACTTTCCTTAGACTTGTAAATAGATAGGTCAAAATTACTAAGTCTAGTGCTATGAAAAGATTCGGGAAGTGCAGCAAACTTTAGTCGATTATTCATTCTATTTTTTTTGAACATTCCACATCTGCATTCAACAGAAGCTTTTTGTCCTTTATAATCAACATCTTCCCATCCTGTATTCTTACAAAAAGGGCAAATATCATTTGTAGAGTTCTTCCCACATCTGCTCAATTTCATTTCTCCCACTTCGCCCATGATTCTGCTGATGGTTGCCTCTAGCGTTTTCATAATTCTCACCACCTTTATAATAACTGCTTGTTTTTCTTGTTCCACCGCTGTCTTGTGTCCTTGCAAGCCAAGAATTAATAAAACTACCAATATCTCTCCTTATTTTACGCTTGGTAGGATTACTATCTAACCAACCTTTCATTTTTCTTAGTTCCTGCATAATATCTACCGCAGGATATAAGTCTTTCCAGTTTTCAATATCACTTTCAAACACATCATAGAAAGTTTTATCATTCAAAATCAAGGATATCACTGGCGGCATAGAGGCAGAATTTTCTGACTCTGTGCAAATAGTATTTACTTTTTTATCCTTTTCTTTCCTATCCTTTCCTCTACTATCCTTTTGTGCTAGTAAATCGCTATCTTCTCCTAGTCTTTGGTCATTGACTCTTAGTAAATCGTTATCTTCTCCTAATTCTCCTAATTTTGAATTATTTTTGCGTACAAAAACCACACCTTGATAATCCTCGTCTTTTTTAGAAATATCAAGAAGCCAATAATCCCTATAAATCTCTGTTCCTTTGCGGTTTTTACTTTTTAGAACGACAAGATAACTTTTTTGGATACCTCTACTGGTAAGCACTCCCCACTTGTCAAACAGCCTTTTATCAAAAAGACCAATTTTTAAGCAGTAGTCCACAGTTTCTTTTACTGTACCAGAACCAATGCCTCCGCCCATCTTCCTAGCCGTTGATGCACATAAGTCATAGCTCCATTCATAGTAGTATCCTTCACTCCCAAATGCCATTTGACAGAGATAAAAATAGATTCCAAATCCCATCCAACCTTGAGCATCCAGAAGTTTGTCAATTTTAATATCATTGGAGAACATATCGACAGACCAGCCAGCGTAATCAATCCGCTTTTTCGGTCTACCTGCCATCGTTTACCTCCATTTTTTATTCTATTTACTATTTTCCACTACTTCTTCATTTAATACATTTTGAAGCAAACCTGAATCCATTAATTTTTTAGCTATAAAAATTTGTCCTTTTCCAGTAATTAGTGTTTTAGAAAATACAGAATCTTCCTTTGTAGTTAAGACTACTTTAAATAATTCAGCATCTATGTATTTTCTATAAGGAATGTTATTTTCTTTTAAAATTTTTTTCTTACGAAGAAATTGATATAAATTATTTCTACCTATCTGAAATCCCTTTTTACATAGTGCTGCTGAAAACTCATCCATAGGTATTGCTCCATCTGTATCTTGTACTATAAGCGAAAATCCTACATGATATTTTTGCTTAGCAAGCTGCTTTTTTGCTTTTGTTAATTCTTCTTTTATTTCTTTCTTTTCTTCACGTTCTTTTTTAAGTTCTTTCAAAAGTCTGATTCCGAAATCAGGATTATCAAGAATATTATCCATTACATTATCTGTTGCATAAATTCCATGTTTTCTAATAGATGGTATAATTTCGTCTGCCACTTTTGCTTGGAACTTTTCTGCTGTTTCATTTTTTGCTTTCATAGCAAGTCGGTAAAAGATGTTTTCAGGGATAAAATTGTCCTTCGCCCACTTGTGGTCGAAACCAAGTTCTTCTAAAAATCTGAATACTCGCTCCCAACGAATAGTAACATATTTTGTTCCCTGCTTCATTTCGGTTTTAATAAATCCTAACCCTCTTGCTACATTTTCCAGTTTCAGATAAGCTATTCCATCTTTTTCATAGCAGTCAACTCCACTAATACTTATCACTTCTAATTCATCCATTGTCATCCTCCTTCATTTAATTTTTAAATATTTATAACTTCTATATGAATTATAGAGTTTACATAAATCCAAATCCTAAATCAATACTATTATACATATTAGATATTTCTTCATCTGTAATTCCAATATATTTTGCTGTCGTTTGTGTACTATTATGATTAAAAATCATTTGAAGCTTCACCAATGCATCTTCTTTATTTTTAGCGTTATGCCATATCCAGTACCCAAACGTTTTCCTAAGTGAATGAGAACCAATGTTCTGTTTAATTCCTGCTTCGATAGCAGCATCCTTTAAAATTCTCCATATAGAAGATTCCGCTATTGGCATATTACCTTTACTATCTTCTATATCATTATCATTTGTCTTTTTTCTGCCTGTAGATTTCCTTGATATAAAAATATAAGTATCTATCTCCTCTATTGGATATTTCTTTATATGATTTTCAATAATGTTTCTTACCAAATCATTTACAAAAATAGGAACAAATTTATTTGCTTTTCTTGTTTTTTTTGGTTTTATTTCCCTTTTCCCTTCTATAAACTCCATATTTTTGTCATAGAAAAAAGACCATTTCAGCATTCTTAAATCAGACGCTCTTAAACCCATATGGATTCCAAGCAAAAATAGCAATTTATTTCTATCAGCAATTTTCTCTTTCTCATCATCAGGAGCTTCCATAATATGTTTATCAAAAACATCTATCATTGCCTTAATTTCTTCTTTTGTTCTAAATGCATATACTTCCGAACTTACATCACTTTTTTTATTACTATTGTTACTATTATTACTATACTTCTTTTCAAAATCATCTAAGTTTCTTTTCTCTATTTTCTTTGAATCCTTCCCACCATCAATTACTTTAAGTAATACCTTATTTTTTTGGTAATTTGGAATTTTCTTTGGAACTGCTGTACCTATGATCATATTAAACATCATCCTTTCTTTAAAATTTTTTCTTTGTACTAATATTTACATTATCTCTTAATTCATGATATAATGAAGTTATTAATATATGTAATCCCACATAATATATGAACATAACGTTCACATATTATATCACGCCATAATGTTCATGTCAACATTTTTTTAGGAGGTTTTTATGTTTAATAAAAAATTAAAGTCTATTCGCCAAGACAGAGGGTTGACTCAAAAACAAATAGCAAACAAACTGGGTATTTCTATGCGTGCTTATCAGCATTATGAAGCTGGTACAAGAGAACCAAATATTGAAACTTTGATACAATTATCATCTATTTTAAATGTTTCTCTTGATGATTTGCTTTGTCGGGAAGATGTTCTTCAATCTCTCTCAACTTCCGTTGATGAATCATAAATAAATCTTCTAACATATCCCATAATGCAAAATCTCCAGTACGTTGTCCTGCTTCTATATGTTGATAATACCTTTCACTTATACCCAAATACTCCGCCATCTGCCGTTGTGTCATGTTGGCGGATTTTCTTGCATTTTTTAGATTCTTTCTCATGTTACTCCTTTCTTCTTTAAAATTTTTCTTTGTACTAATATTTACATTGTTTTCTTATTTATGATATAATGAAGTATTAAAATATTTAACTATATTATACACCAATCTTTACTTGGTATATTCACATCATACACCAACTTTTACTTGGTGTCAACGTTTTTTTGGAGGTTTAGCAATGGAATTTAAAAATCGTTTAAAAGAATTACGAAAACAATCACCTTATACCCAAAAAGAAATTTCTGAAAAACTAGGTATATCTGTCACTGCATATCAATATTACGAAACAGGAAAAAATGAGCCAAATATTGAAAAACTAAAAATCTTAGCTGATATGTTTCATGTTTCATTAGATTACCTTACTTGCTATTCGGATAACTGATTTCTCTTAATGTTCTTTGATTAACACCAAAGAGATCTTCTAAACTATCCCAATGTTTAATTTTTCCTAACATACTTCCATATTCCATACTTTGATATGCAGTAACAGAAATTTTTAAATACTCCGCAACCTGTTTTTGTGTCATGCTCGCTTTCTGGCGAGCTTCTTTTAGATTTTTTCTCATGTTGCTCCTTTCCTCTTGCTTTTTGATTATATATTTCTTGACTGTACGTACTACACGTGTTATACTTTCCTTGTAAGGAGGCAGAACATGAAAGACAAAGACTTGCTAAAACTTTTGAAGAAAAATGGCTGGAATGTAGCTAGAATCAATGGTAGTCACCATATTCTTCAAAAAGATGGGAAAACTACAGTAATCCCTATTCATGGCAAAGATGTTCCTACTGGCTTACTTAACAATATTCTTAAGGAGACAGGGCTAAAATAGTCCTTTTCTCCTTGTGCTAATTAAGGAGGTATCATTATGTTATTTGTATATCCTGCTATTTTTCATAAAGAAGAAAATGCATATTGGGTTGAATTTCCCGATTTGGAAGGATGTCATACTTATGGAACTTCCATTGCTGAAACTATGGAAGCGGCACAAGAAGCTCTGGCAGGGTATCTTCTCACTCTATTAGAACAAGGTGTGCCTGTTACCCAGCCTTCCGATATTTCTTCCTTTCATACTGATAATGGATTTTCCTCGCTTGTATCCTGTGATATAAATCAATACAAAGATACTAAAGCAGTAAAGAAAACACTCACCATTCCATCATGGCTTAATGATCGTGCTGTATCTATGGGAGTCAATTTTTCACAGGTATTACAAGAAGCTCTTATTTCAAAAATACAAGCTTGATGATTTATCTAGATCATTCTGTATTTTACAAGCTTTTTTTAAACTTTACTTTGCAAATTCACATATTTTACTTTTTTTATTTATATTTAATACTTTTTTGGATTTTTTATAGTACGGATTTTTTTCTTGATTTTACCGCAAAGATCTGATAGAATAGATTTATCAGTCGTTTAACGGTTGATTTGACAATAGAGCGTTTGTTTGATTGGTAGTCTGCAACGCTCTATTCTTTTTCCGTCAACCTATCGTGTAAATCGTCAACCATTTCTTCAAAAAGAGCAACTTGTGTTTTCTTTTTAACCTCTGCACATTCTTGAAATTTTTCAGCCGTAGTTTTTGTTACTCTTAAAGAAACCCTTGTTTTCTTTGGTTCTTCCCCAACAATAGGTCTGCCCATTCGTGGTGACAATATTTTTAACCTCCCTTCTGTAAAGAAGTATAATATATGGGTGGCAATAAGTCAAGCTCTATTTTCAATTTTTTCAAAAAAAGAATAGTATCATAATGATACCATTCTTTTTATATAAATATTAAATTTAAAGATCTATGGATTGCCTATATTCCGTTGCTATTGGTATCTTAGTAAATTGAACTGTATCATTATAATTTTCTTTAACTATCTTTTCAATTTCATCAATATTAACTCGATAAAATTCTTTTCTTGGATTTACTTTATTTACTGCCTTATCTGCAAAATGCTTATGCAATGTTGTTTCCAATTCAGGAGCATCGCTACTAAAAATCATAGCATGAACATCAAATTCAAACGGAACAGAAGCAGAACTTAATTCTTTTATCCTTTCCATAGGCTCTAATCGTCTTGTCATACCGATTTTATAAATATCTTCTCCAAATGAACCAATATTAGATATAATATAGACAAATCCTGCCCTTGCGTTGGCTTCACGTTCAAGAACTGTTTCCTTATCAGATTCTAATTCCTTAATTCGCTCTTCTAATTCTTGAATTTTATCCATATAAAGTTGCCTTTCAGCATCAATCTGTGTCTTTTGCATATACTTCATCAGACGATTAATTTCTCCTAAATGTTGCTGCAAATCCTTTTCTAATTTCTTCTTCTGTTCTTGAATTTCTTTTTCTGCTTTGGCTTCTTCCATCATTTGTTCTTTGATTGCTTTCTGAATATCTTTTTCCTGTTGATATTTTAATTCATATGTATAAAGAAGTGTTGCCTGTTCTAATTTTAAAGATAATATATTATTTGTTAAAGACACACCATCTTCTGAATATAATTTATTTAAGGTTTCATAAGATTTTTCAATACGATTACGAATAGTATCTATATTTTTAATATTTATATTAGTTATAATATTATCACATTCTGAATTAAAATTTCTAAGAATTTGCCTTATACTACGTCCTATTATTTTCTTTTTCTCGTAATCATATAAAGTTTCAACATCATCTTCTCGCTGTCGTAATTCTTTTTCTCTTACTTTTAATATAGATAACTGATTTTTACATTCTTGTGATGTAATATTATTATAATCCGAAAATATATAATATTTTTCTATAATATCATTATTAAGTATTTCTAATTCTGACTTTATTTTTCCTAATTCTAATTTTTTTTCTTCTAATACTTCCATTAATTTATTTTTATATTCTTCCTTTTGTTCTAGTTCTGATTCTATTTTTTTCAATTCTGGCACTTTTTGTTCTAATTTTGATTCTATTTCTTTTAATTTTGGTATTTTTTGTTCTAATTCTGATTCTGCTTTCTTCAATTTCGGTATTTTTTGTTTTAGTTCTGATTCTGTTTCTTTTAATTTTAATTCTTTTTGGTAACATGATTGGGATATTTCTCGTTGTCTTTTTTTAATATCTTCTTCTTCTCCATGTAAAATTTTATATTTATTAATTTTATTTTCTAATTCAATAATATTTTTTTTGTAATGTTTTATATTACTATTTAGAAAAATAATTGCCAAGAACATCACGAATAAAATACATATAATTAACATATTTTCATTCACAAATATCACCCCATATAATAAATTTTTTATAATATTATACCATAATAAAGTAGATTAATGCAATAAATTGTCAAATAATATAATACAATCTTTCAAAATTGTTTTTTACCATCAAAACTATATATTTATATTAATATTTTTCTCTGACTAAATGATAATTTCTTAATATTTCTTAGTATATAATTCATTCCTTTTTAATTTTAAATGATTGCCCTACAAAGATAGTGACTACAAAATAAAAATTTCAAAAAGTCTTGAAAAATAATTCTGAATATGATATATTGAAAACAGAAAAAAGGAAGCAACCGCCCACAAAGTGGTTGACCAAAAATACAGTAGAAAAATCACCCTGTCACTCGGTCAAAGTTTTGGGGTGGTTTTTCTATGCCTAAAACACTGCTAATGACAAATCAAAAATATGAATGTCAGCAATGCTAAAATGAACATTCCAAAAGCCATAAGGTCTTTGAAGTCGAATAATCCCTTATCTTTCCTCTTTTTCCTGCTCATCAGCACCACCCCCATTCTAAAAAGAATAGAGGTCAACCACTCCGCAACACGATTACTTCCATAAAAAAAGTATAGCAAATTTTCTGTCGAAAATCAACTAAAAATAAGATAGAATTAGTTCTGACAAGTAAATTTAATGTAATAGTTTACCTCTGTAAACGATTTTTTGAATACTTATTTAAAAACCAATTAAATATAATTTAAATACCAAAAAACTTATTTGTAGAACTTAACTCTAATATTTTAGCTTTTTCAATAAATTCCCGTTCCACCTTATCAATACGTTCCCGTAATATTGGGATAATATATTGTCCTTTAATTCCTTCACAAATTTCAAAAATGGTTTTCAACTGATTTATATGTGTATTTTCCATTTTATCATGAATTACAAATTGTGGAACATTCATTCCTAATTCTATACTATATTGCATATAAGCTAAATCATATGCAACAATAACTGCTTTTTTCTTCCCTGTTCCAACTTTTCCTCCTAAAGATGCTATACTAACAGGAAACTTTTTTTCTTCTTTCCAATTTTCATTGTAAGCAAATAAATATTTTTCTCCATAAAGTCTCTGACAATAATCAGAAAAAATTTGATTAAATCTCTTTATGTTATCTGCTACTTTCTCATTATTCATTTGTTTTTCAATATCGCTAAGCTCATTATTAAGACTCTGACGTATCTGTTCCTGTTCTTCCAACAAATGAATAGATTGTTGTATTTCTCCTTTTTTTAGAGATAAATCTTCAATTTTCTGATTAAGCATATTCAATTCATCTAATAAACCTTCATCCAAGACTTCTATAGTTATTTTTTCTTTTTCCTTTAAAATTTCGGATAACTGTTTTGAATACTGATCTAATAATTCCTGTTTTGTATACAATTGCCCCTTAATAAAATCAATCCTATTTTGTATCATTAAATTATGGAAATTTACCATTTCTTCAAAACTCTTTTGCAAATCGGGCATATAACTTTGAGCTTCCATATAAATTGCTTTCAGTGTGTCAAAATCTATATCTCTTTTCTTTTTAGAAAGGCTTTCAATGCTCTTATTTATATTATCTATCTCAAAATCCAGTAATTGCATTTTCTCTTGTAAATCATTAATATATACTGTTAGTTTTCGTTTTTTATCTAGTTCATCTTTATATGAATCCATATAAGATAGTTGCTGTCTTTTTTCATTCAAGTCTATTAAATCTGTATCAATAATTTCAAGTGACTGTTTCAAAAAGCTTAACGATGTTATACTTTTACTTTTTTCTAATGTTTGAATCGTCTTCTGGCATTCAGCTATTTTTCCCGTAAGTTCATTCTTCTTACTAATTAATTTTTCAGTATATATCTGAAACAAAAAACAATAAATCGCATCATAATCATCTGATTTTGTCATTGGCAGATATTTTATCATTTTATCTTCTGCAGTATTTTCTAATCTTACAAATTTTGGTATTAATTGCCTAAAAGTGGGATTAGGCTCACTTAAATTAAATAATAATTTCTTTAACCTATTCCAAAATTCTTGTTCATTATAACTCTCATTAAAAATATATTTCTTCCCTTTATAATATAAATCTCTTTTTATTGAATATTCTTTACCTTTCTGATCTATTAAAATTAATTCAGCTTGAACTTTATATTTGCTTAAAAAATTTTTCACATCATTATTTTCACTTCTTGTATCTGAATCATAATAAAGTTCTCTAATTGATTTTGCTCCTAAACATAAATCAATTATCTTTATTGTTGTAGACTTTCCAACACTATTACCACTTTCAACAAGATCTTCTGGTGTATTATCTACAATCAGATTAAGTCCCTTTAAATTAAATGTTATTTCTCTAATAATTTCTTCAGAAGGCTGTGTTTTACGTATTAGTAACTTTTTTATTTTCATAATACACCTTCCCTCCTTCTATTTTTATAAGTGACAATAAGAAA
>CAJTJZ010000011.1:0-3295 GCA_910576895.1 uncultured Lachnospiraceae bacterium | reverse complement strand
TCTAAAGCATAATAAATAAAATCCACATGTATCTTCTCATTGAAGTGTTGCTGAACTTCTGATAATACTTTCTCCATAGACATAACCTTTTTCTGTTTTAAAATAAACAATAAAAGCCCACCTAAATAATATAAAGACCGATTTGGTTCACGTTCAACATTCACAATCATAATGGTTTCTCCAATATCTTACATTCCATAAAACAATAACATATAAAACATATCACTCCTAATCCCATATCTTCTTTATATATAATATCCACTTCTTTTGAAGTTTCCACTATTTTAAATATCTCATCTTGTACCATATCTATTAATTTATCTGAATTTTGTCTTATTATATCAATTTCTTTTTTGTGAATATTTTTGTTTTCCAACAAAATAGTTCCTTTTGCTTTCATATAACATATATAAACATAGTTCAATATTTTTGCTTTACTCCTTATATTTGAATCATCATAAGCATTTAAATACCTCTCACAAACGGAATAATACCCAGAAAAATACCTAATTATATCTCTATATTTAAGCACACAATTATATTCTATCTTTTCATCTGGTTTAAACTCTTTAAAATCAAATGTACTTTCTATATCATTATTTGAACACACTTCTCCCAATGATTTTACCACTGCCGAAATTAAAGATGGCATTCTCGGAACATTTTGAATTGAAACTTGGATACTTCCATTGTTTTCCGATATAATCAATCCTTGATTATTTCCACTATTATCTATTTTGTAATTATTTCTTGTCATCTATGAATATCTCCTGAATTATTTCCAATTAAAATACCCGAATTGTCTCCACTATTTGAAACATTCACTTTCCCTTTATTTTTAATATTTCTGCTATGTTCTTCTTTTATTTGTTCTAATATCTTTTTTGATTCATTTTTTGCCTTTACTGCTATAATTGTTGAAACAACTGTAGCTACAGCACCTATTGCAGTAAATATCAATGTCCAATCCATTTTCTTTCTCCCTCTTAAGTTTCATTATCATTTTAACAAAATTTATTATATTAGTTCATACTTATAATTAATATCACAAATTTTATATTATTCTATCCATATAAATAGATTTAGACTATAAATTCCACTATTCATCAATCCATAGCCTCTATTATCTACAGCTAATAGCCAACCAATGCATATTCCAATATTAATTCAAAATACTTTATAACAACTTCAACTTCTCTATATATCTCAATTAGTGAAGATCTCAATGTTTTATTTATTATAACACATGAATAAAAAAAAGTACAGATAAATCCAAACATTTGTTCCGAATTTTTATTCTAATGAGAATAATGAAATAAAATTTTTTATTTATCTACACTCTTATTTACTGTATAATCGTATTCTATCATTATAGATTCTCCTATAATTTTCCTATAATTGTTACTATAACAAATGTAAAATTAATAAATTTTCCAGTATCGGAACATATATTACTATATATATTATTCTTTAGTTACTAATAAATTTTTTTCTATTTTTTTAATTTCTTCTTCTGATAAACCAGTTACATACATAATATTTTTTATATCTGTTCCTATCTTTAATAATTTTTCCACTGTATTTCTATCTTTCGCTTGTAATGCATTTTTCAAAGCTTCCTGTTTTTCTTCCTCAAATAATCTTGCTACTTTTGTCATACTGATCCACTCCTTTATTCTTTTTGCTGTTTTTTCATCAATCACTTTATCAGTAAACACTAAAATGCCTGATAATAAAAATAGTTGTACTGCTTCTTCTTCAATACTTTTTGATAATTGAAATAATTCTTTAATAGCCTTATTTTTCTTTTCTTCCCCTTGATAAGTCAAAGGAAGGATAATAAATTGCATCATTTCTTCTTCTGAAAGTGATTTACCATTTTTAATTTTTCTGGTTAAATTCTCTTTGATAGATTCAGAGTCTAAAGCTGAAAGAAATGCTTGTTGCAGTGTCAATGTTACCGAATCTAAATTCCAAAAATCTTTTGTCTGGTCTTTTTTGACATCTGCTGTATAAATAATAAGAAGTTTTAGTTTTAGCTTTTCTTTATAAACAGAATAATATTGACTTACAATACGAGCTATGTAATTCAAATATTTTACTTTATTTTCTTCTTTGTAGGCACTTTCATAATCAATCAACGCTAAAGAACCATCTTCTAATAAAAATAAATTATCTAATCTTAATTCGTCTGCCTGAATAGTAGGAAGATTGGTTGGTAATACTCTTTTCACTTTTGGAAGATGAAAACCATATACATTGAAAGATTTTCCTACAAATTTCTCTGCAAAAACTTTGCTGGTAATATCCTTATTTTGATAAGCAATTTCACTCTTTTGTTCTGACATCATCCCATACTCCATTCTCTTATTATAGTATATAATATTACTAAAATTTATTATTAATAATAAAATTATAAATTATGTTTCTTATTATATCATGAAAATAGTTCTATAACAAGAAAATTATTTTATAGTTATCTTTATTTCTTCATTTCTTAATTCTATAAAATTCAGACATACTATACTCTTAAAATTTTCCAGTACGTGACCCTATATTATTTTGCATAAAAGACAAAAGGAACAGTTAATCGAATTTCATAACTGTTCCTTTTTCTCTAAAATTATTATTTTTTTAATAAAACATGATAATCCCTTAATCGGGAAATTTTCATTTCTACAGAAGGCTATGAATTTAGCCACCTATTGGTAAATGGGTGTCAATCTCCTTAGTCGGAGAACTCTCATTTTCACAGAAACTGATTGTTGATGCTCCACTTGTGAGCATTAAGTGTCAATCTCCTTAGTCGGAGAACTCTCATTTTCACTCTGAACTGACTTCAGTTCAGACAGCTTTAGATGACATAGTGTCAATCTCCTTAGTCGGAGAACTCTCATTTTCACTATTCCCCAAAAAATGGTCTGGCTACGGTAAAATATCTGTGTCAATCTCCTTAGTCGGAGAACCCTCATTTTCACAGAGATGTGGTAAGAGTGGAGATGTTTCTTCTTCGGTTGTGTCAATCCCCTTACTCGGGGTACTTACATTTCTACACTCAACATGGATACGATGATGATGGACAAAATGTGGTGTGTCAATCTCCTTAGTCGGAGAACCCTCATTTTCACAGAGATGTGGTAAGAGTGGAGATGTTTCTTCTTCGGTTGTGTCAATCCCCTTACTCGGGGTACTTCCATTTCTACACTCAACATGGATACGATGATGATGGACAAAATGTGGTGTGTCAATCTCCTTAGTCGGAGAACCCTCATTTTCACAGAGATGTGGTAAGAGT
>CAJTJZ010000010.1:17008-80746 GCA_910576895.1 uncultured Lachnospiraceae bacterium | reverse complement strand
CGGTCGGCACGAACTCACGAGCGAAAAGAGGAAAGATTTTTCGCTCGTGAGTATATTTTATTTATCACTTTACTACTTTATTACTGTAAAATAAACAGTAACCAACTTCCCATCATTAAAAAAATGGGACTGCAACCACATAATCTTATTATCTATTTTTTAAGAAAGGATGTACATCATGCTAAAAGATGCGACACTTGGAAACATTAAACATGAAGTGCTTTATAAAGTAGCACAACTTGCTTACGATGGACTTTTGGATGAACATGAAGATCAGATTCCATATGATATTATTCCCGGTCCACAGGCAAATTTCCGCTGCTGTGTTTATAAAGAAAGAGAAATTGTACGTGAAAGAATCCGTTTAGCAAGAGGCTTAGAGGCACAGACTGGTCTCCCTTGCAAAAATACAGTTCAAGTAATTAGTGCTGCCTGTGAAGGCTGTCCAATTACTCGTTTTGTTGTTACGGATAACTGTCAAAAATGTATGGCAAAAAAATGTCAGCAGGCATGTAACTTTGATGCTATTACTATGATGCGTGATAGAGCTTATATCGATCCACAAAAATGTAAAGAATGTGGACGCTGCCATGATGCCTGTCCATATAATGCAATTGCTGATCTTGTTCGCCCTTGCAAAAAAAGTTGTCCTGTTGATGCAATTAGTATGGATGAAAACCATATTGTAGTAATTGATGAGGAAAAATGTATCCGCTGTGGCCAATGTATTAAAAACTGTCCATTTGGTGCGATTTCTGATTATTCTCGTATGACAGAAGTAATTGATATTCTTCGTGATGGTTCTCGTCCTGTTTATGCTATGGTTGCACCTGCAATTGAAGGACAATTTGGTGTAAATGTAACAATTGGTGTATTAAGAGAAGCTGTAAAAGCACTTGGATTTACTGATTTAATCGAAGTTTCTCTTGGTGGTGATTATGTAGCTTATTCAGAAGCAGAAGAATGGGCAGAAGCATATAAACAGGGAAAGAAAATGACAACAAGCTGTTGTCCTGCCTTTGTTAATATGATAAAACGTCATTTCCCACAAGTCTTAGATCATATGTCTACAACAGTTTCTCCAATGGCTTCTATGGCAAGATTTATTCGTGCAAAAGAGCCAGATGCAGTTACAATATTCTTTGGTCCATGTATTGCAAAAAAGAGCGAAGTTGCCAATACAGAGGACAATGCCGATTTTGCACTGACCTTTGAAGAATTAGATGCTATGTTCCGTGCAAAGAATGTAGAACTTTCTGCTTTTGAAAAACAGATACAACAAGGAAGTATTTATGGAAAACGCTTTGCTAATGCAGGTGGCGTTACAAAAGCTGTTGTAGAATCTTTAACAGAACAGGGAGAAAATACAAATATTAAAGTACGCCAGTGTAATGGTGCAAAAGAATGTAAAAATGCTTTGATGATGTTAAAACTTGGCCGCTTGCCAGAAGATTTTATTGAAGGTATGTGCTGCGAAGGCGGCTGCGTTAATGGTCCGGGAAGTGTTAAAGTAGAACCTGCATCGAAAAAGGATCGAGAAACCTTATTAAGCCATGCAGATGCAAGAAATATTAAAGAAAACTTAGATCAATATAAAGATCGTCAATTTTCTATGCATAGACATTCTTAATTATTATTTAGAAAATAAAAGTGAAAGAAAGGCAGCGGGTTTTATAGCTGCCTTTCCTTCTTTATAATAATAAGTTTACTGACAAAACCTGCAATTATTATTGGGAGAAAATAATTATTTTCTTAATTTTATTAATATAAATGTCTCTTATCAATGACACGAACCGCTTTCCCTTCACTCCTTGTAATTGTTTTTGGCTCAACTACACAAACCTCTACTTTAATTCCTAACATAGATTTCAATCCAGATACAATTTTCTTTTCCCGTTCTGCAATTGTCATAGTCGGATTTTCTGCCATTTCTTTTGTAAGTTCCACCTGAACCTCAATCGTATCATTATTTCCAATACGATCAACAACAATCTGATAATTTGCCTGATATCCCTGCTTTAGAAGAACCGCTTCAATCTGAGAAGGCCATACATTAACACCTTTTACAATCATCATATCATCGCTTCTTCCCTTTGGTTTCATCATTCGCACATGAGTACGTCCACAAGAACATTTCTTTCTTGTTAAACGACATAAGTCACGTGTACGATAACGCATCAACGGAAACGCCTTTTTTGTAATACAAGTAAATACAAGCTCTCCAAGTTCTCCCTCTGGAAGCACTTCTCCTGTTTTTGGATCAATAATTTCCGCAATAAAATGATCCTCTTGAATATGCATGCCTGCCTGTTCTTCACATTCAAAAGATACTCCCGGTCCTGAAATTTCCGTTAAGCCATAAATATCATATGCCTTAATATTAAGTGATTCTTCAATATTATGACGCATTTCCTCTGTCCATGGCTCTGCTCCAAAAATTCCTGCCTTTAACTTAATTTGATCTTTTAAACCTCTCTCATTTACTGCCTCTCCAAGATTTGCTGCATACGATGGAGTGCAGCAAAGAATCGTAGAACCTAAATCTGTCATAAATTGTAATTGCCGTTCTGTATTGCCAGAAGACATTGGAAGTGTCAAACATCCAACTTTATGAGAACCACCATTTAATCCCGGTCCTCCTGTAAAAAGGCCATATCCATAACAAACATGGCAAACATCTTCTTTTGTTCCTCCTGCTGCAACAATTGCTCTTGCACAGCATTCCTCCCAAATATCAAGATCCTCCTGTGTATAAAAGGCAACAACACGCCGTCCTGTTGTTCCACTTGTAGACTGAATACGTACACAATCCTCTAATGGTACTGCCAAAAGCCCATATGGATATTGATCACGAAGATCATCTTTTGTAATAAAAGGAAGTTTATGCAAGTCCTCAATTCCTTTTATATTCTCTGGTTTTACTCCTACTTCATCCATTTTTTCACGATAAAACTTCACATTGTCATAGACAAATTTCACTTGTTTTACAAGTCGTTCACTTTGAAGTTCCTGAAGCTGTTCTAAAGGCATTGTTTCAATTTCTGGCTGATAATAGTTTTTCATATAGTTTCTCCAATCATTATTTATATATTTTTTAACTGGAACAATACTTATTATTTTTTCTGTCTTTTTTTCTGTTCCAGCCTGTAAACGATAAAAAATATTCTTCTTATGCAATAAAAATTATACTGAGCGGTTATGTTTTTTGACGGCCAATATAATAACATCTACTTCTATATCTATTTCTAAAATTTGCACAAGACAAGCCTTATTATAACACTACTTCTTTTTATTTTCAATCATAGTTTGATCTTTTTATCTTTTAAGAACAGTTCCTATATTATTTGTCAATATTTTCAGCCAATTCTTCCTTCATCAATCCAGCGAGCTAATTCCTTTGCATAATAAGTAATCAAAATATCTGCTCCTGCTCGAAAAACTCCTGTTGCCATTTCACAAACAGTCGCTGCTTCCTCCAAAAATCCTGCATGTGCTGCTGCTTTTACCATAGAATATTCTCCACTAACACTATAAGCTGCTATTGGTACAGAAAATGTATCTGAAATTTTTTGTACAATATCTAAATAAGAAAGTGCTGGCTTTACCATAAGAATATCTGCTCCTTGTTCCACATCAAGAGCAGCTTCTTTGATTGCTTCCTTTTTATTATGAAAATCCATTTGATAGCTTTTCCTATCCCCAAAAGATGGTGCAGAACCTGCTGCCTCACGAAATGGTCCATAAAAAGCAGAGGAATACTTTATGGCATAAGACATAATTGGTATTTCTATATAACCATTTTGATCAAGTGTCTGTCGAATTGCTAAAATACGTCCATCCATCATATCAGAAGGTGCTACCATATCTGCTCCTGCCTGTACATGAGAAAGTGCTATTTTTGAAAGTACTGCAAGAGTTTTATCATTATCAACTGATTTGCCATTTAAAATTCCACAATGTCCATGACTTGTATACTCACACATACAAACATCCGTAATACAATATAAATCTGGAAATTCCTTTTTTGCTACTTGAAGTGCTTTTTGAACAATACCATTCTCCTGCCATGCACCACTGCCATATTCATCTTTATTATCAGGAATACCAAAAAAAAGAACACAGCCAATCCCTGCCTTTCTAATCTGTTCTAATTCCTTTGGAAGCATATCTACACTATAACGATACTGCCCTTCCATAGATGGTATTTCTTCTATTATCTGTTTTCCTTCTTTTACAAATAGGGGATAAATTAATGATTTTTTTGAAATTCTTGTTTCTCGGACTAAATCACGAATTGTTTGATCTTTACGAAGTCTTCTTGGTCTTATAATAAAATCCATAAATTTTTTCTTCTTCCTTTCTATTTTTTTCTATATTGTCCTCTTTTTTCCTATTCTTTCTTATTTTTTTCTCCCTTTTTTCTATATTCCTTTATAATTTCCACCATACTATCAATTTCCGCTTTTTTAGATATTAAAATATCCATTCCATATTTTTTTGCCTCCTCTGCCGTTTTCTCTCCAATACAAACAGCATAAAAGTTTTTTAAATAATCTTTTTCTTCCTCACAAAATTCCATTGCTTTTATAAAACTGCGTACAATAGAAGCACTTGTAAACGTAATAAAATCAAGCATTCCTTGTAAAAGCATCTCCTTTACTTTTTTTGCAAGAAGTTTATTTTCTACAAAAACAGTTTCATACAACGGAATATCTTCATAAACAATGCCTGCTTTTAAAAGCGGTTTTATTAAATCCTTAGAACCATTTTTTGCACGAATAATATAAAGTTTCTTTTGATAAATTTTCTGCTCTTTCCATATTTTTGATAATAAATCCCCAAGAGCTGCTGCAGAATATTCTTTTGGCATTATATCAGCAAAAAATCCATAATTAGCAAGTTCCTTTTTTGTACCGCTTCCAAGAACAGCAATTTTAATTTGCGAAGAAAACACCTTTCGCAAATCTAGTTTCCATTCCTTAAGCTGTTCAAAAAAGATATGGATTCCTGATGGACTTGTAAATACAAGCCATACCTCCTCCTTTATTTGTGAAATCTGCTTTAATACTTCTTTTAGTTTCTTATTATGTTTTAATCGTTCTGTTCGTATCAGTGGCATTTCAATTACTTGTGCACCAAGAAACCGCAGCTTTTTTGTCATTTCAGAAATCCTATCGGCTGGTCTTGTTACTAAAACACTTTTTTTTCCTAAAGGGCAGGTTTCTAACCAATAATATCTTTCCGATAACGCACAAACAAAACCAACAATAATAATTGCTGGTGCTGTTATTCCTGCCTGTTTTGTTTTTTCTGCAAGTGTATCAATGCTTGCTAACACCTTTTTTTGTCTAGCGACCGTTCCATAAGAAATGACAGATGCTGGCATATTTTTATCCATACCAGCTTGTAAAAGCCCTTCACAAATACTTGGCAACGAAGAAAGTCCCATAAGAAAAATAAGCGTTGCATTCATTTTTACTAAAGAATGATAATCAATTTGACTTTCTTTTCCCTGCATGGCATGACCTGTAATAATATGAAAAGAAGAAGTCATAGAACGGTGTGTTACGGGAATCCCAGCATAAGCAGGCACAGCAACAGCACTTGTCACACCGGGAACAACTTCAAAAGCAATACCATGTTCTACTAAAAGTTCCAGTTCTTCGCCACCTCGTCCAAATACAAAAGGATCGCCGCCCTTTAGACGTACTACTTGTTTTCCCTCTAATGCCTTTGTAAGTAATATTTGATTAATCTCCAACTGTGACAAAGTATGATTTCCGGCTCGCTTACCTGCATTTATTTTTTCTGCACACTCCGGCATAAGTGCAAGAATTTCTGTACTAATTAAAGCATCAAAAATAACAACTTCTGCACGTTTTAGAACTTCCTTTGCTTTGCAGGTAAGAAGCCCAATATCTCCCGGCCCTGCACCAAGCAACCAAACCTTTCCTTGACAGGACTGTTGATTATAATCAAGACTATGTTCTTCCATAAATAATAAAAAAACCTTTCATTATCAAAATTTTCTTTATTATGTACCAAATTCTAGGATTGTAATGTTTTTATTATATTTGTAAAATCCTTCACCTGCATAAAAGATGATATTGGATTATTTATTTGCTCCCTAAAAATAGATTTCATGTTTTCTGTATCCATTTCTGATACCTTATCTGAGTTTACATAATCTAGTGCCATTTCATTTAAAAGCACTTGATCATTTATCACTGGAAACATACTTTGATATCCAAAGCAATAGCCTTCCTTATTTAAAAATAAAATAATATCCATTCCTTCTTCCATGAAAAAACCATCTGGTAGTTGAATATAGTCTGATGTTCTTCCACCATCTTCATAATAAATAAAAGTATCCCCAGCAGCTATATCCTTGCCTTTCATTACATCTTCCACTTTTAATGTAATTGGAGTAATGGGACAACTTATTGTTTCCGTTGCTTCCTTTGGATTTTCTGTAAGAGAAACTGCCATTTCTTTTTCTAAGGTATCCCCTACTTCCATTACTTTAGCTTGCATAATATAAGTAGCCTTATCTGTAAGAGATGGAATCGTAAATTCCTGATAATCCACTATACTTTTAACAACAGGAAGTTCTTTCTTTTCTTCTTTATCTAAGGAATTTTCTATACTCTTTGGCATAAACCCATTTAATATAACAGTTCCAGCAAATAGTAACAATACAATACCTATCACTTTTTTCATATATTTCACCATTCTTTTTTAAGGCACAAACAAGTTTTCCATAATTGACTTAAATTATTTGCAAGCGTTTGTTTATAAATACTATATACTATTTTGAAAATTTTATCAACGACTAATTTCTCTAATATAGAATTAAAAATTTTCATTTAAAATTGGTAATATTATTTCAACTATAAAGAAACCATACTCCTGTTTCCATTCAATCTCTCCCTGATAATTTATAACTACCTGTTTGATATTTCTAATTCCATATCCATGTATTTTCTTGTCCATTTTCTGCGTTTTCAAATTTATTTCCGTTCCTGCTTCTTGTCTAATACTATTCTTCACTACAAGATAAAGATTTTTTTGATAATTTCTAATCTCCAGTAGTATCTTCCTTTTTCCCTCTACTTTTTCTACTGCTTCCTTTTTTCATTCGTGAGTTCGTGCCGACCGTAGCTGCGAAGCAGCATTGCCATAAGCTGTGTTTCCATTTCTAATTTATTTACAAACCCAATCACATAAATTTCAAAAACTTCCTTAATTAATTCCTCATGATTGATTACAAAAATAATCAAGGTTTCTTCTCGTCTTTCTTGTAAACGATTTTTAATAGTAATTCCATTTATTTTTGGAAGCTCAATATCAAGCACTAGAATATCTAATGATTCCTGAAATGAAAGAAATATTTCTCCATTAGTAAATTCTATCATTTCATACTTTACTGGAAAGGAATCTATTATATTTTTGCATATTTTTATTATTTCTTCCATTGTTTTTTCGCTATCTTCACGAAAGTTTTGGCTCAAATAGATTTACACTCGTACTTCCAAAGTCTGAAAATGATGTACGATTACAAGCTACGCTTAGTAGTAAGAACCCCATAGGCTTGTCCGTGGGAGTAGTCAGATAATTATAAATTCCCAATAACTTTAATATGTTTTGGTATTTTTATATTATCTATCTCTTTTACGGTTTCTGGTATTTTTACGGATTTTAAAGAGGTGCAGTTTGGAAAACTTTTGCCAACAGAGAGATTTGTCAGGCTTGTTACCCCATCAGGAATGATAAGTTTTTTCAGTCTGCGACAGCTTTCAAAAGCTGAAAAATCAACACTTTTTAGCCTTTTTGGCAGAGAAATTTTAACAAGACTGCTGCACTCTCGAAAAACATAGCCTTCCAGAGCTGTCATTTCTTCTGAGAGTTTTATTTTGGATAAAGAACGACATCCACTGAATGCACCGATAGAAACCGTTATGCAGCTTTTTGGCAAGGTGATTTGCTTTATCCGCTTGCAGTTCTGAAATGCCCATGAACCAATACTTTTGAGATTTTCTGGGAATGTAAGCTGCTGTAGGGAAGAACAATCCTCAAATGCCATAGACTCTATAGTACACAGTTGTTCAGGCATAGAGAGTTGCTTTAGTGATTTGCATCTATAAAATGATGCATCTCCAAAATGTTGTACACTGTCTGGAAGTATAATTGTCTCAAGAGAAATACAACCAGCGAAGCTTCCGTTTTTAAGGAACGTTAGATCACCAGAAATGGAAACTTTTTGAAGATTCGTACAATCAGAAAAAACGTTAACGCCCATAGTCTTGAGACCAGAAAATGTAATTTTTTCTATAGAGGGTGATCCAGAAAATATACCATCAGAAATTTCTATTACTTGTTCAGGGACAAAAACTTCTTTTAAATGCTGGCATCCAGAGAAAGCACCTGATGCAATAGCTGTTACACCCTTTGGGACAGTGTAAGAAATATCTTGTTTTCCTGCTGGATATTGCAATAGAGTTGTTTTGTCTTTATTAAATAAAACACCATCTTCTGAACAGTAAGTTTCATTCTCTGAATCTACATAAATACCTTGTAGGGAATAAGCGTTTGCAAAAGCACCAGTATCGATTTTGTTTACATCAGCGTGAAGATAACATTCCTGTAAATTACGACAACCCTCAAAGGCAGAAGTAGCAATTTCCTCTACAAATAGTTCTTGAACATAAGATTGTTCTAGTTTTGCAGGTGGGTAGCGAAGCAGGCATTTATCTTTTAGATCAAATAATACGCCGTCAACGGAGCTATAGCTTTCATGTTCCTCTGACACAGTAATCGATTCTAGATCTTTACACTGGTAAAAAATCCCACTTAAACAAGGATAGAGAGAATAATTTAAAGTTTTTACTGAGGCAGGAATCGAGATAGAAGTAATTCCTTCTGTGTTATCGAATATTTGAGTTGGAAATACCGTTACGGTTTCAGGAATTGTTATTTCTCCACCTGTTCCATTATAAGATACCAATTCGCCTTCATAGACATAAAACCCATCTTTCCATCTTTCCTCGCTTGGAGCTGGTTTGGCTGTTTTTTCTCCCAGTGTATATTCTGCCAAAAAGGTTGAAGTCTCTTCATCATCTCCATAAAGCCCTAACAAATAAAAGTGATTATCATTTACTACTTTAAGATCAGTAAGCGTATAGTCGGAATTTAAATAGGAACTATATTGTTTTTCCATAATTTTTGTCCAGCCATTATCAAGGGGAGACAATTTATAGATACCAGAACGGTCTGCCAAATAAATGGTATGATCACAGATATCAAATTCAAAATCTTGGTAGTCAAGAAGTTTTTTGCCATCTTTTGAATACTTTAATACTCCTTTGGGAAATGGTATATTTTGATAGCACTCTCCAGTTTTTCTGTCCTCAATAATGACAAGATCGTCTATGTAGCCGTAAACATAAGATTTATCAGCACCAATGATCTGGTATGGGTATTTTTGATAAGAACTGAGTGTTCCTGTCTCCATATCTATGTTGATAAGATAATAAGATGCTTCTAAATCAAAGAGTCTCTCATATTCATCCTTACTGCTGTAGGCTCTAACAATCATAGAACAGTGGTTTATTTTTTTATTTTTTTGGAGAAATTCATATATAGCAAAAGAATCCTCCTTTATAACTTTTTTAGCAATCTTCTTTATTTTTATTTTTCGGATAACTGCTCCTTTTTCATTTAATAGATAAAGATTGGAGTAGTCATAAAAAAGGTAAGCTTGTTTGCCATCATAGACACAGGATATAATTTTGCAAGTGCCATTTTTATAGCGGTTCAGCAATTTTTCTTGAAGGAATTGTTCTGGGAAAGACTCTCTTTTTTGCTCTTTCTTTGTCCAATGCAGCAAATAGCTTGGGTAATTATCGCCTTCATATGCGGCAATGCCAAAGGCAAAAGGCTGATCATTATTGTCAAGCATAATCTCCCAGATTCCAGAATCTGCATATGTCCATGGATCAAAGGGAAGAACATCTTCTCTATAACTTGTTTCTAAAACAGTGATATCTTCTTCTGTTTTGTTATTTTTTTCTACGTTGTCTGTCACATTGGAGGTTTCAGATGGTATTGTATTACTTTCTAAATTTTGGTTTGTCAAGTTTTCGCTTTCTGAAATTTCATTTGTCAGGTTTTTATTCTCTAAAGTTTCATCTTTTGAAACTTGTTTTACAAAATTTTTGCTTTCAAGTTGTTCCTTTTTTAAATAATTATTTTCTGAAGCTGAATGTTTTACTATATTTGTTACTGGCGTATTTGTACAGGCAGTAGAATTTATTATAATCAACATAATAGTAACTGTAACTGTCAACATAATATATATTTTTTTCATAGTAGTTGCCCCTTTCATAGTATGATAAAGTAACTTTAAGGATATAGTTCTAATAAACACTTTAGTAAGTCTTGAATGTTAATATTAATCTATAATATACTCATAAATGAAAAAATTTTCCGTTTTTGGTTTATGAGTTCGCACCGACCGCAACTGCAAAACAGCTTATTTCCCTAATCTGCTAAATTAATTGATTTCATTATATTTGGTTTTCTCTTATCAAAAGTTGACTACTTATCTAGTCAAGAGACATAACCATACATTACTTTTTTATTTCATACTTTGTTAAACTTCCTGCTGTTTCAGCATCCTCTCCAAAAAAAGAAAGCAAATAAAATAAATTGTCATCAACCACTATAAAATCACATATTGTAGTCTGTTTATTCAAATAACTGCTTTGTTCTGAAGACATCACTTTAATCCATTCAAAATCACCTAGCTCCATATAATAAATTCCTGTTCGATTAGCAAGCCAAATAACATCATCCTTAATATTAAAAAGATGTATAGGATACATATTAATATTTGTTCCATCCCCATCGGTAGGTATCTCTATAGAAGCAATATGTTTTCTTGTTTTTCTATCTATAATAATTAGATTTCCATAAGTAAAACTACCATAATTAATTCCACTAGAAGGTCTTATATCATTGTCATTTGTATATTGAATTGCATAAATATAATTTTTATCAATACTTATAATATTATAATTATGTTTTTTAATATCTAGTAATCGATTCTTTTTTATATCAATATATAATATATATTGAGCAATAACACTATCTGGATCAGACATTTTTCCATGAGATATATCCACTGCAATTTTGTTTTTTCCTATTGGAATAATAGCAAGAGACATGGTTTTCTTTTTCATCTTATGTTTTTTTAAAATTTTTTCTAATGGTATCTTTTGAATTAATTCTCCTTTTTCTCCAACAAAGCAACAAAAATAAGTTCCTTCTATTCTTTGATATATAATATATCCCTTTTGTTTGCCATTTTGGTAAGGTACAATGTCTGGAAGCCAATAAGAACGTTTTGGAAATACATCGTCTGCTAAAAATTCTTTCTCTTTTTGACCTTTCCCTTTCTCTTTCCAAAAAATCAACATATTTTTTTGAGTATCATCAGTTCTTCCAAAGGAACACAATTTTTCATTGAAATCAAGCATAATATTGAAAAGTCCGCAATCCCAATAGTTCGATACATTAAATGACATAGATATTTCTTGATATTCCCGAATATCTTCTTTTATCTTTTGTTCTTTCTCAATTTCTTTCTTTTGTAGATCTTCTTTTTTCTCTTTTATTTCTTCTTTATGTGCTAAAAGGCTACCACTATCTTCTTTGCTCCTTTTTGACTCATAAAAAAATAATACCAATAATAATAAAATAATGCCAAATGCTATACTGCTAAGTATTTTTTTTATTTTAGCCATAAATATTCTTCACCAGCCTTTTTATGAAAACTAATAAAAAATAATCTAAAATTACCTCTACATTTATATGTTTACTATATTAGCAATTTTAGATTATTTTTTATACTATAAATTTTAATTTTAAGGATTTATACTATAATTAAGTGCATCAAAATAAGATTTTTTATTTTTATAATATGTATTATCTACAATACTCATATATTCTGCTATATTAACTAAATGAAAAGTTCTGTCATATTTTTTTATATAAAAATCCGATACCTTTCCAGAAGAAGTTAATAGATAGTTTGAAAGCACATTCCCTGCAATCTCTCTTGCACACTTAATTCTGTTTGTATAATATGTATCATCATCAGCCACATTCTTATGACTTGCTTTATCATCATCATGTTTTATTACAAAACCATTTAATCGTGTTGTTGAATGGGCAAATGTATCCGTAGCACAATGTAATGCCATCCCATATAAAAATAAACTCTTATTCTTCATTGTTGCAGGTTCACCATTTAAAGCTTGTTCCCATGAAATAATCCCTTTATCTGTCAATGTTTTTTTGTCTGGATCTGAATCAACTATCCTTATACCAAATGGTTCTATAATCCTTTCCATTACTGGATCCATTCCAGTTTGCATTGGATATGTTGATGAATTTCCACATTTATACTGCTTTGCTATATTAGAAATATAAAGGTAATTAGCTACATAGTTAGATTTTTCCAAAGTACCTACATTTTTCCAATAACCATGCCATTGTGGCTGCATTGTCATACCTCTTACATAATTATCATTCGCTACTGCACCCAATTTTACAATCGCCAATTCTTTGCTTAAAAGTCTTCCTGTTATTTCGTCTTGACCTTCTTCAACTAATTCTTGATGTTTATCTGTCCTCCAGCAACCTTCTACATAATCGACATCTTCATATGTTTCAACACAAAGAGTACTTGTATTTTCTTCCAAAGTTCCATCTTCCTGTAATTCTTCTACATAATTTGAACTGTTTACATTGATCATATATATTACTTGCATACTCATAATCTACAAGTCCATATCCATATACTTCCTTATTATCATATGTTTTAGCTCCTGCATCAAGTACCATGCGAATCAATTCCGCATCAGCAGTACTATCTTTTTCCCACAAAAGTGATGCTACTCCAACCACATGAGGTACTGCCATACTTGTTCCGCTACAAGTCATAACACCATCAAATGCACCTGTAGATAGAAGTTGTTCTCCTGGTGCTACTAGTTCCAATTCCTCTCCTATGGCACTGTTTTCTGAAACCGTTCCATCTGTACCAATAGAGCCAACGGCAATCACTTCAGGATATGCCGCAGGATATTCTATCTGTGAGTCATTTCCTGCTGCTACAATTAAAATATTATTTTCTTGTGCTCTCTTTATAGCATTATGCAATACTTCAGAATCTGTTTTTGTTCCAAAACTAAGACTCAAGATATTTACTTTTTTTTCAATTGCCCAATTGATGGCATCAATAATACGACTCACTTTTGAACTATTATGATAATCTAAAACACGTGCAGAATATAATTCCATATTTGGATTAATTCCTGTAATTCCAATCTCATTATCCTTACCTGCTAAAATTCCTGCGATACATGTTCCATGTCCAGTACTATCCTCATATAAAGCAAATACTTCATCTTGTCCTGGAATAAAATTAACACGCTCTCTTACATCAATATCTTCGCAATCATCAACTCCTGAATCTAACATAGCTACTTTAATTTTTTCTCCATTTTGAACAGATTCACTATTTTTAACATTAATAATATCAAGATTCCACTCAATAGAACTTGTTGTTACAGTATTCTCCCCACATCCATATACAACAATATCTTCTTCGATAGCTTCCACTCTAGTATCCTCTTGTAGTTGCATTGCTTCTTCTTCTGTAGCAGATATAACAAGAAGTTTATCTTCTTCTACATCATCACATAACAATTGTTCTACACTTGTTGTATATTCCTTCTTCAGCTCTTTCAATGCAAGATCATTTTTTGCAGTAACGATATAAGAGTTTTCTTCCTTTTCTTCTGCTTGTACATTTTCACAATAAACAAAACAGAAACTAAATGATAAAAAAATACTTCCAAAGCATATACATATCATTCTATAAAATATATTTTTCATTCTCTATACCCCATCATAGACATAATATCATTTAACAATTTCTTTAAAATTATTTGATAACATCAGATCAGAAATTATCTATTCACAACTATTTGTAATACTAAATAAACGATATAAATAAAGTTGAAAAAATGTCTGCAATGTTTATCCTTTCTTAATTATTATTAACTATATATTTTTTTAATATCTTCCTTACTCTACTATATATAATAATTATAAAATATTATATTTTCTGTTAAAAATATTAAAAAAACATCCCTAGACATTATCTTAATTTTTTGCTATACTTTCTTTGCTGTTCTTTTAATTTGGCTTTCCCTTACCGAAAGTTGACCTCTTTCTACGTAAGAGAAAGCCGTATCTGTCTGACGGACTATCCTCTAATAACATATTTTTTCATATCCTTTCTTTTTATATAGAATAATCCAATAAAATTTGATATGTTCATTGTTTTTAATTATCTTTATTATTCCTACTCTGCAATATTACAAATGAATTATATTTTTATTAGATTATTACTATTTATCTAAAATATTATTTTCTTATAATTTTTTTATAGTTATTCCCTATCTTTTTTCTAAAGTAATATTTTATAGAAATATATTATCATATATATATTAAATTGTCAACATATTTATCTAAATACATAAAAATAAATCCAAAAATCAAAATAAAAAAATTTTTTTTATAAATTATACGAAGATGCTATTTCTGATTTTTTAATCCCAGCTTAATACCAAATAAGCATATTACAAATCATAACAAAAATTGATTATATTATCAAAAAAAATAATCTTCCCTTGTTTTCTCACTATCCTCACAAATTCCTAAAGTAATCATATTATCGTTCTCCTTTCCCTATTATATCTATAATAGTGCCTGATAAATTTCTCTTTTTGTCATACCTCTATCAAGAGCTGCTTTTTTCATTGCTTCCTTTTTAGGAAACCCTTGCTGCATATAATATAGAACATGCTCTGATATTTCTACTTCCTTCCATTTTTCCTGCGACTGCCTTACCATTTCTTGATAAGATTTTCCTTCTATCACAAAAACACATTCTCCTCTTGGTGCTTCTTCCACTGTATAATGCGTAATTGCTTCTTCGATTGTTGTAAGAAAAATTGTTTCATGTTTTTTTGTTAATTCCCTACATATGGTTAAACGGCGATTTCCAAGTGTTTCTAACAATAATTTTAATGTTTTTACTAATCTATGAGGAGCTTCATATATAATCATGGTCCTTTGTTCTTCTTTCATTTCGTCTAAAACAAGTTTTTGTTCTTTTTTATCCTGTGGAAGAAATGCTTCAAATACAAATCTTCTTGTACTCATTCCTGATAGTGTTAGTGCTGTAATTCCCGCACAACATCCCGGCAGAGAAGTTACCACAATGCCTGCCTGATATGCCTGCTTTACTAATTCTTCACCCGGATCAGAAATCCCCGGAGTTCCTGCATCAGTTATCAACGCAATATTCTTCCCCTGCAATAACTTATCCACAAGTACCTTTGCTTTTTCCACTTTATTATGTTCATGATAGCTTGTCATTTTTGTTTTTATTTCAAAATGATTTAACAATTTTATACTATTGCGAGTATCTTCTGCTGCAATCAAATCTACTTCTTTTAAAATACGAACTGCCCGAAATGTCATATCTTCCAAATTTCCAATAGGTGTTGCACATAAATATAAAATCCCTGCCATAGGTTATTTCCTCCTAAATAATCTAATTTTTTATACATGACCTACATTACTCTTTCACGATACAATGATGAAAAATATTATAAAAGAAACTATGATTTTTGTCCATGATACTTTTCTTATGTTTTGTGAAAAATGCACAATTCATTTATTTCTAATAAAAAAACTCTTGACAAATAAGAGATAGAATGATAGCATAAAATCTAGATATAGTATGTTACTCATAGGAGGCATTCACTATACATAGCATTCATTTAGGTGTTTATGTGTAATAAGTGTCTCTTTTTTTATTGAAATAAAAGGCAAAAATAGGCATAAACACCAAAAAAATAAAAAAATTTGAAAGGAGAGAATGCTTATGAAAGACAAAATTTTTGGTGTTTTACAGCGTGTTGGGAGAAGTTTTATGCTCCCCATTGCCATTTTGCCTGTGGCAGGCCTTTTACTTGGAATCGGAAGTTCCTTTACAAATGAAACAACGATTGCCACTTATGGTTTAACTAGCATTTTAGGAAAAGGGACTTTGCTTCATGCCTTGCTTGTTATTATGAATCAAGTTGGAAGTGCAATCTTTGATAATCTTCCATTGATTTTTGCAATTGGAGTAGCGATTGGTATGGCAAAAAAGGAAAAAGAAGTTTCTGCTCTATCAGCAGTCATTGCCTACTTTGTAATGAATACTGCTATTTATGCTATGCTTGTTATTAATGAAAAAATATTGGAAAATGGTGAAATTGCAAGTGATGTTTTAGAAGGAACAATTTCTTCTGTTTGTGGAATCCCAACCTTGCAAATGGGAGTATTTGGAGGTATTATTGTTGGTCTTGGTGTAGCCGCATTACACAATCGATTTTATAAAATTGCTCTTCCAAATGCCTTATCTTTTTTTGGCGGAACAAGATTTGTTCCTATTATTTCCACAATTGTCTATATGTTTGTAGGAATTGCATTATATTTTATTTGGCCTAGTGTACAAAATGGAATTTATGCCCTAGGAGGACTTGTAACAGGAAGTGGTTATATTGGCACTCTTATTTTTGGGTTAATTAAAAGAGCTTTAATCCCATTTGGACTGCATCATGTATTTTATATGCCATTCTGGCAAACAGCCGTAGGCGGTACTATGGAAGTTGCAGGAACTATGGTTCAGGGCGGACAAAATATTTTCTTTGCACAGCTTGCCGATTCTGCCAATGTAACACACTTTAGTGCAGATGCAACAAGATATTTTTCCGGTGAATTTATCTTTATGATTTTTGGTTTACCGGGAGCAGCTCTTGCTATGTATCGTTGTGCAAAACCAGAAAAGAAAAAAGCAGCCGGCGGTTTATTATTATCTGCTGCACTAGCTTGTATGATGACAGGAATTACAGAACCACTTGAATTTTCTTTCTTATTTGTTGCTCCTGCATTATTTATCGTACAAGTGATTTTAGCAGGTTCTGCTTATATGCTTGCACATATACTCAATATTGCCGTAGGTTTGACATTCTCTGGCGGACTTTTGGATTTCTTCCTTTTTGGAATTTTACAGGGAAATGCAAAAACGAGCTGGATGATGGTAATTCCTGTTGGAATTGTTTATTTCTTCCTATATTATTTTATTTTCAGTTTTCTTATTAAAAAATTTAATTTTAAAACACCGGGAAGAGAAGATGATGATACAGAAACAAAATTATATACAAAAGCAGATGTAAATGCTAGAAAAGAAGGGAATAAAGCAAATCATCAAGAAGATGCTTCTTTCGATTCTGTAAGTGCCACTATTACAAAAGGACTTGGCGGAAAACGAAATATTAGTGATGTTGATTGTTGTGCAACAAGACTTCGCTGTACTGTATATAACGCTGATTTAGTTAATGATTCCTTACTGCGTTCTACAGGAGCTTCTGGTGTTGTCCATAAAGGAAAAGGAGTCCAAGTTATTTATGGACCAAATGTTACTGTAATAAAATCAAATTTGGAAGACTATTTAGAAAAAGCACCTGAGGAAGAACCTGAAGAGTCTTACCATCCTACAAAAGAAGAACTTCCAAATACTTCCGTAAAAGAAGAAAAGAAAATGCAAAAAGTAGCACATTCCATTATAATAGGAAGTCCAATGAATGGTATTGCAGCCGATTTATCAACAGCCCCAGATGAAGCGTTTGCTGGAAAAATGATGGGAGATGGTGCTGTTGTAACGCCTTCCGATCCTATTGTGAGAGCACCAGAAGATGGGGAAGTTTGTTTTGTATTTGAAACAAAGCATGCGATTGGTTTCTTAACAGATTCTGGAATCAGTTTATTAATTCATGTTGGAATTGATACTGTAAAACTGGAAGGAAACGGCTTTGAAGTTTTTGTTGAAAATGGTCAAAAAGTAAAAAAAGGCGACCCAATGTTAAAACTTAATTTAGAATATTTAAAAGAAAATGCACCTTCCATTGTTTCCCCTATTATCTGTACAGAACTAGAGGATAACCAAAAAATCCGCCTTATCAAAGCAGGCAAGATTCAACCGGGGGAAGCATTGTTTGCAGTTGATATCTACGAATAAAAATATTATAAAAAATGGATAAGAATGGTATTTGATATGAATAGAATAACAAAAGTTTTAAACCATAATGCAGTGATTGTATTTCAGGAACATAATAAAAATGAATATTTAATCATAGGAAAAGGCATTGGTTTTGGTAAAAAGATAAGTGAATATATAGAAATACGACAAGAAGATACGATATATTCATTACAAAAATTAACAGATAGGGGAGATGCTAAGGAAATTATAAAAGCAGTTTCTCCTATCTGCTTAGAACTGGCGAATAATGTATTAAATGAAGCAGAAAAAACCTTTGGAAAAATTGATCGCTCCATTCTTTTTCCAATGGCAGATCATATAGAATATGCTGTTTCGCGTATCAAAAACCACGAACAAATCAGCAATCCACTAACAGAAGATATTCGTATCCTATTTTATAAAGAATATAAAGTTGCTCAGTGTATAGAACCTATGCTTTTAGAACAACTTAATATACAAATAGATGAACATGAAATTGGATATATTGCATTGCATATTCATTCTGCTATTGAAGATGAAAAAGTATCACAAGCTATGCAGATTGCTAGGGCAGTTAGAGAATGTATTTCTTTAGTTGAACAAGAAACAGGAAAGAAAATTAATGTTATGTCCTTATCTTATAATCGACTTATGAATCACGTTCGCTATATGATTACAAGAGCTCTAAGTGGAGAACAATTAAAATTAAATATGAATGATTATATGGAAATTAAATGTCCAAAATCATTTCAGGCAGCCTCCATGATATGTCATGAAATAGGGCTTAGTTTGAAATGTAATTTAGAGGAAGCAGAGATTGGATATCTAGCAATGCATATTGAGCGTGTAACAAATGCCGAATTAAATAAAGAATAAAAAAGAAAGTACAAATTAAAAATAATCTTACTAAAAGAAAGCATCTCTTTACTTTGAGTGCTTTCTTGTTTTTTATCCTAGCGGTCGAAAAACCTGACCATATAACAGGTTATACCTGATTGGGTATAACAAGAAACAAGCTGTTTTATGCTATGGTTGACACGAACCCACAGGCGAAAAAAATTTTTTCGCTTGCAAGTATAAATTTAATATCCATAAATCTTATAAATTTCCTCTGTATAAACATCTTTTTCCCGAAATATAATTAATGGTTTTTCCACAGTTAATCTTGGTTTTCCATCTTTTATCCCCTCAAGTAGTACCATATTAGGTTCTTTTTCAACGAAAGGATGTACAAGTTTCATTCTCTTTGGCTCTATCCGATACTTTTGCATAACTGCAAAAATTTCTGGTAAGCGGAATGGTCTATGAACTAAAAAGAAATGACCATTTGGTTTTAATACTTTTGCACCTTCTCGAATCACATCTTCTAATGTGCATAATATTTCATGTCTTGCAATTGTTTTTGGAAGTTCTTTATTTGTAAGTCCATGCTGTTTTGTCATATAAGGCGGATTACTTACTACTACATCAAAACAGGAGGCATGAAATAATGCTGATGCCTCCTTAATATCTCCCTCTACAACTTTAATTTTTTTCTCTAAATGATTCAGATATACACTGCGTCTTGCCATATCTACACTATCTTTTTGAATCTCTAATGCTGTAAAATATTCTGCCTGCGTTTTTGCCTCCATTAAAATCGGAATAATTCCAGTACCTGTTCCAAGGTCAAGTACATGATCTCCTCTTTTTGCCTTTGCAAATCCTGATAATAGCACTGCATCCATACCAAAGCAAAATCTTTTTGGATCTTGAATAATAACATATCCATTTCGATGCAGTTCATCAAGCCGTTCTCCCTGTTTTAAAAATTTATCTTTTTTCATATATAATATAATTGTATTTTATCCTTTCTTTTTTGTTTCCTTTTTATACTTATAATCACAAGCGAAAAATTTTTCCTTAAATTTTATTTAATCCAGTTTTGATTTTGTTTCTTTTTTATCTAACATTTCTAATTCTTTTAATTCCCCATCCACATTCAAATGTTCCTTGCGTTTTCTAGAACGAAATTTTAAATCCTCTACTTTATATTCTCGTACTTCTTTTTCATCTTTATCTGTTGTTACAACTACTTTTACAAGCTGTTTTAATACATTAACACTTTGTACTTCTCCTCTCCATCCTTCTTTTGTTGTTACAATATCTTCAATATTTGGCAATCTGCTATTTAATTCCTCATAAGCTTCTTCTTCATTTTTTAAGCAACACATCAGTCTTCCACAAACACCAGAAATTTTGGTAGGATTTAAAGATAAATTTTGCTCCTTTGCCATTTTAATTGACACAGGAATAAATTCTGATAAATAAGTGGAACAGCAAAGTGGTCGTCCACAAATACCAATACCACCAAGAATTTTTGTTTCATCTCTAACACCAATTTGGCGCAATTCAATCCTCGTTTTAAAAACAGATGCTAAATCTTTTACAAGTTCACGAAAATCTACTCTTCCATCTGCTGTAAAATAAAATAGTACCTTATTATTATCAAATGTATATTCTGTATCAATCAACTTCATTTCAAGTCCATGTTTTTTTATTTTTTCCAAACAAATCTGAAATGCTTTTATTTCTTTTTCGCGATTTTTTTCTTCTATAATATCATCCTCTTGTGTTGCCACACGAATAACCTGTTTTAAAGGTGCAATCATCTTATCGCTTTCTATCTCTCTTTTTTCTAAAACTACAGTTCCATATTCGATGCCTCGTGCTGTCTCGACAATTACATGATCACCCTTTTTAATTTCATACTGTGCTGGATCAAAATAATAGATCTTTCCCGCTTTACGAAAACGAACTCCAATTACTGTTACCATATCATTTCCTTTCTAATTTTGTATCTACTTATTATTTATTGTTTGCTATCCTTTATTTTTAATACCATTAATTCAATTGTTGTATCAAAATTAACATTTGCTCGAATCCGCATTTTTGCTGTTTCCATTGCCTCGATAATTGTTTCAATATTTTCATAACTTCTTGTTTTTGACTGCTCTCGAAGCCATTTGATTTCCTGACTATAAATCAGTAAATTAGGATTATTTGTTACTTTTAGCATTAACACATCTCGATACCATAAAAGCATTAAATCAATATAATCATTAATTTCTCCTTTATGGGCAGCCATCTTTTTTACGGCTGCAATAATTTCCTGTACTGACATTTCATCAATATATCGCAAGACATGCAAGATATGTTCCTTTACTTCTAAAAATTCCTCATTAATGGCATAACGAACAGCTCTCCCAATATTTCCCTGTGAAAAACGTGCACTTATCTCAGCAAGATAATCTGGTATATGATGCTGTTCCATTAAATATTGTTTTACAAGTTTTTGTGCTACTGGCTTAAATGGAATTTGAACACAGCGTGATTGAATCGTTGGAAGCATACGATAAATATTATCGGTTAATAAAAGAAGGATTGCATATCCCGGCGGTTCTTCTATTGTTTTTAATAATGCATTTCCTGCCTGTTCTGTCATACGCTCCGCATCTGGAATAATATAAATTTTGTACTTTCCCTCATATGGTTTAATTTGAATATCCTGATTAATTTGAATACGAATATCATCTACACCAATGCTTGCTTTTTCATGACTTAAAATATGGATATCTGGATGATTTCCACTTTCTGCTTTTTTACAAGAAGCACAAATTCCACAAGGGTTAATATTAGAAAGGGCTTCCCCATTTTTTAATGCTTTTTGAATTGTTTCACATTCTAAAGCCTTTGCAAAAATCTTTGCTACAAAAAGCTTTCCAGAACCATCTTCTCCCTGAAAAATATAAGCATGGCTTACATTATTTTGTATGACTGCTGTTGTTAAATGTTTTATGATTGCTTCTTTTCCTATTACATTTTGAAAATCAATTGCATTTTTACCCAATAGCCCACCTCCTTAGCATTTCTATTATGCCAAAATATCTAATAACAATCCTTTGATTTCATCAATTTTATTTAAAATAGCGATATGATCTTTCTCGTCTTTTAAAAGTTCCTCTGCTAGTTCATCAAGATTTTGATCAATCAACTTAATCATACCATACACTCGATGTCGTCCTCGCCTGTCAAGAAAATTCTCTCTGCTAAATTTATGAGATCGGCTGACAATCTCATTCATAAAATTTTTAATTAATTGCCGATAATGCTTCATATCCCGGATATCCATATGCTTTGCCAATTTATCTCCATGTTGGATAATATCTTGCATCATAAAACCCAGTCGTTCTTTTAAACTGGACTCTTCTATATTGCTAATTAATGTAAATTTAAATGATCCGTCTGACTCTGGCTGTACGGATGCTTTTGCTTCTGTCTGGTTTAACTGCTGGATTTGTGCCATTTTGACATCCAATGGATTCATAACCAGTCCTCCGTTTCCCTTTCTTGTCTTTTCCTTGTAAATTTTTTTCTCTATTTTTTATTTTCTTTATTATAGCATAGCCTTATTTTTTAATCAAGAAAGGGAGCAATTTCTTTTCTAGGACTTTTTTATTGTTTCTAATCCATTTCCTCTCTATGAAATAATTCCACATTCTTTTAAAATATCAAATAATTTTCTAAGACGTATTGAATAGGTATGATATTTTTTCACTTTTTGATATCCATTTTCTGCAATTCTTTCCCGTTCCCTTTCATGTTCTAAAAAATAATCCACTTTTTGCAATAAATCTTCTTTTCCCTCAAAAATAACAAGATCTTTTCCATTTTCAAAATGCCGCAGCAAATCTTCTCTATAAGTTGTTAAGCAAAAACCATGGCACGCCAAAATATCAAAAACTCGTAATGGCGTGCCATCTAAAATATTAGGAATCGTAAAATTTAAGTTAATTTTACTATGATAAAAAACAGACGGCATTTCTTCCCAATAATCTAACCGTCCCTTATTTTGTACAAATGGTAACTGTTCTGTTTTTCCATCGGTATATAAATCCACTTGATGAGAAAGAGATAATGCATTTAAATATTGTTCTCTTTCAAGATTTGCTGCTTTAAATCCCAATACAGTAGAACAAAAAATTAAATTCAAATCAGCAAAAGACTCTTTTCTTTTTTCTAATCGGAAATGTTCCGAAATCTGTATTAAAATTTCTTCCGTCAACATTTCCGATAATAAATTACCACCAGAAACTTGAAGCTGTGCCCATAAAGAAGCTTCTAAATATCCTCGCAAATAATCTGGCAACACAGGTTCAATCATGTCATAGCGATTTCTTTCATATAAATTTCCAACAAAGGCAAGTTCTGCTCTATGTTGTTGATTTATTTCTATCTTTTTTTTCTCTTTTGCTATAAAATTATCCAGACGTTTTATCTCTACTGCTAATGGCAGATAAAAAATATGGTTTACTCCCATTGCTTTAAATTTTTTTACCTCTGCAAAATCAAAAGTAAAAATATAATTACAAGAGTTAAAAATAGACTGATGATGCATACTAATCAACATACTATCACAATTCCATGAAATATAAGGAATCTTTTGTTTTTCACAAACATTAGAAATCACAGTAAAATAATTAATTGACATTACAATATCATACTTTTTATTTCCTAACTGTTCTTCCATAAAAAGAGAAAAATTAGAGTCACCATCAAAATCCTTAATATCATAAAAAAAAATATCAATCGTATGACCCATTTCTTGTAAAGCAAAAATAAAATCCCTATAATTATAAGCTTTCCAGCGATAAATCAAAATTTTCATAAATCTTTTTTTCCTTTTTTAACAAGCTGTTTCTTTCATATTTTCAACTATTCCAGAATTAGTTTGCTGTTTTTTTATATATAAGGCTCGCATTGCATTTAAAATCGCAATAACAGAAACTCCAACATCTGCAAATACTGCTTCCCACATATTTGCCATACCAAAAGCACCAAGTGTTAAAAATAGAAGTTTTATAAAAAGTGCAAAGACAATATTTTCTTTTACAATTCGTAGTGTCTTTCTTGCTATCTGAACTGCAAATGCAATTTTTGAAGTATCATCATCCATTAATACAATATCGGCTGCTTCAATCGCTGCATCACTTCCCATACTTCCCATTGCAATTCCAATATCAGCACGTGATAATACAGGTGCATCATTAATTCCATCACCAACAAAAGCAAGCTTTTCCTTTTCTGTTCTTCCTTCTAGTAATTTTTCTACCATTGCTACTTTATCTTGTGGAAGAAGTTCTGTATAAACAAGATCTATTCCAAGTTCTTTTGCAGTTGCTTCTCCAATTTCTTTTCGATCTCCTGTCAACATAACAGTTTTAGAAACCCCTGCATTTTTTAATTCCTGAATTGTTTTTGCGGCTTCTGGTTTTATAGTGTCAGAAATTAAAATACTTCCAAGAAATTTTCCTTGTTTTGCAAGATAGATAACCGTACCTACTTTTTTTACTTCCTGATAAGCAATTCCTTGTTCTTTCATAAGTTTATCATTTCCAACAAATACTGTCTGCCCATCAATATTAGCACAAATCCCTCGTCCTGAAAAGTTTTTTGTATTTTCTACTCGTTCTAGTTCCAAAGGTTTCTTCTTTTTCTCTTGTTCATAGGCTTCGCAAATAGAACGTGCAATTGGATGATCGGAATAGCCTTCTGCTAAAGCAGCGAGTTCTAAAAGCTCACCCTGATCGATTCCCTTTGCTGGAAAACTATCCGTTACTTTAAATTCACCCTTTGTTAAAGTTCCTGTCTTATCAAATACAATAGTATTCATATCTGCTAATACTTCTAAATAATTACTTCCTTTTACTAAAATACCCTGTTTTGATGCTGCACCAATACCGCCAAAAAAACTAAGAGGAACAGAAATCACTAAGGCACATGGACAGGAAATTACAAGAAAAATACAAGCACGCAGCATCCAGTCATTCCATGGCTGTGCAAAAAATAATGGTGGTAAAAGTGCAAGTGCAAGTGCTGCAAATACAACAATTGGTGTATAATATCTTGCAAATCTTGTAATAAAATTTTCTGTCTTTGCCTTTCTGGAACTGGCATTTTCTACAAGCTCTAAAATCTTTGAAACGGTAGAATCATCAAATTCCTTTGTTACCTTTACACGAAGCAGTCCATTTCCATTCACGCATCCACTAATAATTTCTGTTCCAGCACAAACTTTTCTTGGTACAGATTCTCCTGTTAATGCAGAAGTATCTACCATAGATTCCCCAAAAACAACTATTCCATCTAAAGGAATTTTCTCTCCGGGCTTTACTACAATAATATCATCAACTAATATATCATCGGGATCAACTTGTTTCAGTTCTCCATCAATTTCAATATTTGCATATTCTGGACAAATGTCCATCATAGCAGAAATCGATTGTCTGGAACGACTAACAGCATAGTTTTGAAACAATTCTCCTATCTGATAAAATAACATAACAGCAACGGCTTCTAAATACTCCCCTACAAGAAATGCACCAATCGTAGCAATAAACATTAAAAAATTTTCATCAAATACTTGCCCATTTTTAATATTACGAAATGCTTTATATACAATATCCCATCCAACAACACCATAAGGAATTAAAAATACAAAAACAGAAACTGGAAATATATTTAATACAGGAAGAAGATTCCATTTTGATATTATAAATAAGATAAGATAAAGACCCATTGCAGAAAGAATCCGTAGTAACATTGCTTTTTGCTTTTTATTTAATTTTTCACCCATATTGACACCTCTTAACTTTTCCAGCTTTGAAATAATTTTATTTAAGTAAAAAAATTTTCAAAGCTGAAATCTTTATTCTTGCTTTTCCTTTTCTATAATACAATTTGACAATCTGGTTCTACTTTTTTGCAAACACTCACTACTTGTTTCATAATCTCATCAAATTGATCATCTCTTGCAGTAATTGTCATTTTCTGTGTCATAAAACTAACATTTGCATCCAAAACACCCGGAATTTTCTTTATACTATCCTCCATTTTTGCAGCACAATTTGCACAATCCAAATCAATTAATTTAAATTTTTTCTTCATTATAATCTTTCCTTTCTTTTCTTTTTCTTTACTCACAAACATGTTCCATACCCTGACCAATAATTGTTTGAACATGATCATCACTTAACGCATAAATTACTGATTTTCCTTCTCTTCTGCTTTTTACAAGACGTGCTTGTTTTAAAATCCGAAGCTGATGAGAAATTGCTGATTGATTCATCCCAAGAAGATGTGCAATATCACATACACACATTTCTGATTCAAATAATAAATATAAAATTTTAATTCTTGTAGAATCTCCAAATACCTTAAAAATCTCTGCTAAGTCACAAAGTATATCTTCCTCTGGCATTTTTTCCTTTACTGCCTTTACAATATCCTCATGCACTTGATAAGTTTCGCATTGTTCTACTTCCTGTTTCTCTTTATGCTTTTTCTTATATTGTGATTCTTGTAATTTATTTTCGTTCATATATCCTCCTTTCATATGAATAATTGTTCATATGTTTATAATATCATAATTCTTCTTCTATTGCAAGTACTTTTTATATTTATGATCAAAAAAATCAGGCCTGCAAAACAAACCTGACTTTTTTTGACTACGAATATATTATACTTGTGTTGCTCCATCGACTGCAAGAATTGTTCCTGTAACATAGCTTGCAAGATCGCTTGCTAAAAAAAGCACTGCATTCGCAATTTCTTCTGGTTCTCCTACTCTGCCTAATGGAATTGTTGCTGCAAGTCTTTGTACCATTTCCTCTGGAAGTGCCGCTACCATATCCGTTCTTGTAACACCCGGGGCAACTGCGTTTACACGAATCTGATCTTTTCCAAGCTCTCTTGCCAGTGATTTTGTTAAACCATTTACCGCAAATTTAGATGTTGGATAACCACATCCAGCAGGCTGTCCATAAGTACCTACCATAGAACTTATATTAATAATAGAACCACCACCTTGTTCTTTCATAAGAATGGCAGCTATCTTGGTACAATAAAAAACAGCATTTACATTTAATTGCATAATCTTTTCAAAATCTTCTGGTTTATAATCATATAAGGAGTCTCTAGCAGAAATTCCAGCATTATTTACAAGAATATCCACATGATGAAATTTCTCTTTTACAGATAAAATTGCATTTTCTACAGATTTATAATCACTTAATGTTGGATATAGTCCTATAAACTGTGTTTCTTTTTTTTGTTCTATTTTCAGTCGTTCTAATGCCTTATCTACGGTTTCTTGTTTAGAGCCAAAAAATGCTACTTTTGCACCTGCATCTAAAAATTTTTTTACAATTTCATATCCAATTCCTCTTGTTCCTCCAGTGACAATTGCCACTTTTCCTTCTAACATTCCTGAGATATTCACTACATTTCCCCCTTACATAATAGAAACTACCTTATAATCTTGATCCTCTACTGTCTTTTTTAACACTTCATCTGATAACTGTGCATCTAATGTTACAATTGCAGTACCTGCTTCATGACTAACAACAGCCTCTTTTACTTCTGAAAGTGCCTCCAAGCATTTTTTTACTCTTGCTTCGCAGTGTCCACACATCATTCCTTCAATTTTTATTGTCTTTTTCATATCCATTTCCTTCCTTTCTTTCCCTTCTTTTTTATTATGATGCATTGGGAATAAATTTAATCTCAATGCATTGGTAACAACACAAAAACTTGATAAACTCATGGCAGCAGCAGCAAACATTGGATTTAATTTTAGATGAAAGATAGGAATCCAAACACCTGCTGCCAATGGAATCCCAATAATATTATAAATAAATGCCCAAAATAAATTTTCATGAATATTTCTAAGCACAGCACGACTTAACCGGATTGCAGATACTATCTGACTTAATTTGCTATTCATTAATACAATATCAGCAGCATCAATTGCAATATCAGTACCTGCCCCAATGGCAATTCCAATATCTGCTCTTGTTAGTGCAGGAGCATCATTAATACCATCTCCTACCATAGCAACATTTCCTTGCCGTTCTTCACAAAGGGATCGAATCACACTTTCTTTTCCATCTGGAAGAACACCTGCAATGACATGATCCACACCTGCTTGTTTTCCAATTGCATTTGCTGTTCGTTCATTATCACCTGTCAACATAACAACATGAATCCCTAAATCCTGCAATTCCTTAATTGCCTGTGAACTATCCTCTTTCATTGTATCTGCTACTGCAATAATTCCAAGAAAATGATCACTTTTTCCAAAAAATAACGGTGTCTTTCCTTCTTCTGCTAATCTACTTGCTTTTTCCTCAAACTCTTTTGGTAATGTAATTTCTTGACGAATAAATTCTGCGTTTCCACCAAACAATCTTTCTTTTTGATAAATTGCAAAAAGTCCATTTCCCGGCAATGCCTTAAAATCGGAAACTTCTGCTTCTTCTATTTTTTGTTCCTTTGCATAAGAACGAATTGCAGTTGCTAAAGGGTGTTCACTTTTTCTTTCCAATGCATTTGCATAAAATAAAAGTTCTTTTTCTTTGATTCCTTCTGATGGAAGAAAATCTGTTACTTGTGGCTCTCCCTTTGTAATTGTACCTGTTTTATCTACTGCAATCGTCTTTGTTTTTCCAGCCTCTTCTAATGCCTGTGCTGTTTTAAACATAATTCCATTTTTTGCTCCCATACCATTTCCAACCATAATGGCTACAGGAGTCGCAAGTCCAAGTGCACAAGGGCAGCTAATTACTAAAACAGAAATTCCTCTTGCTAGAGAAAATCCAATTCCTGCCCCTGTAAAAAGCCAAACAATAACGGTAATAATAGCAATAGCAATAACCGTTGGAACAAAAATAAAAGATACTTTATCTGCTGCCTTTGCAATGGGTGCTTTTGTTGCTGCCGCATCACTGACCATTTTAATAATCTGCGAAAGTGTAGTATCTTCGCCAATACGTGTTGCCTTGCATGTTAAAAATCCAGATTGATTTAGTGTTGCAGCAGAAACTTTATCCTGTTCCTTCTTATCTACTGGAATACTTTCTCCTGTTAAAGCAGATTCATTTACAGCACTATTTCCATGTAATACAATTCCATCTACTGGAATATTCTCCCCCGGCCGTACAATAAAAATATCACCTTTTTTTACTTGTTCAATAGAAACTTCTGTTTCCACATTATCTACTAGAATTGTTGCTGTTTTTGGTGCAAGTTTCATTAATCCCTTTAATGCATCTGTTGTTTTTCCTTTGGAATAGGACTCTAACATTTTTCCTACGGTAATTAATGTCAATATCATAGCAGCCGATTCAAAATAAAATTCATGCATATAAGATATCACAAGTTCTGTATCACCCTTTAACTGGGCATTTGTCATAAGAAACAATGCATAGGTACTATAAATAAATGCTGCACTAGAACCAAGTGCCACTAAGGTATCCATATTAGGTGCACCATGAAATAAGCTTTTAAAACCGCTAATAAAAAACTTCTGATTAATTACCATAATAATAATTGTTAATAATAACTGCAATAATCCCATAGCAATATGATTATGGCTTAAAAAAGAAGGCAAAGGAAAGTTCCACATCATATGTCCCATAGAAAGATACATTAGTATTAACAAAAAACCAAGAGAAGCATAAAGTCGCGTTTTTAAGATAGGAGTTTCTCTATCTTTTAATATATCCTCTTCATAAGTAGTTGTATTTCCTTCTTCTTTTTTCTCCCCTTTTAACGCTGCCCCATATCCAGCTAATTCTACAGCTTTTATAATCTCAGAAGCATTTGCTGTACCCTCCACTCCCATAGAATTTGTCAACAAACTAACGGAACAAGAGGTAACTCCTGAAACTTTAGAAACTGCTTTTTCTACTCTTGCACTACAAGCAGCACAAGACATTCCTTTCACAATATATTGTTCCATTCCTATACCTCCCAAATATTAGAAACTTTTTTCTATTTATCTTTCTTATTTCATTAACTTCTGTAATGTTTCCAATAGCTCATCCACCGTTTCTTCTTTTCCTGCCTTAATATCATTGATCACACAAGTTTTTATATGATTAGCAAGCAATACTTTATTAAAACTATTCAGTGCTGCATTAACTGCTGCCACCTGAATTAAAATATCAGTACAATACGTATCTCTTTCCACCATACCTTTAATTCCTCGTATTTGTCCTTCAATTCTATTTAAGCGATGAATCAAATCTTTATATTCTGTTTCTGAACGCTCTTTTTTCTTTTGATAACAGCAGTTCTTTTCTTCTATATTCATAAATTTCTCATCCTTATCTATTGATATACTTTTGTATTATTATTTCCATCTTTTTTTGTATTATATACCCCCTAGGGGTATTTGTCAAGTAATATATCAAGAGAATGTTACATTTTTACAAATTTACTACTAAATCACTGCTTGCTAATTTTCCATTATAGATCTATACTCTTTATTATAAGAAATTATAAAATCAATCATAATTTACTTATTATAAATAATAAAACAAAAAAAGATAAAGTTTTGAGGTGTGCACATGAAATTTTGGAAAATCAATGAAAAAGCACTTCGCTGTGTTTTAAACTTTGATGAATTAAAAGAACAAAATATCCAATTAGAAGATATGATTTTAGGAACAAACAATGCAAAAGAATTTTTAAATCATATTATTTTGCAAGCATGTTTAGAATTAAATATGGATCTGGAAGGTCAAAAACTCTCTGTTCATGTTATGCCACTTCCAGATGAACGTGTTGATCTTATCATTTCAGAAATGGAAGATACAAATGTTGATAATGAGCAGGATACAAAAATGGAAGAGAGTTTTGCAAAAACACCTTTGGAATCATCACCTGCAAGGATTCCAGAATTAATGAATAAAAAATTTTTATTTGCTGTTTATCGTTTTTCTTCTTTTGAACCAATAGAACAGCTTGCAAAGCGGATTTATGGAATTTATGGCAAAAAAAGCTCTCTATATAAAGAGCCTCTTTCTGGCTTTTATTACTTATGTATACTGGAAAAACGCAAAAAATTTCGCAGTTTCACAGAAATTGCAAATGAATATGGTATCCTTTATTCTTTAGATCCTATTATGTATGCTTCCTTAAAAGAACATTGTGAAGAAATTCTAAAAAAACAAGCACTAAAACAACTGGCAAAATTATAACAAGTAAATCTATGTTATTTTTAGAAATGGAGAATCTTATGAATACATTACATACAGGTCTAGTTTTAGAAGGCGGCGGTATTCGTGGCATTTATACTGCTGGCGTACTTGATTGCTTTTTGGAAGAATCCATTAAAGTAGATGCTTTATTTGGGGTATCTGCTGGTATTGTTAATGGCATTAATTATATTTCAGGGCAAAAAGGAAGAAGTCTAAAAGTAAATACCGATTATATTAAGGACAAACGTTATTTAGGATTTTATTCTCTTTTAACAACTGGTGATATTTTTGGTGTAGATTTTTGTTATAATATTCTTCCAAATAAACTTATCCCTTTTGACTATCAGACTTTTCAAAATAATAAAACAAAATGTTTTGCCGTAGTCAGCAATTTAATTACAGGACATGCAGAATATAAGCTTTGCAAAGATATGCATAGAGATTTAGACTATGTTCGTGCCTCTGCTTCACTTCCTCTTGTTTCTCATATTGTAGGTATTCATGGAAGTCTTTATCTTGACGGGGGTATCTGTGATAGTATTCCATTAGCTGCAAGTATTCGACATGGTTATAAGAAAAATATTGTTATCTTAACACGTCCTTATGGTTATCGAAAATCTCCTTCTCATATGTTACCTGCCGTTGCTTATATGTACCGAAACTATCCGAAATTTATACAGGCATATAAAGCACGTTATCTTCACTATAACCATGCTTTAGAATTAGTAGCAAAACAAGAAGCAGAAGGCAAGGCTTTTGTATTTCGCCCATCAAAATCTTTAAAAATCAACCGATTAGAAAAAAATCTTTCTAAAATTCACGCTATGTATCGTCTTGGGTATTCTGATGCAAAACATGTCATGCCAAAATTAAAAAAATTCTTACAAACAGCCCCTTAATTGTCAAATAGGAGCGACTTTTGCGTTTAAATTTTCTTGCATCTTATCTATTTTCTGTATAAAATAGATAAAGTATGCTATTTAAGTTTCTTGGAAAAATTCTGATAATACGAACAAGCGGAGTATACCAAGAAAAACAGGATAGGCACTACTTCTCCTTAAGTTCTTCGTTGGCCACGAGGTAATAAATACATCAACTGTAATATATACAGCAAACAAATGAGAACAAGAGTCAGCATTGCCTTTTATAATCCTGACAAGAAAAGTAATATTGCTTTATAAATATAACAGGATACAAGTCACGCATACCTTCGGCAAAACTGACAAGAAATAAAAAAACGCCGCTAGGTAATAAGGGGAGGGGAGACCTAGCGGCTTAACAAATGAGAGGGAGTTAGCAATATAAAAAATCTACCAGCTTTCACAATATCGTTTTTTCGATATTTGCTAACACAAAACAAGCAGAACCGCTGGTAAAAGTTCTATATTTCCGTTGGAAATTTTTAACTTGTTTTGATAGTCTTAATATACCATTTATTTTCTAGCAAGTCAACTTCAATTTTTAAGTAAAAACAGTAAATTTTTAAGAATTTTATACAAAAATCGTGGTTTTTCGCATTTTTCATGCTGATATTTTTCGTTTTTCATTTCAAAAACTCCTCTTTTCTCTTATAATATTACTTAAAAATTAAAGTATTTTCTTTGTTTTTTAAAGTTTGTTTCTTATTTAATTTTCTAAGTAAACATTTAACAAACAATAGAATTACAAACCACTTCATCTATTTTTTTATATTATGGATTGAAATTTTTAAAAAAGAAGCTATGATAATATAAAAAAAACCATATTATATAAAAGGAGCTATTTATGAATATCATTTTATCTTTTGATTTTATTTATCAAATGCAAAATTTAAAAAATTTTTTACCAAATGCCTATGAACAAGATCTGACTTCTATGGAAAGTGTAAAGTCCTATTGTGATCTAGGCTCTGCAAATGCCTTAAGAAAAATTTGGAACTCTTTCTCTGTAAATGGACTTCATTTTTTAGGTTCTGGTAATTATCACTATCTTAGTCTATTTTTTTTAGAAAAAATTAATCATCCTTTTTCTTTACTTGTATTTGATCATCATACCGATATGCAGCCTTCTATCTTCCCTGAACTGCTCTCTTGTGGCAGTTGGATTTTAACATCATTAGAAACATTAAAAACATTAAAAGAAGTGCTTTTGATTAATGTTGGGAAGGAATCCTTAGAAGGCACAAAGAAAACATCTTTTACAGAAAATAATTTTTCTGTTTTTTCAGAAACAAGCCAAATTTTAAAATGCCATTATCATAAAAAGGATACGATTCTTCCAATTACCATTTTAAAAGAAGAAGCTAAAGATAAAAACTGGAAAAAACTATATCAAGACTATCTTCATTATCCCATTTTTCTATCCATTGATAAAGATGTTCTTTCCAAAGAAGAACTAGAAACTGATTGGGATCAAGGAAGTATGTCTTTCATAGATTTAAAAACTGCTTGTAAACAGCTTCTTGATTACTCTTTTCCATTAGGAATTGACATTTGCGGAGAAGGAATGGAATCTAGCGATTTTTCTCGAAGCTTAAAAATCAATCGAGAATTCATTCAGCTTTTTCAAACAGTTTTTCCTTCCTCTTTTTAGTAACAAAATTTATAAAAAAAATGCACTAAAATAAACAATAAGAATAGCAAGCACTGCTACAAGAACTAATCCTTTTTCCATATAGGCAAGTATCAGTGCTGTGATTGTTCCAAGAATTCCTGTTGCCATATTTCCAGTAGAAGAAAAAATAGCCGGAAATGTTAAAGATGCTAATACTGCATATGGTACATAATATAAAAAAGATTTTAAAAATTGTGACTTAATTTCTTTTCGCAAAATTGTAATGGGAAGTGCACGAATAATATAAGTTGTAACTGCCATTAAAATTACACAAAAAAATGCTTTCATCTTTCTACTTCCTTTTTTTCATTTTCATCAGAATGATTCATTGGAGCAATGATTGCCATAATAGAAGCCGAAATAAGGGTTGCTATAATTACCTGAAATCCAGAAGATATTGCCGTAATTGTATATTTTAAAATACAAGTAATGGCAATAGATAAAATAATCACAATCCTTATCTCTTTTGATTTTTTTGCCGGTGGAATAATAATTGCAATAAACATTGTATATAATGCAATTCCCATAGCATTTTGTAATGCATCTGGCAAAAGTGATGAAGTATATCCGCCTAAAAATGTCCCTAATGTCCAGCCAAAAATCGGTGTTGTCATTAAGCCATACATATATGCCGCTGAAATCTTTCCCTGTCTTAAAGAAGCAAGAGCAAAAATTTCATCTGTTATCCCAAATCCAATCACAAGTCTTTTTCCTGTAGTTACCATAGGTTCTAACTTTTGTGAAAGAGATAAAGACATCAACATATAACGTAAATTGATTACAAATGTTGTCAATACAATTTCAAAATATCCCGCATTTGCTAAAATCAGCGTAGTACCTGCAAATTGCCCTGCAGAAGTTAAATTGCTTAATGAAATAAAGACTGCTAGCCAAAGTGGGATTCCACCCTGAACTGCCATTAGTCCAAATGTAAATGATACAGGAAGATAACCAAGTCCAATAGGGATTCCTGTCATAAATCCCTTTTTATATTCTGAATATGTCATGACTTACCTTCCTTATCCAAATAACCCTTTAAAGAAATCAACAATGGAATTAATAATATTGCCAAAAAAGCTGCCAATACTTTCAATAACATTCTGTTTATCGCCAATTTTATCGGAAATATTTTTAATTGTATTATATAATTCGCCTGCTTGTGTTTTAATCGCATCCACATCAATATCAACTTTATCAATTTCTGCCATAAGATCCACTAACTTTTCTTTTTCTGTTTCCGATAAACTAACATCCATATTAGAAGAAAGAGTATCAATCGCATCATCAATATTTTTTAATGTCACATCATTTTTTTCAAATAATTCCTGCTTTAGGGCAGCAACTAACTCCGTCGCTTTTTCATTTCCAATACGATCACTTAATTCTGCAGTTGTAACAAGTTCATTATTTGCTACATCCATCGCTGTTTCATCTAAAGATTCCCCTGTAATTAATTCATATGATTTCATCATACTAGCAAGTGCTGCTGTACCACTAATAGAAAAAGGCCCTGCTATTTTAGCATTAATATCTTTTACACCAGCCGTAATTAATGCATTGCGATACATTTCCTGTGTACAATAATTAATATTTACTGTTGTAATTGCAATACCACTATCCTTTTCTGTTTTTGTAATAAGCACAGAAGATAATGCTCTTGTTCCAATCACAGATGCATCCAGATAATTTCCAAGATATTTTACTTCATCTTCATGCGTTGTATAAGTTACATTATAATCATTGATATCTTCTACACCAAGAATTTCTAATACCGTTTCTTTCTCAGAATCTTTTAAATCCTCACCAAGTACCAAATATTGTTCTTTTGGTTCACTATCTGCAAAAACACTAGGAACAGAAACAAATGCTGTCAATATTGTTCCAAATAAGATTCCAAAAAGAACGATATATTTCATTTTCTTATTCATAACATTCATCCTTTCTTAATTTTACTTTTATTTCTGCAAATATCTATAAATTTTGACTTATTTCGCTACTATCATATCATAATCTAAAGAAGATTTCTACCAGATTTCCATTAAATTTTTATTACATTTAAAGATGGAAATATTCACAATTATATGATAAAATAAATGCAAATTATGAAAAAAGGAGATTATTTTTATGATTTTTGATACTCATACACATTATGATGATAAAGAATTTGATCACGATAGAGAACTTGTTTTAGCCGATCTAAAAAATCATAATATTGGTACTGTTGTTAATGTTAGTTCTAGTCTGGCATCTATAAAAACCACCTTAGATCTAACAAAAAAATATGATTTTATTTATGGTACAGTTGGTGTTCATCCTTCAGAAACAGGTGAACTTACCGAAGAATCTTTTGCATACTTACAAGAACAGGCAAAGCAGGAAAAAATTGTAGCAATTGGTGAAATTGGATTAGATTATCACTGGAAAGAACCAGACAAAGCAATTCAAAAAACATGGTTTCTACGTCAGCTTTCTCTTGCTAAAGAATTAGATATGCCTTTTATTATTCATAGCAGAGATGCCGCAGAAGACACTTTTAATATGATAAAATCAGAATATTCTAATGGACAAAATGGAGTCATTCATTGCTTTTCTTATAGTAAAGAAATAGCAAAAAAATATCTTACAATGGGATTTTATCTTGGCATTGGTGGGGTCGTTACCTTTCAAAATAGTAAAAAATTAAAAGAAGTTGTAGAATATATGCCTCTTTCACAGCTTTTATTGGAAACTGATTGTCCTTATCTTGCCCCTGTACCATATAGAGGAAAACGAAATTTCTCTGGATATCTTTCTTATGTTATTGAAGAAATTGCTCGATTAAAAAATATTTCTATAGAAACAGTAATAGAAACCACGACAGGAAATGCAAAAAAATTTTATCGCTTATAATTTTTCTATCTTTTCTACAATATTAGAACAAAAGTCATACTTACTTTGCAAGCATGGCAAGAAATGATACAGAATATTTATAAATAGTTTCCATATCCTGTATCATTTTTTATCTAATCCATTTTTTAAATTATTTTACTTATCTCGCCAAATAATTCTTCCTTTTGTTAAATCATAAGGTGACATTTCCATAGTTACCTTATCTCCCGGAAGAATACGAATAAAATTCATACGCAATTTTCCACTAATATGCCCCAATACAATATGACCGTTTTCTAGTTCTACACGAAACATTGCATTTGGAAGTTTTTCTACAACAGTTCCTTCAATTTCAAGTACATCTGCCTTTGACATAAAATCTCCTTTCTTTACAATGCTTGCTGGTAATAGCAAGCCTACTTCTTTCCTTATTTTTATATTTTATTTTTGAATACTTAAGATTTCTGGTTCTCCCTCTGTAATTAATATCGTATTCTCATAATGTGCTGATTTAGAACCATCTTTTGTAACAACTGTCCAATCATCATCTAGCCACCAAACATCTTTTTTTCCTGCATTTACCATTGGTTCAATTGCAAGTGTCATTCCGGGCTGCAATAAAATTCCTCTGCCAATTGGCTTAAAATTTGGTACTTGAGGATCTTCATGAAGATCAGCTCCAACACCATGCCCAACAAGATCACGTACTACAGAAAATCCATTTGATTCTACATATTTTTGAATTGCACGAGAAATCTCATGTAAATGTCTTCCTGCCCTTGCAAATTTAATTCCTTCATAAAAGCTTTGCTTTGTTACATCAAGTAATTTTTGTGTTTCTTTACTAACAGTTCCAACTGGCCATGTTCTAGCAGCATCAGAATGATATCCTTTATAAATCACACCTGCATCCAGACTAACAATATCACCTTCTTTTAAAATCCGTTTCTTTTTGGGAATCCCATGTACTACTTCTTCATTCACAGAAACACAGATAGATGCCGGATAACCTTCATAATTTAGAAAAGAAGGGATACAGCCAAATCTATCAATAATGGCCTTTCCTTTTCGATCAATATCTAAGGTACTGATTCCCGGACGAATAAATTCTTTTAATTCCTCATGTACAATCGCAAGAATCCTGCCTGCTTCACGCATAAGCTCAATTTGCTTTTGATTTTTAATAATTACTGCCATAGATTTCCTTCTTTCTCTCTATTCCTGCGTCCATGCCATTCAACAAAACATAGAACCATATCATTTGACAAGACATAGAATCATATCTAGCGGCGTGGTAAGTGATACCATTGCAAAAATGCTTACATACCATAAACTTTTTTGCAATGATATCAAACCACATGGAATCTCTCTTGTAATAAATCCGACCCTATTATTATTGATACTAAGCGGTCAATTCTTGACCGCCAGTATAATATTTTCTTTACAATTTCTATCACAAACTGCAAAGCCTTTTTTATAAACCTATTACCCTAAAATTTCAACAATCGCATGAAAAACATCATTCATATCTACAGTACCATCCACTTCTTTTAAAATTCCCTGTTTGGAATAATAATCAATTAATGGCTGTGTTTGTTCATGATATACCTGTAAACGATTCTTTACGGTTTCTGGTTGATCATCATCACGAAGAATTAATTTACCACCGCAAGCATCACAAATATTTTCTTGCTTTGTTGGATTATATTGAATATGATATGTGCCACCGCAAGAAACACAAGCACGTCTTCCAGACATACGATGAATAATATTCTCATCTGGAACTTCTACATTAATTGCATAATCTACTTTTTCATTAATTTTGGCAAGTGCTGCATCCAATGCCTCTGCCTGTGGAATTGTTCTTGGGAACCCATCTAAGACATAACCATTTTTAGCATCCTCTTGAGCTACACGATCTACAACAAGATCTACAACAAGTTCATCTGGAACTAAAGCACCCTGATCCATATAAGTTTTTGCCTTTTTGCCAAGTTCTGTTCCATTTTTAATGTTGGCACGGAAAATATCGCCTGTAGAAATATGTGGAATCCCATATTTCTCAGCAATTCTCTTTGCCTGTGTTCCTTTACCAGCACCCGGTGCTCCTAACATAATAATTTTCATAATACATACCTCCACTTTAAAAAAGACCTTCGTTTCCTAACTGCTTTTAATCTATAACGACTTTTAGCTGTAACATAAGCTACAGCTAAAAACTCATTATACAAATAAGGTTTCCTTACACTCCCTTATATCATAAGAACTGCTTTTATTGCTGTCCTTAAATATTCTTTATTCACTTAAAAATCCTTTATAATGCCGCACAAGCATCATAGACTCAATCTTCTTAATTGTTTCTAAGACTACACCAACAATAATAATTAATGATGTGCCACTAAAAGAAACATCTGCATCAAATGCCCCTGCAAAAAAGATTGGTGTTATTGCTACAATGGTAAGTCCAATAGCACCTATAAAGATAATATTATTCAATACCTTTGTTAAATATTCGGTTGTTGGTGTACCCGGACGAATCCCCGGAATAAATCCACCAGCTTTTTTCATATTATTCGATACTTCTACTGGATTAAACGTAATGGAAGTATAAAAATATGCGAAGAAAATAACAAGCACAATATAAATAACAAGTCCAATCGTATACTTAAATTGATAAATATCCTTAAAATTACACCAATCACTCTGATTTAATATTTTTAAAATCTTCTGTCCTAAAGAAGCTCCTGCCCCCGACTGCGGACGAACACCAAAGAAACTTGCAATTACAATTGGGAAAGACATAATGGAGCTTGCAAAAATAACAGGAATAACACCTGCAGTATTTACTTTTAATGGAATATGGGAACTTTGTCCTCCAAATGTTTTGCGTCCTTGCATTTTTTTTGCATATTGAACTGGAATTCTGCGTTCTGCATCCTGAAGAACTACAATAAATGCCACCATAGCAATTAAAATGACAATAATTGCTGCTCCAGCAAGAAGCTTATTCATAACCGTTGCATTCGCAATAAATTTATTATATAAATTTGCCATATCATTTGGAAATCTTGATAAAATATTAATCAAAAGGACAATAGAAATACCATTTCCAACACCTTTTTCTGTAATACGTTCACCAATCCACATAATAAATGATGCTCCGGCTGTTAATGCACCAACGCATACAAAAATATTGGTAAATGTTAAACCATCCTTTAAATATCCCTGATTACCAAAAGCAAAGACCATACCAAGGCTTTCTAAAAGAGAAAGTGCAACAGTAATATAGCGTGTATATTCTGCAATCTTCTTTCTTCCGTCCTCTCCTTCTTTTTGCAGTTCCTCTAAACGTGGAATTGCAATTGTCAAAAGCTGTATAATAATAGAACTTGTAATATATGGTGTGATATTTAATGCAAATATCGACATACTTGAAAAAGAACCACCAGTCATGGAATCAAAAAAACTTACACCTGAACCAATGCCTCCTTGCTGATCAAAAAAGTTCTTTACAAATGTGGAGTCAACCCCCGGTATCGGGAGCTGGCATCCGAAACGGACAATAACAAGTGCGACCAATGTGTAAATGAGCCTATTACGAATCTCTTTCGTCTTCAACGCATTTGCAAGAGTTTGAAGCATTCTTAGATCACCTCAGCTTTTCCACCAAGTGCCTGAATCTTTTCTGCTGCGGAAGCACTAAATGCATTCACTTTAACATCAAGCTTCTTAGTTAACTCTCCATTTCCAAGAATCTTTACCCCATCCTTCGGATTTTTAATAATCCCTAATTCTATCATAGAATCAATAGTAACTTCTGCACCATCTTCATATTTTGCATCTAAAACACTAAGATTTATGGCAACAATTTCTTTGGAGTTTCTACATGTGAAGCCCCTCTTAGGAATACGTCTATATAAAGGCATCTGCCCACCTTCAAAACCGGGTCTTGGTGCACCAGAACGTGCTTTTTGGCCTTTATGTCCTTTACCAGCAGTTTTGCCATTTCCTGAACCATGTCCACGACCCCTACGAAACTTATTTCCAGTAGATCCTGCGGCCGGCTTTAAATCTGCTAAATTCATGATACGAACCTCCTTATCCAAGGTATTAAATTTCCTCTACCTTTATTAAATGTCTTACTTGTGCTACCATTCCACGAGTTGCAGCATTGTCAGGTTGTTCTACACTATGGTTTAATTTTCTTAACCCTAAAGCAGCAACTGTTTTTTTATGTTTTGGAATTGCACCAATTGTAGACTTAACTAAAGTAATCTTTAATTTCTCTGCCATTGTTTTCCTCCATATCTATTATGCTACCTTAACTGATCCATAGAAATTCCACGAAGCTGTGCCACTTCTTCTTTCGTCTTTAATTGGCTTAATCCATTAATCGTAGCTAAAACAACATTCTGCTTATTATTAGAACCCAAGGACTTTGTACGAATATTTTTAAATCCAGCAAGCTCTAATACATTACGTGCAGGACCACCAGCAATAATACCAGTACCTTCTGGAGCTTGCTTTAATAATACTTGTGCACTGCCAAACTTACCAATAAAGTCATGCGGAATACTGCCATTTTCATCAATTGGCAATGTAATCAGCTTTTTCATAGCATCTTCTTTGCCCTTACGAATAGCTTCTGGAATTTCCGTTGCCTTTCCAAGGCCTGCACCTACATGTCCATTTTTATCACCTACAACAACTAATGCTGTAAAACGGAAATTACGACCACCTTTTACAACCTTTGTTACACGTTTAATGGTAACAACTTTATCTTCCAACTCACCTAACTGACTGGCATCAATGATTGTACGCTTCATCTGTTCTCCTCCTTGCCTTAGAATTGCAGACCAGCTTCTCTTGCTGCTTCTGCCAATGCTTGAACCTTACCCTGATAAATGAAACCACCTCTATCAAAAACAACACTTGTGATGCCTTTTTCAAGAGCTTTTTTTGCAATTGCAGTACCAACAGCCGCTGCTGCTGCAATATCATCTGTATGTTCCAGTCCTGCTTTGATATCTTTTTCCAGAGTAGATGCTGCAACTAAGGTATGTCCAACGGTGTCATCAATAATCTGAGCGTACATATGACTATTACTTCTAAAAACCGCTAGGCGTGGTCTTTCGGCAGTACCTGCTAAATGGTTACGCAGTCTCTTATGCTTTTTAATGCGGACTTCATTTCTTGATACCTTATTAACCATTGTATAATCACTCCTTTTTCTGTTATTTCTTACTTCTTACCAGTCTTGCCAACCTTACGTCTGATAACCTCATCAGCATACTTAATACCTTTCCCCTTATAAGGTTCTGGAGCTCTTTTCTCCCTGATTTCAGCAGCGTACTGACCAACCTTTTCTTTATCAATTCCTTTTACAATAATCTTATTTTGCCCTTCCATCACAGTCTCAATACCTTCTGGATCTATCATTTCTACTGGATGGGAATAACCAAGAGACAATGTTAGTTTTTTGCCCTGTTTTGCTGCTCTATAACCAACACCATTAATCTCTAATACTTTCTCATAGCCCTGACTTACACCAATAATCATATTATTAATTAATGTTCTTGTGAGTCCATGTAACGATTTCATTTTCTTTAAATCATTTGGTCTTAAAACTGTAATGGTATCATTTTCCTGTTTAATCTCCATCTCAGGAGCTAATGTTCTTTCTAATGTCCCCTTTGGCCCTTTTACTGTCACTTTGTTATTTTCTGCAATATCAACAGTAATCCCTGCTGGTACAGCGATAGGCATTCTTCCAATTCGTGACATATGCCCGCACCTCCTATATTCCTGCGGCAAACCGCATCTATTTTTATTTTCTTTTTTTATAAGATAAATTTATCCTTACCAGATAAATGCTAATACTTCACCGCCAACATGCTGTGCTCTTGCTTCTCTATCAGTAAGAACACCTTTATTTGTAGAAATAATAGCTGTACCAAGACCGCCAAGAACTTTTGGCAAATCTTCAGAATTTGCATATACACGAAGACCCGGTTTAGAAATTCTCTTTAAACCTGTAATAATTTTTACATTCTTATCTTTTCCATATTTCAATGTAATATGAATAGAATCAAAACCGCCAACTTTTATAATTTCATACTTCTTAATGTAACCTTCTTTTACAAGAATGTCAGCAATTGCAATCTTCATCTTGGAAGCAGGTACATCTACAGTATCATGTTTCGCAGTATTTGCATTACGGATTCTTGTAAGCATATCTGCAATTGGATCGCTCATTGTCATTTTGCTTAATCCTCCTTACTTGTCATTAGAACTAACTTCTTTCTATTCTACCAGCTTGCTTTTTTCACACCCGGGATTTCACCCTTATATGCCAGCTCACGGAAACAGATTCTGCAGATACCATACTTTCTTAAATAAGCATGAGGACGGCCACAGATCCTGCAACGTGTATATTCTCTTGTAGAGAATTTCGCTTTGCGTTGCTGCTTCACCTTCATTGACATTTTCGCCATGGAATTTTCCCTCCTTAATTTTCGTCAAAAATTTATATCACAATTCTTGACTTTTAAGACTGTCACTATTTTACTTTCTAAAAGGCATACCAAATTGTGCCAATAATTCACGTGCTTCTTCATCTGTCCTAGCCGTTGTAACAAAAATTACATCCATACCCCTAATTTTATCAATTTTATCATATTCAATTTCAGGGAAAATAAGTTGTTCCTTAATGCCAAGTGCATAATTTCCTCTGCCATCAAAAGCATTTGGATTTACACCACGGAAGTCACGTACACGAGGCAGTGCAAGATTGATAAGACGATCTGCAAAATCATACATTTTCTCACCACGCAGTGTCACCTTACATCCAATTGCCATACCCTCACGAATTTTAAAGTTAGCAACGGACTTCTTTGCCTTTGTAAGAACAGCTTTCTGACCTGAAATAATTTCCAAATCCTTAACAGCAGAATCCAATATTTTAGAATTATCCTTTGCTTCGCCGATACCCATATTAATGACAATTTTATCAAGCTTTGGCACCTGCATTACATTCTTATAACCAAACTTTTTCATCATAGCATCGACAACTTCATTTTTATATATTTCCTTTAATCTAGCCACTTTCGGACCTCCTCTCCTGAATTAGTCAATTACCTCGCCAGTAGCTTTTGCAAAACGAACTTTTTTGCCATCTTCTACTTTGAAACCAACTCTTGTAGGTTTGCCCTGGCTTAAGAACATAACATTTGAAATATCAATTGGGGCATCCATCTCAATAATACCGCCACTTGGATTTGCCTGACTTGGCTTTGCATGTTTTATTACTTTATTAATGCCCTCAACAATTACTTTGCCGTTCTTTACAGAAACAACCTTGCCATCTTTTCCTTTATCTTTTCCAACGATAACTCTGACCATATCGCCTTTTTTAATCTTACTGGTTGCCATTGTAATAGACACCTCCTCTTATAATACTTCTGGTGCTAATGAAACAATCTTCATAAACTGCTTATCTCTTAATTCTCTTGCAACAGGTCCAAAAATACGTGTTCCTCTTGGGTTTTTATCCTCTTTAATAATGACTGCTGCATTTTCGTCAAAACGAATATAAGAACCATCTTTACGGCGTGCACCCTTGACAGTACGAACAATTACTGCCTTAACAACATCACCTTTTTTAACAACTCCGCCCGGTGTTGCATCTTTGACCGTAGCAACAATTACATCTCCAATACCGCCGTATCTTCTGTAAGAACCACCCAATACGCGGATACAAAGCAATTCTTTTGCACCTGTATTATCAGCGACTTTTAGTCTTGTTTCCTGCTGTATCATGCCAATTGACTCCTTTCCAAATTCGCTTTTTCTTTCCTATCTTATTTTGCTTTTTCGATGATTTCTACCAGTCTCCATCTCTTGTCTTTGGATAATGGCCTTGTTTCCATAACTTTGACCCTGTCACCAATATGGCATTCATTCTTCTCATCATGAGCCTTTAATTTATACGTTCTTTTTACAATTTTCTTATACAGAGGATGCTTTACATTATCTACAACCGCAACTACGATTGTCTTATCCATTTTATCACTAACAACCTTGCCTGTACGTGTTTTTCTTAAATTTCTTTCCTTTTCCACGACAAATTCTCCTTTCCATCAGACAATATATTATTCAGCAGCCTTTTCCTTCTGGGAAATAACAGTTTGAATTCTGGCAATATTCTTTCTGACTTCTTTTATCCTGCTTGTATTGTCCAATTGATTTGTTGAATTTTGGATTCTTAAATTAAACAGCTCCTTTTTTGCTGTTACTAACTCATCCTTTAATTCTGCAATAGACTTGGAGTTTAACTCCTCTAAATATGCTTTAATTTTCACTGTTGTCACCGCCTTCTAAATCTGCACGAGATACTACTTTACATTTAATAGGTAACTTGTGTGTAGCAAGACGCAACGCTTCTCTTGCAACTTCTTCTGGTACTCCTGAAATTTCAAACATAACACGACCCGGCTTTACAACAGCTACCCAGTATTCCAGTGAACCTTTTCCAGAACCCATACGAGTTTCTGCTGGTTTTGCCGTTACAGGCTTATCAGGAAAAATCTTAATCCAAACCTTACCACCACGCTTAATATAACGTGTCATTGCGATACGGGCTGCTTCAATTTGGTTGGACTTAATCCATGCTGGTTCTAATGCAACAATACCAAATTCACCATTTGTAATCTTATTACCTCTTAACGCCTTACCAGCCATGCTGCCACGAAACTGCTTACGGCGTTTTACTCTTTTAGGCATTAACATTATTTATCGCTCCCTTCCTTTTTCCCTGCTTTTGTCGGGAGAATCTCCCCATGGTAAACCCAAACTTTCACACCAATTTTACCATACGTTGTATCTGCCTCTGCAAAACCATACTCAATATCTGCACGAAGCGTCTGCAATGGAATCGTACCCTCACTATAAAATTCTGTACGTGCCATATCTGCACCGCCCAAACGACCGGAACAAGCTAATTCCCTTAGCACCCGATTTCATTGTTCTTGACATACAAGATTTCATTGCCCGGCGGAAAGAAATACGAGCTTCAAGCTGTGCTGCAATGCTCTCTGCAACAAGCTGTGCATTACCATCTGGCTTTTTTACTTCTTTAATATCCACAAGAATTTTTTTCGAAGTATATTTTGCAAGCTCTACCTTTAACTTTTCAATTTCTGCACCACCCTTACCAATAACAACGCCGGGTTTTGCTGTATATACAATTACTTTTACACGATCTGCTGCACGCTCAATTTCAATTTTAGCAACGCCAGAATTATATAATTTCTTTTTCAAAAATTTTCTGATATTATAATCTTCTACTAAATTGTCTGCAAAATCAGCTTCTGCAAACCATCTGCTGTCCCAATCCTTAATGACACCAACTCTTAAACCATGAGGATTTACTTTCTGTCCCATGTTTAACCTCCTTATCTCTCATCCAGTACAATCGTGATATGACTTGTTCTCTTTAAAATCCTATAAGCTCTTCCCTGTGCTCTTGGATGAATTCTCTTCATTGTAGGACCATCACTTGCATAGCACTCTGCAATGTAAAGATTTTGTGGATCCATTCCATTATTGTTTTCAGCGTTTGCAATTGCTGATTTTAATAACTTTTCAATTAATGTTGATGCATATCTTGGATTATATGCCAAAATACCAAGTGCTGTTTGTACATCCTTGCCTCTAATTGCATCAAGAACGAAACAAGCCTTCTGTGTAGAAACTCTTGCATAAGAAAGCTTTGCATGAGGTCTTGTTTCCCTCTGCGTTGCATTTCTCTCTCTCTTGATCTGGGATCTATGTCCTTTCGCCATGGATGAAACCTCCTTCCAACTTTTGTCATCAATTTTCACCAAAAATTAATGACGTTTCTAACATCAATTTTTACTCTTTTTTCTTTCTTATCTATTATCTTGCTCTCTTATCGTCTTTACCATGTCCACGAAATGTTCTAGTTGCAACAAACTCACCAAGCTTATGTCCTACCATATCTTCCGTAACATATACTGGTACATGCTTTCTTCCATCATGAACAGCAAATGTATGCCCTACAAAAGATGGGAAAATAGTAGAACGGCGTGACCATGTTTTAATAACCTCTTTTTTATTTGCCGTATTTAATGCATCTACCTTTTTCAATAAAGATGCATCTGCGAATGGTCCTTTTTTTAATGAACGACCCATATAGGCTTACCTCCTTTTCTTGTCACCAATTTTCGCAGAAAATTGATGACCTGCGTACCATTAGGTACTTCCTTCGTTTTACTTAATTGCCTTTCCATTTCGTCTTCTTACAATCAGCTTATCAGACTGTTTTCTCTTCTTCCTTGTCTTTAAACCAAGTGCTGGCTTACCCCATGGAGTAACAGGACCCGGACGGCCAATTCCTGTCTTACCTTCACCACCACCATGTGGGTGATCATTTGGATTCATAACAGAACCACGAACTGTAGGACGAATACCCATATGACGTTTACGTCCAGCCTTACCAATCTTAATCAAATCATGTTCAATATTGCCTACTTGCCCAATCGTTGCACGACACATAATTGGAACCATTCTCATTTCTCCAGATGGAAGTCTTAACGTAGCATATTTTCCTTCCTTTGCCATAAGCTGTGCACTATTTCCTGCAGAACGTACAAGCTGAGCACCTTTTCCCGGATAAAGTTCAATATTATGAACATTTGTACCAACTGGAATAAATTGTAATGGCAGACAATTTCCAACCTTAATCTCTGCCTTTTCACCACTCATAATCTTTTGACCAACCTGTAATCCATCTGGTGCAATAATATAAGCCTTTTGACCATCTGCATATGCAAGTAATGCAATATTTGCCGTTCTATTTGGATCATATTCAATTGTCTTTACAGTAGCAGGAATATTATCCTTATTTCTTTTAAAATCAATAATTCTATATTTTCTCTTTGCACCGCCGCCACGATGTCTTACTGTAATTTTACCTTGATTATTACGGCCGGCATTCTTCTTTAAAGAAACTACTAACGATTTCTCCGGTTTTGTTGCTGTAATCTCCGCGAAATCAGAACTTGTCATATTTCTTCTGGAAGGTGTATATGGGTTAAATGTTTTAATTCCCATGTTTTGCACTCCTTTCAAACAATCCTGCAATCTTTGCAGAACTTTATTTTTATCGGCATAAATACCATAATCTCTTGTAATACCCGTTTTTTGGGTATTACCCTTGTCATACCTTAGATAGGTATGACCCTTGTAATCCACAATCTATTATTTTTTACAGACCTGAGAAAATTTCAATTTCTGCACTATCTTCTGTCAATTGAACGATTGCCTTTTTTCTAGCAGCCGTCTTACCAACAATTGCACCACGTCTGCGTTTTTTACCATTTAAGTTCATTGTATTTACTTTCTTTACTTTTGTACCGGCAAACATTTTTTCCACAGCCTCTTTAATCATCGCCTTATTTGCTTCTGTATGAACATAGAATGTGTACTTCTTCTCTGCCATTGCATTCATGCTTTTTTCCGTAATTACCGGTTTTAAAATTACATCATAATACTGAATTGCTGCCATTATGCGTACACCTCCTCAATATTTGCTACTGCTGCTTTTGTAATTACAACGGTATCATACTTTAAAATATCATATACATTAAGTGTACTAGAAACATTTCCTGCTTCATCAATAGAAATAAAGCTTGTTCTTACATCTGGAATATTCTTTGCAGATGCTTCAATATTTAAATCTTTGCCTGCAAGTACAAGTAATGCCTTCTTTACCTTTAATGCAGATAAAACAGCGACCATTTTCTTTGTCTTAATTTCATCAAGCTTTAATTCATCTAATACATAAAATTTATTTTCATTTACTCTAGAAGTAAGTGCTGATTTTAATGCTGCTTCTTTTTCCTTTTTATTCATCTTAAAGGAATAATCTCTTGGCTTTGGTGCAAATACAACACCACCGCCAGTCCACTGTGGAGCTCTTGTAGAACCCTGTCTTGCATGACCTGTTCCCTTTTGTCTCCATGGCTTTCTTCCACCGCCCCTAACTTCAGAACGTGTTTTTGCACTTTGTGTGCCCTGACGTTTATTGGCAAGCTGCTGAACAACTGCCATATGAACTAAATGTTCATTGATTGGCACTGCGAAAATTGTATCGCTTACATCCATTTTTCCAATTTCGCTGCCTTCCATATTAAAAACAGATACATTAGCCATCTGTAAGTTCCTCCTTTCTGAAAGCTTAGACAGTCTTAACTGCTTCTTTTAACATTACAAGTGCTTTCTTAGAGCCCGGAACAGAACCCTTTACAAGAATAATGTTATCCTCAGCATCCACTCTGACAACTTCAAGATTCTGTACAGTTACTCTAACTCCACCCATTTGACCCGGCATTCCTTTTCCTTTAAATACCTTAGAAGGATCAGAACAAGCACCATTAGAACCCTGATGTCTATGAAACTTAGAACCATGTGCCATTGGTCCGCGAGATTGACCAAATCTTTTAATTGCACCTTGGAAACCCTTGCCCTTTGACTTTGCAGTTACATCAATCTTATCACCTGCTGCAAAGATATCAGCCTTGATTTCCTTTCCAACTTCATATTCCTCTGCATTGTCAAGTCTAAATTCTCTCAGATATCTTTTATTAGCGACACCTGCTTTTGCAAACTGTCCCTTTCTTGGCTTATTTACCAGCTTTTCCCTGATATCACCAAAACCTAATTGCACTGCACTATAACCATCATTTTCCATTGTTTTTACTTGAACAATCGGACATGGACCTGCCTGCAATACAGTTACTGGAGTTAATACTCCATCTTCATTGAAGATTTGAGTCATTCCAATCTTCGTAGCTAAAATAGCCTTTTTCATGCCTTGCACCTCCTAAAAATCTACAGCGGAACAGGTGGTGAATTACCCAAGCTCTGATCGTTCAGGCTGTGACTGAAATCCGAACCATATTTTTAGGGGTTCTGCCTTTCCTGCTCATCCTAGATGGTAAATAATAGATGCACATTAAATTTCTCTGTCTCTCTATATTAAACCTTAAGGATTTTACTAAAAAACAAAATTATGTCTTATTATTATTTATTCTTCATCTTCATTTCAATAAAGACACCTGCTGGCATTTCTAACCTAGATAATGCATCTGCAGTTTTCGCATTTGGACCAATGACATCAATCAGTCTTTTATGTGTTCTTTGCTCAAATTGTTCTCTGGAATCTTTGTACTTATGAACAGCACGAAGAATCGTCACTACCTCTTTCTTGGTAGGCATTGGTACTGGACCACTTACCTTTCCACCATTCTTTTTTACTGTGTCAACAATTTTTGCAGCAGACTGATCAATTAATTGATGATCATATGCTTTTAATGTGATTCTCATAATCTGAGTTGCCATAAAAAAAGTCGCCTCCTTATTCGCACTTTATACCAGTACGACAAGCGGTGACTGTACACTTGACCGGGTGTGTCTTTTTTATCTAAGAAGCAAACCCCTTTGCCATGATCTAAGCTTATTCTTATGTTTGCTTAAATCCGCCATCTTGATTGTACAGTGACTTGTCGCCAGTTTTCTTAACTTGACATTCGCTCCACGGAAAACCTAATCAGGGATTAGCAACCTCTCGCTTCAACGCTATCAATGTCACAGCGAAAGCAAGTATATAACATCTTGGAAAGATTTGCAAGACCTTTTTTAAAATTTTTTAATTTTTTTACATTGGGACTTTCTTCCATAATGATTCATAGATAAAATAACACCAAAATATTTGTATTTTAATTACAGAATAAATTATTACTTGTCTTTCTTCTAAAGTTGTGATATAGTTACGATAATATGTAGTACATTAGCAAAATAATATATATTATCAATTAGGAGGAATTTTTATGAATTATTTAAATATAAAAGCTCCCTATCTATTATTTCAAGAAATTGTAAATGATGAATTATACGTAGATAAAAGTTTATTAATAGAAAAAATATCAAAAAAAATTCGCACAAATGGAAAATATATTTGCATTACTAGGCCAAGAAGATTTGGAAAAACTATCAATGCTGCAATGCTTGGGGCTTATTATACTTTAGGATATGACAGTCAAGAATTATTTCATAGACTTGCTATTGAGCAAACACCTGATTACAAAAAACACTTAAATAAACATAATGTAATCTATATTGATTTTAGTCAAATACCTGATTTATGCGAAGATTATAGAGAATATCTTATCAGTATTATAAAAAAAATTCGCCTTGATATCAAAGAATATGCTCCAAATACAAAAATAGATGACTATGATTCTTTAAGTAGTTTATTTACCAGTTTAGAAGAAAATTTTATTTTTATTTTAGATGAATGGGACTCTATTTTTTATAAAAAATTTATGACAGAAGAAGGAAAACAGGAATTTCTTCAATTTTTAAAAGGTTTATTTAAAGATCAACCATATGTAGAACTTGTTTATATGACAGGGGTACTTCCAATTACAAAATATTCTATTGGTTCTGAGCTAAATATGTTTGATGAATATAATTTTATTAATGATACTATATTTGATCATTATTTTGGTTTTTATGAAGATGAAGTCAAAGAATTATGTAAAAAACATCCTACTGTTTCTTATGAAGAAATTAAATTGTGGTATGATGGATATCATACTAGTAATGGAAAAAGCTTATTCAATCCTCGTTCTGTAAATAAAGCACTTACACGTGGTATTTGCTTAAATTATTGGACTGAAACAGGTCCTATGAATGAAATTGCTGATTGTATTGAACACAATATAGATGAAGTCCGAGATGATATTATTAAACTTGTTGCTGGTATTTGCGTTGAAATTGACTTAAAAGGATATAGTGCATCAGAACAAAGACTATTTACAAGAGATGAAATCCTATCTGCTATGGTAATTTATGGATTTTTATCTTATCATGATCGAATGCTTCAAATACCAAATTATGAACTAATGGAAAAATTCCAAAGTGTTTTATCCAGAGAAAGTTTTGGCAGTGTCAAAGAAATTATAGATGATTCCAAAAAATTATTAGAAGCAACACTTTCCTTTCAGGAACAAACAGTTGCTGAAATTTTAGAATCCATACACGATAAAGAAATACCAATTTTAAAATATAATGATGAAAATTCTCTTTCTTGTGTCATAACACTTAGTTACCTTTATGCAAGAAACCATTACTGGATAGAACGAGAAATGCATACAGGAAAGGGCTATTGTGATTTTATTTTTTTTCCAAAAAAACATGGAATGCCCGGTATTATTATAGAATTAAAAATGGGACATTCCTGTAAAGAAGCAATTCGACAAATTAAAAATAAAAATTATATGCAAAAACTTTCATCTTGTAAAAAAATATTGTTAGTTGGAATCAACTATAATAAAAAAAAGCATCATGAATGTAAAATAGAATCTTATGATTTTAATTAATTAAAGTAGTTGCTTAAAAAATAAAAATTTCAAAAAATCTTGAAAAATAATTTTCAATATGATATATTAAAAAGCGGAAAACCACCCTGCTATTCAATCAAAGTTTTTGGGTGCTTCCTATGATAAAAATATATTTTGAAAGGAGAAAGCAGCATGACCGGATTAGGTTATACACCTATTTGCAGCAGCAGTTCTATGTCTAAAACATGCAAAATTTTACATTTACGGGATTACTGCGTTCTTTTTTACTTATAAATAAATAGTAATATAAAGTATCGTAGTAATTCCTAGTACAGTTTATAAATTCTTTTCTTAGTGAAAAAAGAATGATATAAACTGTTTTTTTTATTTCTATCAAATTGCTGTAAAAAAGAAAGGAATTATTACAAATGGATCAAAATTTAAAAAAGAAATTAAAAAGAAATATCAAACTAAATTATCTAAATACATTTATTACCAACTTAAATATGCAAAGTTGTATCTGGATGCTTTATCTTGCCTATTGTGGATTAAATCTTACAGAAATTGGAATGATTGAAGGAATGTATCATGCAACAAGCATTGTATTTGAAATTCCATCTGGTGCATTAGCAGACTTGCTTGGTAGAAAAAAAAGTATGATATTAAGTAAACTTTGTATTGCTATTTCTTGTATGATTATGTTACTTTCTAAAAATTTTTGGCTTTTTATGCTTAGCTTTATCATACAAGCACTTGGCAACAACTTAAATTCTGGTTCTGAAGAAGCTCTTATTTATGATAGTATGAAATATATAGACCAAGAACAAAATTATATTGGAGTATCTGGCAGACTTAATATTATTGTTGAAATTGCACAGGGAATTGCTACTGTACTTGGAGGCATTTTAGCAGAATACTCTTATTTCTTTTGTTATAGTGCCTGTTTATGTATTGCAGGACTTGCTTTCTTACCTGTCCTACTTATGAAAGAAGCACCTTATGATTCAGAAAATACGAAAAAAAAGCAAGTATCTTTCCTTAAAATGACAAAGCATCATTTCCTGACCTGCTACCATATTTTAAAATCAGATCAACGAATTTTACAGATTATTACATACTATTCTGTTATTTTTGCTTCCTATACTTTATTATTTTTTTATAGCCAGCAATATTACTCTAACTTAAATTATAATAAGATTCAAATTAGCATCATTTTCCTATTAAATGGCATTATTTCTTGTTTTGGTGCAGCCATAAGCGAAAAGCTTTTTCAAAAATATGGAAAGAACCTTGCTTTTCTTGCAGGGCTCATTATGATCTTTATATTTTTTCTTTATGGTTCTGGCCATACCGTTATATCCATTATTGCTTTTATGATTGCAGGATTTTGTGATTCTGTACTTTATCCTATTCAAACAGAATCATTAAATCAACTGATTCCATCAGAACAAAGAGCAACTCTTATTTCTGTAGATAGTATGTTCTTTTCGATTGTTATGATTATTATTTTTCCAATTGCAGGAAAAATTGCAGACTTTTTAGGACTTGTTTCTATGTTCCCAATTATTGGAACGATACTTCTTCTATTTATCATAGGTTGGAATTTATGGAACAGAAAATAATGGAAAAATGCAATCTATAAATAATAGCAACTCTTTTTTCACACATTAAGAGTTGCTATTATTTTATATTTTTAAACAATCTTTATACTCTTATCCAAACACTCATTTCATTTTCACCACGATTCGCCCATAAATAATATGGAATCAATACAATTTCTGTTTCTTTATATTTTTCTGGCTGATACTCTTTATAAAGCATATCATGATTAATATCTGTTTCTTCTTCCAACTTTTTACCTCCTGCAATAAGTACAGGAAATTCTTTTCCATTGATTGATCGCTTTGATGGTATGATTGGCATTTCTGGGCAAATTTTATATAAATGCAAATCTTTACTATTGTCCCATTCTTCCATACAATACACAACAGGACCTTTCATAATCGCTACTTTTCCAATAGTTTCACGTACCCTTATATCAGCAGTTAAAACTCTTGGCAGAATTTCCATTTGCAGTTCTATGGTATCACCCACATTCCAAGTTTTTTCTATATAATAATATCCCTGTTCTAATGTACCCTTTGTTCCATCATTGCTTGTAATTTTCCATGAAGAACACCACCCCGGAATCCGAATGGCAAGCTTTATATGTATAGAATTTTCTCCTTTATAAGAAATCAAAACATTATCTTCCCATGGATAATCTGTCAAAATTTCAAATACTGCCTTTTTTCCTTCCACTTCTTTTTCCAATTTCCCACCAAGATATAAATGCATAAAAATAGTATCTTCATTTTCTGTATAAGCATAACACGGCAGGGAACTTATCAATCTGGATAAATTCGGAGGACAGCAGGCACAGCCAAACCACTTTTGTCTTATTGGTTTTACATGAAATTTTCTTTCATCTTTATAACAAGCTTCTGGTAAAACTTCTAATGGATTTACATAAAAAAAGCTTTTTCCATCGAGAGCCATACCAGAAAGCACCGTATTATAAAGTGCTTGTTCCATAATATCTGCATATTCTGCCTTTACTTCCATTTCTAACATTCTTCTTGCAAAAAATATCAGTCCAATCGAAGCACAAGTTTCTGCATAAGCCGTATCATTTGGCAAATCAAAAGGATAAGAAAAAGACTCCCCCATATGCGTACCACCAATACCACCGGTAATATACATTTTTTCTCTTGTAATGCTTTTCCAAAGCTTTTTACAAGCTTCCTGCATTTCTTTATCCCCTGTCAGTCTTGCAAGATCAGCCATTCCAGAATAAAGATAAACAGCACGAACAGCATGTCCTACCGCTTCTTCCTGCTTTCTAACTGGAAGATGAGATTGATGATATTCATGATTTGTTTCATTATCATGATGTTCTTTTTCTGTAAAATAATATGGCTCTTTTCCTCTTTCTTCTATAAAAAAGCGGCTTAAATTCAAATATTTTTCATCTCCTACCGCTTCATATAAACGAATTAATGCCATTTCTGCAATTTCATGTCCGGGATAACCTTTGCATTTTTCTGGTTCTGTTCCAAAATAATCAGCAATAAAATCAGCAAAACGAATTGCTGCTTTTAAAAGCTTGTCTTTGCCTGTTGCTTCATAATATGCCACAGCACCTTCCACTAAATGCCCAAAACAATATAATTCATGATGATCTCGCAAATTAGTAAAAATTTTATCCATACCGTTAATAATATAATAGGTATCTAAGTACCCATTTTCCTGCTGTGCAAGGCAAACAAGATCAATAGCTTTATCTCCAATTTCTTCTAACTCTTTATCTGGATGATTCATTAAAGAATAAGCTACTGCTTCAATCCATTTAGAAAAATCGCTATCCTGAAAAACAAAACCATAAAATTTATCTTCCAGATGATTTCTATCTTCTGGAAGTGATTCAAAACCACGAAATGTATATTTTGGTTCTACAAATTTTCTTCCCTTTTCTTTTTTTTCTTTCATAAGGCGACCAGCAACTTCAAAGTTTCTCATACAAAAACTCGGTGCTGCATTTTCTACTCTATCATTTAAAATTTCCCATTGATAAGGAATCACTTCTTTGCGAACAAGTTCCATCTTTTCTTTCCAAAAAGTAGAATCCCCTACAGTAAAATTTTTTAATAAAATTGGCTGATTACCTGACATACCATACCTCCATTTTTTTCCTAAATTATATCCTTTTCATAAAACAAATGCAAGAATTGCTTTGCAAAATTTATTTCTCACTATATTTACTTTATTTACTTTTTATAGTATCTTATTTATTTACTTATATCCTTTTCTATTTCTTTTAAACATACCTCAAGGATTTCATTTTGAAATCTTTTTGTAATTCCTGCCCGTTTTAAATTTTCCTCAGAAAAATCTTCCTCATCTGCAAGAAATCGCCGACACATTTCTGTGTATTCTGGCAATTCTTGTTTTCGTTCTCTTTTTAAAGCACGTTCCAGCCGCAGTCCATTTTCCACTTCAATATAAATTGGCTTGATATGCCGTTTTAACCATTCTTGTATCCTTTCTTCTACCCATTCCTTTCCCTTTTCTATAAATAATTTTTTTCGATAATATTCCCTAATTTTTCGATAAGTTTCTAATGTGCCAATTAAAAGATACTTATCTTCTGCGTCCATGATAATCTGTCCATCATCTGCAGTAAAATAAGTCCAATCTCCATGTACTGTCTGATAAGTGCGTGACTCTATTACTTTATTTTCCCTTTGCATTGTAAGAAATTCCTCACAAGAAAGGAAATAATACTCTCTGCCATCTTCCTCTCCCTCTCTTTTGGGACGTGTTGTATAAGGAATCACTGTTTTTAAATGCAAAAAATCATTTCTTTTTAATCTTTGAAAAATGGTATCTTTACCACTTGCACTCTTTCCCATTACAAGATATAACACTGCCATTTTTAATCCTCTTTCTTTTTCTCAATTAATTCCTTGCCAAGTAATACAATAGCAGCTATCCATTGAAATACTGGCACTCCAAAGATAAAGCCTAATGCCCCAGATAATTTTAGACTGAAAAAATACTGTCCTGCAAATCCTTTAAATAATTTCTCAATCTGTTCATCTGTCATATCCATAACAGCAAGATAAATAATATTTGCAAAATCAACAGTATCTGCTACTTTATAAAGCCCTGCTTGATTTTCTTTTTGATAATGAAATGCATCATTGATACTATCAAGAAGCTCTAACATAATAGGTCTTACATTATTTATATTGATTGTATTTTCTGATTCTTCTTGATAAAAATCAGAGATAGTTTCAAGTCCTCCTAATATAAACTCTTGATATCCCTTTTGAACACTTTCTTTTTCTTTTAAAGAAAGACAAAATTCTTTTATTAAAACAGAAAGACTACTTTCTTGTTTTTCTAGTAATGCTGCCATATCAAAAGAAACAAGTTCTGATAAAAATTCTGTTATGCAAGGCAAAGAAGAAAACCGTTTCCAATTTGTTTGTACCGTAGTTATAAGCATATCTTCTGTTATAACAGAAAGATATCTTTGTAAAGAATCGGAATATATATAAGTAGTAAAAAGATATTGAAAACATTCTTGGCAAGCTTGTTCCATAGCTTGTTTTAATATGACAGGTTTTACTTCCTCTATCGCTTTTTGCCAAATAATTTCTTCTAAAAATGCATTATTGACTAATTTTACATAACTTTCAACTGTTTTTGTTCCCGCAAATGATAAGAGATTTTCTGCAAGTTCCTGCATTTGTTTCATACCTTTGCCTTGCATTCTGCATTGCTTCCATATAGCAAATTTTGTATAAAATCTATCAATCCAATCTTTTCTTGCCTGTTCTTTTTGTTTCCCTTTTTCTTCTTTTATCGCAAAAAGAAGTTCTTCTAATCTTTCTATTGTAAGTACTATAATTTGTGTTTCCAAAATATTATCTATTTTTTCTAAAATTACAATTTCATTTTTATCAAATAATTCATCACTTAAACGTTCCTGCAAAACAATTTCTTCTTTTTCGGAAAATTCCTCTTGTTTTTCTTCTTCAAAAACTTCTTCACCCTCATTTTCCTTATCTTGGAAAGATGTTCCATAAAAATGAGTATCTCTTATTGGCGGCTCTATAAAAAGATTATGAAACACTTTCGCAATTAACTGTTTTGTACCAAGCATAGAAGCTGCCATTCCACCAAGCGGCATATTTGCCATTGTATCCATCATATTTTGTATCTCTAAATCAAGTTTATCTACTAATTCTTCTTCATGACTAAGAAGATATTGATTACATCCTTGTTTTAACATACGAAAGAAAAACATTTCTAATGCATCTTTATTTTCTTCTATTAGTTCTCCTACTTTTCCATGAAAAAGTTCTGTAATACATTGTTTCTCTGAACTGTCAAATAATTTTAAAATAGCATTCTTTATCCATAAAAAGAGCATATCACCACAAAGAAAATCAAAAAAAGCATTTGCCATTTTTGAAACTATCCTTTCTTTTTCATCTAAAAAAAATGTTCCCATTTCTTTTTCTTTTAAATTTTTTTGATAATAACCCTCTAAAAATTCTTTTTGTATTTCTTTCTTTTCCATTATCTGCTCTATCTGTTTTAATAAAACTTTGGTAAGTCCTTTTGCTATTTGATCAGAGCTAAGATAAGATCCCACTGTTTTTTTCTCCATTTCTTGTAAAGATAAAAACGCTCTTTTTGCCAAAAAAGGAGCTCCTTTCTTTTCTATTTCCCGCCAGAATAAAGAACACAATTTTTGCTTGTCCTCTTTTTGTGTCAATCTTTTCTCAACTGTTTGTTTTAAAAAATTATCCCAATCTGCTTTCCACAATTTTTTTATTGCATAATCTCCGATGGCATCTTTATGATTTTTTAAAAACTCCTGCACAAGCCCTGTTGTAATTTTTATTTCTGGAAGAAGATCTTCTGGCTTTAAAAAATTATCAGCAACAAAAGAAGAAAGCTGCCTTGCAATGGTTTCTTTTTTTTCAGGGATATATCCAAGACAAAATAATGTTTTGATTCCCGGAATTTTAGATAGAAAATGATATACTGCCATTACAGGATTTTTCTTTGTTTTTTCCTTTTTTGCAAAATGCTTTAACCACATTCTTTCCTCTGGGTGGTATGGACGAAACAGACCACGCAAAGCCAAAATATTTGTTCCAATACCAACAAGAGCATAACAAAGAATCGCAAGTCCCACCATAGGAAGGCTTACATTTAAAGAAGGATTTAATAGCCATAAAAAGAATCCAATCATTGCACCTAATGCACCACCAATTCGATTTAAGGGACGCAGTTGTGTTCCCATAAATTTCTGCATCATCGTACAAAGCATATCTTCATCTAATGCTAATATTTTTTTCTTCACAACTGGTTTTATAGAAATATAATTTCCAGCATTTTTTATAAATAATTCCCTTATTTTTTCCTTTAATGATTCTTTTGGGATCATAGAAATCATTGTTCCAACTGTGATTGTATTCTTATATTTTCCGAAAATTGTTTCTAATAATTTTCCTGTTTTTTGTTCTTTCTTTATAAAAGAAATAAAAAATTCCTTCACCTCTATTTCTGAAAATTTTTTATAAATCAACTGAGAAAGCGTAGATTCTTTTTCTTTCTTTCCTATTATCCACTGTTCTAATCGTGTAAAAAGTTTTTCCGGCAATGCTTGTTTTTTTACTTCTTTTAAAACTCGTTCCATTTCTTTTTTTTGTAATGGTTTTTCCCATAATGTATTTAATAAAAAATGAATTGCCTGTTCTATCTGTTTCTTTTTTTCCTCTCCTTTTAACCAATTTGATAAAAAAAGCAAAGCCTTTTTTTCTGCTTTTTTTGAAAAAGAATCAATCAAATCATCTGTTAAAAAAACAGCAAAAGAAATATTTTCTGCTTTCTTTAAGATATTTTCACAAAAATCATTCTTTTCAGATAGTGATTTTTTTAAAACCCCAAAAATTACTTCAAAAGAAAGTTTCTCTGCTAAAGCAGAAATTGGCAAATTTCCCAAAGCAGAACATAATTCTATGCAAAACTCCTCTGATGGCATTTCTAAAAATTCTTTTATCTTTTCTGGTAATTTTTCTTTTAAAAATTCCTGCATTTTTTCCACAATCATATCTTTCGCAGAAAATAAAACCATATTTTGCAGAAAATTTCCTGTACCCTCATTAATTACAGCTGTTAATTCCTCTGCAATTCGTTTTGAAAGAAATTCCCGATTATCTTCATATAAATCACTAAGAAAAGGCTGCAATTTTTTTAATTGTTCTTTTAAACTACTTTTAATTATTTCACTTTCCAAACAATTTTCTGGCAATAAATCGGAAAGCTTAAAATTACTTTGTATCAATTCCTGTTTAAAAATCTCAAAAAGATCTTGTAAACTTTTTTGAATTTCTTGTTGTTCTAAAATATCAAATAATTTTTCAAAAAACCATGACTTTTCTGAAATAGAAAGAACTTCTCCCAGTGTTTTTTCCTGCAAAGAAAATAAAAACTCTCTTACAATGGTTTCTATTCCAACTTGACGACAAATAGAAGAAAGATAACCCTCCATTCTCATGCGATCCCTATCATTATCCATAGCATTTAAAATTTCTTCTATTTTCTTTAATAAAACTTCTTCTATTTTCTTAAAGATATCATCTCCAAGCACTATTTGAAGCGTAACAGAATTTTCTTCTTCTCCAAGTTCCTTACAAAGATTTTCAAAAAATTGTTCTAGTCCCTGTTCTCCTAAAAGCTTTGGTGCAAGCTCCTTTTCCCAAAGTTCATAGAAAAGTTTTGTAAATATCTCCTCAGAAATAAAATCCTTAAAATTCCAATCAGCCGCCATTGTAGTAAAAGCTTCCTCTAAAAGCTGCAAGACTTGATTCTCTTTTAAAAAATTTTCAAATATTTCTGTAAGTGATCTTTGTCCAATCTCACTCTTTTCCAATTTTTGAAAAATTTCTTCCACACACTGATCTAATGCAAGTAATACTTCTGATTTTGATAATTCCTGATATAAATAAGCTTTCTGATATTCTGTATTTTCTAATAATTCTTGTTTTCCAATAATTTTATCTTCTGCAAGATCAGATAAATCCTCTGCAAGACGTTCTTTATTTCCACCTTTTTTTATTACTGCTTTCCATGTTCCCCACGGCAATGAAATATCTGTAAATAAATGGCTAATTGCCAGTTTATTTGTATAATAACCAGAAATTGCCCCCATAAAAACTTGTATCATACAATTTATTATTTGCATAAGCTCATTCCTTTCAGCAATTATTATATTTAACCTTTGATACTTTCGTTTGATACAATACTCACCATATCCTGAAAAATTCCTTTTACCTCTAATCCTGCAAGTAAATTTTCTTTTATTTTTAAAATAATTTCTTCTGTAAAAACTTCTCCCGGAACAATAAGCGGAATCCCCGGCGGATAAAAATAAATATAGTCTGCACTAACAAAACCTTTGGCATTGGAAAGTAGACACTGACTTTTTTTTGCATCTAATGCTTGTTCTATAGTACATACAAAAAAAGTTCTAGGAAAATTTTTTGTTATTTTTTCCTCTTTCTTATCATTCCCTTTCTTTTCCTTTTTTATATTTTCATTATAAAGACTTAGATCAATTTCTTTTAATGCATGTAATAGCCGTTCAAATCCTTCCTTTGTATCTGCAATTCCTGTCATAGCAAGAACATATTGAAGGGACTCCATTTCAAGCTGTAAATGATATTTTTCCAATAAAATATGATAAAGCCAATGTCCATTTTTTCCAGAAGATTCTTTAATAAAAATAACAAGTTTTGATGGATCACTGTTTTTAAATGATAAAACAGAAAGATAATGCAAACATTCCATTTCTTTGCGAAAATCAGTAAGATATTTTAATAATTGTGGAAATAAAATATCTTTTTGTTCCTTTACAATTTGTAGACTTTTTTGAATCCCTGCCATAAGAATATAAGAAGGACTAGAGGATTGAAAAATAGACAAATAACGATATAATCTTTCCTTATCTATTCTATGATTTGAATTTTTCCCTTTTTCTTTCCCAATATGCAAAAGAGCAGACTGTGTGAAAGCAGGAAGTGTTTTATGAACGCTCTGAATCACAAGATCTGCCCCAAGGCGAACAGATGTTTCCGGAAATTGTTCCAAAAATCCAAAATGTGCCCCATGTGCTTCATCTACAATAAGAGTACAAGAAAACTTATGCACAATTTCTGCAATTCCGGCAATATCCGATACAATACCTTCATAAGTTGGAGAAACAAGAATGACTGCACGAATTTTTGGATAATCTCTTAATGCCTGTTCTACATCTTCTTTTAAAATTTCCGTTGCAATTCCCTGCATTTCTTGAGGATATAGATAAACTGGCAAAAGCTTTTGAAGATATAATGCATGATAAACAGATTTATGACAATTTCTTGCTACTAAAACCATATCTCCCATTTTAGTACAAGCACAAATAGCAGCTAAAATACCACAAGTGCTGCCATTTACAAGAAAACGGGTTTCTTCTGCATCATAAAGCTTTGCCGCATTTTCCATAGCCTGTTTTATCACATTCTTTGCATCATGCAAATTATCAAATCCATCAATTTCCGTAATATCAAATCCATATGGATTCTCCATTTGACAAAGTTTTTGATTCCTTTTATGTCCCGGCATATGAAAGGGATAAATATCTTTTTTTGTATATTCCATTAATAGATCTAAGAAATCCTTTTCCATTTTTCTCCTATTTATTCAAATGCACGAATCCGATAAGTTACATGAATCTTTTCACAAATCTTTCTGCATTCTTCCTCCTCTTTTGGAGTCAATGTAGTAGAAACTGTAGTAAGAATTACTTGTTTTACCTGTTTTCTTACATTTTCTGCAAATCTTAGCATAGCATCAAAAGAATCCATTCCAAATTTACTTCTTGTAAGTTCTAAATAACGCTCTTTATTTGGAGTGTTTAGACTAATAGAAACAATATCGATACGATCTTTAAACAAAGAAGAAGTATCTTTCCCATAAATCAAATCAGACAATCCATTTGTATTAATCCGAGTTGTTTTATGATAAGTCTTTTTTACAAACTCTGCTACCTGCAACAAATCTTCTAAACGCTCTGTTGGCTCACCAAAACCACAAAAAACAACTTCTTTATATTTTTCCATATTAAATTTAGAAAATTCTGCAATCACTTCTTCTACGGAAGGCTCTCTTTCGAGCCATAAGCTTCCAGAATGATTCATTTCATCCTTTGTTTGCCGCAGACAAAATACACAAGAACAAGGACACTTATTTGTCATATTAACATATAAATTATCATGAACCTCATATAAAATTACCATAATTAACTCCTCTTTTCTATTTTTTACTTTCTATTAATGAATTTTTAATCTCTCTTTAAGCGATATAATACTTCTTCAAAACATACACCATCGGTTACTGGAATCTCTAGTTCTATAGATCGCCGAATACAAGCTATCATAAAATCTGCTGCCTTTTCTACTGATTTTGCAAAATCAACTCCATTCACAGCATCTGCTGATAAAATAGCAGAAAAAACATCTCCTGTTCCAGAGCGATTAACACCTATTTTTTTTCTTTTTACAAATTTTGGTTCTTTTCCTTTTTCATAAATAATATTGGTTAAAAAACTTTTTTGTGGAACACCTGTAATTACAACTTGTTGTGGTCCTATCTTCACTAATGCTTCCGCAAGCTCTATAAGCTCTGCATTACTGCCACTAATTTTTTCATAATCACATCCAACTAAGATACAAGCTTCTGTTAAATTTGGTGTTATAATATCTGCATATCTTACTAATCGTTTCATTTCTTGACACATTTCTTGTGTATATGTTCCATAAGGTTTCCCATAATCCCCCATAATAGGATCTACTATAATTATGGTATTTTCTTTTTTAAATTTTTGAAAAAATCCCTCTACAATTTCTATTTGTTCCCTAGAACCTAGAAAACCAGAACAAATTCCGTTAAATTCTAATCCTAG
>CAJTJZ010000010.1:0-16998 GCA_910576895.1 uncultured Lachnospiraceae bacterium | reverse complement strand
CGTTCCCAATGAGAAATATATTCCTCCATTTTCTTTGTATAATCATCAAAAAAATAATGTTCATATCCTGTATGATTTGAAAAAACCGAAGTTACTACAGGGCAGCACTGCACACGAAGATAAGAAATAATTGGCATTGCTACAGCTAACGAACAGCGTCCAAAACCTGAAAGATCATTAATAACTGCAATTTTTTTTTGATTATTATGTGATTCCATAATTTATTCCTCTAAAAAGAAGATGATTCCTTTTGAATCATCTCCTTATGATAAATCAATTTTTTTATACATTGAAAAATTCTAATTGCCCACTTAATTTTCCAATTTCTCCATTTAACCCTTCTGCTGTAGAAGCCACACCTTCCATTAATGCATTAATTTCCTCTACACTAGCATTTACTTGCTGCGTACCTGCTGCGGAATTAGAACTAATAGAACTCAATTCCTCCATTTGCTGTGAAATAGAAAGCACTCCTTCAATTGACTTATCAATTGCTATTCCAATCTGTTGTACCCGATCCGTTGTTTCTTTGATTTCACTAGACAATTCTTTAAACTCGCCAATAACACTATCAATGTCAACTTTTTGTTGTGTACTATCTTCCACTGTATTATCAATAATAGAGATACACTCATCAAAATCTGCTACTAATGTTTGAATAATATTTGTAATTTGATCAACTTGACTTGAAGTATCTTCACTTAACTTGCTAATAGATTGTGCTACTACAGAAAATCCCTTTCCAGCATCTCCTGCACGTGCTGCTTCAATGGAAGCATTTAAACTAAGTAACTGCGTTTGTTCTGAAATATCACCAATTAATGATACAATTCCTTTTACTTTTTGAATGACACTATTAATTGACTGTATCTTATCAGAAACTTCTCCAATACTGCTATTTACTTTTTCATTGCTCTCTGACATACTAACTACTTTCTTTTTCATAATATGTCTACTACTGTCAAGCTTTTCTGAACAAACAGAAATACGATCAGAAGAAGTTTTTATATTATCTAAAGCTACATTTACATTATTAATATTTTCTGCTACATTTTGCACAGCTCGATTCTGTCCTTGCATCCCTTCTGCAATTTCCTCAATTGCTTTTGACACTTGTCCCATAGAGGCTAACGTTGTATCAGATGTTGCATTTAATTCTTCAGAAGAAGTTCCTACTTTTTCACTAATTCCAGAAACTGATTTTATAATTTCTGATAATTCTTGTGCCATTTTAAAAGTTGCATTATTAATATCTGCAATTTCATCTCCTGATTTACTTTCTCTCATTTCATTTCTTACTGTTAAGTTGCCATCTGCTACACCTCTAATATTTATAGCAATACTTTTAATTCGATTTGCCATATTTCCAGCCATAAAAAAACCAATACTGCCAAATAATAAAATAGAAATTACAAAAATTAATATAATCGTATTACTTAATGTATTAATATGCCCTAAAACAACCGATTTACTTTTTCCAGCAAATAACATACCAGTCTCTGTTGGAACATAATATCCATAATATAATGTACCATTTACATCTACGTTAGTAGAAAAATAGATCTCTTTACCGTTTAAAACTTTTTCAATGATTGCCTCTCCAGCCTTTGTTCCAACAACGTTTTCTACAGAGCTTTCCACTCTGGTATCTCCCTCAAAAACAGTAATATCTACCTCCTGTTCTTGAAATGCATTGACATCACCAGAAAATCCCTCAATAGCGACTTTTAAAATTGTTTCCTGTTCATTATTTAAAAAACTTCTTGATAATCGCAATGCTGTAATTCCTATAATTAAACTGCTAATTAACATAGGAATTAAAACCATAAGTATCATTTGCAATTTAATTTTTACTCTCATATTAAAATTCCTCCTCCGTTTTTATTTTTATAAGTTTAAACTATATTATACTTAAAAGAACTATCATAAAAAACAGTAAATTTTTGAGAAAATTAATTGATACTATTTCCTTTTTATTATACCTTTTTCCTAACCATTCTGTCAAGATATTTTCCATCAGATCTTACCCAAATTTATTCATTTACCTCTGCAAGTGCCATCATAATTTCTACTTGTCCAATTTCCTCACTTTTTCTTCTTTCCGCTAACAAAGCCGCCTGATTTAAAATAACTTCAATCTTTGCACAGCTATACTTTTCAAATAATCTGGCAAGTTCTTTTAATTCTATGTCCTTAGCAAGTTTTTTATCTTTTGAATACATAGTAAGTAATGCTATACGATCGTTAAAATCTGGATAAGGAACAATATACTTTCTGTCAAATCTCCCCGGACGAATTAATGCCTCATCTAATGCCTTTCGATTATTTGTCGCTGCCAGCACAAGTACCCCTTCATTTACTGCAAATCCATCTAATTCATTTAATAATGCCGTTACAATTCTAGTATTTTCTGTTTCCATTGCTGTATGTCCATAGCTTCGCCTAGAACCAATTCCATCAAATTCATCAATAAATACAATACAAGGCGTATGTTTTCTTGCTAAGTGAAACAATTGTTTTACTTTCATAGGACCTACTGCCATAAACATACTTTCAAAATCGGTTGCCTTTGTTGGAATAAAACTTACCTTACTTTCCCCTGCTGCTGCCCTTGCAAATAATGTCTTTCCATTGCCGGGAGCACCTTCTAGTAAAATTCCCTTTGGCATACGGATTCCCTGCCTCTTATATTTTTCTGGATTTTTCATAACATCCATAATTTGATAAAATTCTTTTTTTAATCCCTCCATGCCAATCACATCATGAAAACTTGTATCAACATGCTTTACTACACGAAATGTTCTATTTTTAAACAATTTACAAACTAAGAAAATAAGCAATCCAAAAAAGACAATGGTAAATAAAATATCTGTTACGATATAAAGCAAATTAGAAATCGAGATTTCTGTTTCTACCTCTACATCATGCAAAAGCAAAAATTCTCGAAAATCCTCTTTTTGCGGATTATCTGTTATATAAACAATATCGTCTTCTTTCTTCTGAAATGTAACTGCTTCTTCTGAAATTTCTACAAATTCTATTTCTCCCTGCTCTACCATATCATAAAATTCACTATATTTTATTTTCAGCGGCTTTTCCTTTAATAAAAATATTGCTATGATAATACAAAATGCTGCCAGTAATATAGAAATAACTGCCAGCATTCTTTTTTTATTCTTCTTTTTCATAAATATCCTTCCCTAATTGTTTTCTGCAATAAATGATTGTAAAACAAATTTGATCTCTTGTCAATATAATGAGATTTTTTATCATCATTTTAGCATAAACTTAGGGCTTGTTATTCTCTTATCAATTTTTTACAACATAAATAAGATGCTATAAAATACCCTCCATAAATCAATATAATCATTCCTCCTGTTGTTATTAGCGAAGGGAAGATACGCTCTGAATGATATATATTTAACATCGCATTACAAACCTGAATACCAAAAATGGAATGAATCACAGCAAGCAAAAGTGGAAATCCAAAAAAAACTACCATCTGCAAAAAAAGTGCATGACTTATATCACTTTCTTTTGTCCCTATTTTTCTTAATACCCTATATTTTTCCTTACTATCAATGGCATCTGACATTTCTTTTAATGCAAGAATTGCTGCACCAGAAATAATAAATACCATACCAAGATATAAAGCAATAAAAACAACCATACCACTAGAACCAATACTATTATCATAAATATTTGTTCTTGTACTAAGATAGATTTCTGACCATGCTCCACTTTTAGAAACAAGTAATTTTGAAAATTCCTGATCCATCCATTCTGTAAATTTACGATCATGTTCTTTTTCCTCTGCATATTGAATGAAATGATAATTTTTACAACGTTGTTCTTCTGAAAAATAAATATCATCTGGCACAAGAATCAATCCCATATTTGATTTTGTATAACTCATCATTAAAAATCCATCTTTACATTCCCGATATTTTGCTTTTAATTTTGTATTTCCTATTTGAATCGTATCCTTTACTTTTAATCCCTCATTATAAAAAGAAACTGTATTTTCAAAATTTGATACAATAATATATTCATTTCCTTCTAAAGATAATTCTTCTTTTCCATAAAATCTTGCTGCAAGATTATAATCACTAATATGAATTAACTCCTCCTGTCCCTGATTATAATTTTCTCCAAAATTTAAAACATCTGCATAGCTGCCCAAGACATCTTGCGTCAATACATCCTTTGTATGATACGTATAAATATCAATCATTTCTTTAAAATTACTTAAGTCTATAGACTGTTCCTTATAAACATCTCGAATAGAATAAGAATCTTCTTTCATACTTTTTGATAAACTGGCAGAAATTGGTGCAAGCTCTGCGACCTCACGTTCCTTATAATCTTTTAATGTAAATGCACTGCTTACAATACATATCGTAGCAAATAATAATAAGCAAATAATAGAGCCTGCAAAAACAGTAGTATTAATCTGATTATTTGCTTCACTAATTACAAAAGAATTTAATCTTTTATAATAAACAAAAGAAAACTTTTTTAATAGCAACATAATAAGTCCTGATATTGACCAAAAAATAAGAAATGTTGCAAAAATTCCTAAAAAAATCTGTAATAATACATCAAATTCTGTTGTCATAGCCGCCTGATTTTTTGTTACATTATAATAAGCAAAGGAAAGCATAAGACAAGCAGACAAAAAAACAAAAAGACAAAGTACAGGATTTTTTAATCTATTTTTTTCTCCTCGTTTACTAGCATTTAATAAATGAATTAATCTTGACTGACTAATCATAATGAAATTCATAATAGCAACAACAAAATAAATCAATAAAAAATATAAGAATGTTTTTTCTATTGCTCTATCAGAAACTACAAATACAAATCGTTTCATATTCGCCTCAAATTGATTTGCTACAAAAAGAGACATAAACTGAGATAATACAATTCCAATCGCTAGTCCAATGAATAAAGAAATCATTCCAATAAATATAGTCTCTATAAGTAAAATAGCAGAGATATCTTTTTTATGCATACCAAGCAAAAGATAAGTTCCAAACTCCCGCTTTCTTTTTTTCATTAAAAACCGATTTGCATATACAATCAAAAATCCTAAAATAAAAGAAACTAAAACACTCATAGCAGATAGTGCTGTATTCATCATAGCAATACTATCTGATTTTGCATGAGATACTTCCATCATTGCCGTTTGAGAACTAATCGAATTAAAAATATAAAAAATGGAAACACCTAAAATCAATGTAAAAAAATAAATAGAATAATCCCGAATACTTTTTTTAAAATTTTGAAAAGAAAGTTTAAATAGCATAATTTAAATCACCTCCCAAAATTGCAGTTACATCAAGAATTTGTTCAAAAAATGCTTTTCTTTCTTGTTCTCCTTTTCTTACTTCATTAAATAATTTTCCATCTTTCATAAAGATAACACGTTCTGCATAACTTGCGGAAAAAGCATCATGTGTTACCATTAAAATAGTTGCCTGCATATCCTGATTCATATAAGCAAAACTTTCAAGAAGCATTCTGGAATTTTTAGAGTCCAAAGCTCCTGTTGGTTCATCTGCAAGAATTAAACTTGGATTTGTAATCATTGCTCTTGCTGATGCCACTCTTTGTTTTTGCCCTCCTGACATTTCATAAGGATATTTGTTTAACTCCTGCTCAATATCTAGCTTTTTTGCAATTTCCAAAACTCTTTTTTTAATTTTCTCCACTCTGCAATTTTGTATTTGAAGTGCCAGTGCAATATTATCATAACCTGTTAAAGTATCTAAAAGATTAAAATCCTGAAAAATAAAGCCAAGCTGATCTCGCCGAAAATCTGCAAGTCGCCCTCCCTTTAACTTCATAATATCTTGTCCATTAATTTCAATTTTTCCACTTGTTAATCTATCAATCGTAGAAATACAATTTAACAGTGTTGTTTTTCCAGAACCACTTGCACCCATAATCGCTGTAAATTCTCCTTTACAAACAGAAAAAGAAATATCATTAATTGCTTTTGTCAAACTGGAACGATTTCCATAATATTTTACAATATGATCTAATTTTAATAATTCTTCCATAAAAAATATCCTCCTTTTTTCTTTCTGTTTCTATTATAGAATGCCATAAACTTTTTAACCATAGAATAATATAAAATAATCTTACATTGTTGTAAGGTTAGTTATAGAATATTTTTTCCAATTTTGTCATATTTTGCCCAAATCTGCAATGCGTCTTGTATTAAAATATCCTATCTATTATAATTTAAAATATAGAAAGGGGATATTAAATATGATAAAATATCTTTCAGAAAAATTCACAGAATCACTAATAAAACACCACTATATTCATGACTTACAAAAAGCGGATTATATTTATGCAACAACTCTTTTTATAGAAAAATGGATTTCTATTTTAGCTATTATGTTATTATCTATTTGCTTTGATATGGTAATTTCTACGATATTCTTTTTATTTTTTCTCATTGCAGTAAAAAAAAGATGTTGTGGTTTTCATGCAAATAGTTTTAAGGCTTGTTTTTTTCTTACTTTGATTATTTATATTGTCTTTATCCTCTTTCTTATGCCAATTATGATAAAAGAATTAAATATAACTTATATCCTGTTTGGAATTTCTATTGTAATATTAGAACTAATTGGTGCTGTAAACCATCCTAATATAAATTGGAATCATGAAGAATATAATGAAAGCAAAAAGGCATCCAGAATCTGCGTTGCTATAGAGGGATTTTCTATTGTTTTTCTAATATTTCTTGATGCCAACAATGAAATCATTGTTTCTATGATATTTGCAATTATATTAAATGCTTTCTTTTTATTAATAGCAAAAATCAACAAACAGGAGGGGTCTTATGAAAAAGGAACTTGTAAAAGCAAAAATACTGCAAATGATGAAAAAGATTATTGACAGGGAAATTAGAAAAAATAATCATCCCTTATCAATATCAAATTGTGGAGCTGTTTTCCATCAACCAAAACGACCTATAAAAAATAAAGAAAAATAAAAGTAAAAAAACTGTACTTTATTTAAGCTTCAGAAAGTCATATTTCTGAAGCTTTTTATTATCGTATAAAAAGAGTATTAATTACTATATTATTCTAAACATAACTCAAATTATCATAATTTTTTTACATAAAAATCTTAAGAAAAGTTTTAATCCTGTCGAAATTTAAAATAATCGAAATAATAAGAAAATAGGCCTAAGTTCCCTATTTCATAATAATACGAGGTGAATTTAATGACATATCCTATTTGTATTCTGTTTCTCAGTCTATGTGAAATACTAACTTGCAGACTATTATTAGAAATTTTTGCAGAAAAAAGAAACTACAAAAATAATAGTATTCCCTTTATAATTATTATAATATCAACAATTATTTATTTTGCTACAGTACAGATATTATTCAACTATCTATGGTTAAAACAGATTATAATAGTTTTTATTATGTCGCTTATTATGCATTTTTTATTCAAAAACCATTATTCAAAAATAATTATTTGGGCAACACTACATCAAGGACTACAAGCAACAACAGAATATCTTACCATATTAATTTTCAGTAAGCTATTTCCATCTTTTTATATAAAAATTATAGATAATGCCATAGTTTACCTTCTTATTGCTTTTATTAGTAAAACAATTTTACTATGCATTATTTTTACAATAAAAAGAAACTTAGGACGTAATCAAGGAAATATACTCACAGATTCCGAATGGCTTTGTTTTATATCTATTCCTATTATTTCTATGATAATAGGAACTGCTATTATACTAAACTTTAATCTATTAAAAGAAGCTCTTCAAGATTCCATTATTATTTATATTGTACTAGGAATCGTAGGAATGAACATTTTTATGTTTTATACACTTAATAATACTTTAAAGCGTGAAAACATAATAAGAAAAGAAAAATTTTTTCATGAAAAAGTTCAAAATCAGCTTAAAGTGTATCATTCTATTTCGGAAAATTTAAGTGAAAACAGAAAAAGAACACATGAATTTAAAAACCATCTTATCTGCATTCAAGCTTTAGTCGAAAAAGAAAACTATGAAAAATTAAAAGAATATATTTTACAAATAAACCATACTCTTACACTCACTACAGATGCAATTAATACAAACCATATCTTTATCAATGCAATTTTAAATAGTAAATATAGAGACGCATTAGAAAAAGGGATCTGTTTTTCCTTAAAAATAAATGATCTATCTCAAATTGTACTATCTGATACTGATATTGTAATTATACTTTCCAATTTAATCGATAATGCTATGGAAGCTTGTATAAACTGCAAAGATAAAATAATAAAATTAAAATTTGTTTTAGAAAATGAACAAATTATACTATCTGTAAAAAATAATTATTATTATACACCTATTAAAAAAAATGGACAATTTCTAACAAGAAAACCAAATCCATCCGAACATGGAATGGGAATAAAGAATATTATAGAAGCAGTAGAACGTTATCATGGAAAGTATACAATTGATTATAATAAGGATACTTTTTGTTTTTCTATACTTATCTCTAATATTATAAATAACAAATAATACTTTTTGTTAATTTTAACTTAAACTGCAAAAAAATATTCTATAAAATTCTCATCTTTTTCCTATTTTTGTCGAAATATAAAATAAAAATAATCACAAGGAGATAAACTATGTTAAAAATTGCTATCTGTGATGATGAACTCTATTTTGGAGAACAAATAAAATCTATCATTTCAAATTATATGGAAAAAGTAGGACAAGAATGTAAAATTAACTCCTTTGTATCAGGAAAAACATTTCTTTCATCTAATCCAAAAAAGCTAGATTATGATATTGTATTTCTTGATATTAATATGGAAGAAATGAATGGAATAGAAATAGCACAAGCAATTAGAACTCTCTCAAATACTATTTATATTGTATTTGTCACAGCTTATATAAACTTTGCTTTAGAAGGATATAAGTTTCATGCTATCCGTTATATTTTAAAAGATAATCATAATTTAAAAGCTTTAACAGAAGAATGCCTGAATGCTATATTAAAGGAAATCAAAGAAAATGAAAAAAAAATTACCTTTAAATTTACTCATGGAAAAGTAGATTTAGCACCAAGTAAAATATTATACATAGAAAGTCAATCGCATAAAATTACTTTTTTTATCGTTAATGACGGAATTATACAATATATTATGTATGATAAGTTAGATAATATAGAAGTTACATTAAAACCATATAAATTCTTTCGTATTCATCAAAGCTATTTAGTTAATATGAATTATATAAAAGATGTTACAAGATATCAAGCTTCTCTATTTAATGGAATAGAACTTAATATTTCAAAAAAATACTATAAAAAGGTACTAGAAGAATACATAAAAATGAAAGGTGATATTTGATAATATACACTTTGTTTCCAATTTTGTCATATTTTGCCCAAATCTGTAACACCTATTGTATCAAACTTCTATTTATAGTATAATTCAAAATATAGAAAGGAGATGAAACAATATGCTAATGGAGGATAGTCCGCCAATCAGGTAAGGCTTTCTCTTACCTAAAAAGCGGTCAACTTTTGGAAAGGGAAAGCCCCACTAAAATAATTTATAAACATATCTATTATATCAGTAATTCAACACTATGTCCAGTTATAACAAAATAAAATTTTTATAAAGGAGTGCGAAAATATGAAAATAAAAATAGCAGCTATTATGCTTTGCTGTTTAGCAGCAGGTATCAGTGCAAAAGCAGGAATATATTCATTTAATATACCAGTTGGAGGCTTCGAGATGAGTGAAGAAGCAAAGAAAACAAATAATAACACCTATGCTCAAATAACAGATGTTAATACTAAAGATAATATTGTAAACAATCATATTCGCTTTAGAGTTATGGGTTCAACTGGTTCTTATGCAAGTGATGGACATCGATATGTAGGACAACTTCCTTTAAATATTCCATATACCATAGATGTATGTTCTGATATGAAATTTAAGTTAAGAGGACATACAACAGATACTTCAACCTCAGCAGTAAAAATAAGTGGCACATGGATTCCATAAAACAAATTTAATTATAAAATAGAAAGGTGATATTATTATGAAAAAAATATTTGCAGGCATGGCTTTATTATTAATGGTAACAGCAGGAAGTGTTTCACAAGCAGCTCAAACATTAAATCCTGGAATTGGCGAATTTGCATTTTCTTTAAGTGCAGGAGAAAAAGATACAAGTGAATCTGCTAAAAAAGCAGAAGAAACTCCTCAATATTTTCAAATAAGTGGATGTAACTATAATGGTGATATTGTACATTCTTCCTTAGAATTTCGTGCTGTGTCGAACAAAGGAGTTCTAATGTCTGACTTTAAAAGATATAAAGGAGCAGAACCATTTAATGTAAATTATACATCTTATGCTGCACCAGGTGGAGAATATAGATTAAGAGGACGTGTAGCAGAGGGTGGAACAGGTGGAACTATTGAAGCTTCAGGAACATGGAGACCATAATCCTATCTGATATTCTAAAAAACTAATGTAAAAACGGCTCTTATTTTCTTTTATTTGAAAAAACATCTCAAATTTTTATCGAAATATAAGAGTCGTTTTGCCAAAAGGAGAAATTATGATTTTCAATAATAAACTAATCATATTTTTTATTTTTACTTTTTCTTTATCTTGTTTCATGGGTTGTACTAAAATAGAAGATCCTAAAAGAGAAGTATCCCAAATAAAAACTGCAACCATAAAAGAAAGGGCATATAACCGTTATAGTTGTAAATTTTTCAATATAACACTAGGGCATATGTTAGATTTATTTAATCTTACAGATGTAAAATATGAAGAAATCAAACAAAAACTAGGAAATGATATACAACATATTATGACATATGAAAATGGCAGTCGTGTTATAGCAACAGAAGAAGAAAAGGGAAACCTAGTAGAGTTTCAATATATAAGAAATAAAAAAGAAGATGTATACCTATATGGTGATAATTTCCTTTCAGAAGAAGAATGCTCCAAAGAACTTGACTTTATGTCTAGCAAAGAGGCAGAAGAAAATTGTAGAAAAGAATTGAAAAGACTAGGGATTGTTTCTGATTTAATGGTAGAATCAGTTTATGGAATTAATCAAAATTATATTATGAAAATGTATGCACAAGCAGACGGAACAGGTTTTGGAGAAAAAGAAAATATGACAAAAGAAAGAGAAGCCTATCAATTTCGATTTCAAATTGCTTGCGATGGAGTACCATTTTCTAATAAAACGATTAGCAAAGGGGTATTAGAGTATATTGGACAACCCGATATTCTAATCACTTATAGTATAAAAGGAATCGAATATTTTTCTATGAATATGATTTTAGACCATCTAACACCGATTGGTAAAGCAAAACTTATTTCACAGCAAGAGGCAGAAAATATAGCATTAAAAATACATGGGCAGGCAGAAGCAGAAGAAGAAAAAGGAACGATTATAAATACTGAAATTGTATATCTACGAGTACCTGTAAAAATAAAGACAGGAAAAGGAAATCAAGATCTTTCTGAATATGAATGTATACCATGTTGGCAAATTGATATACAAAATAAAGTAACATGGGATAATACTAAAAAAACAGAACTTGTAACATTTACATATCTTTTACAAGGAGATACAGGAGAACGTTTATAGAAAAGGTAGGAGGATGTTTCGTGGAAAAAAAACTGTGGTTAGAAATCATTTCAATACTTTTTATTGATGTAAAGCAAAAACTAATAACAAGAAATTTCTTATTTGCCTCTCTTCTTATGGCAGGAGGCAGTTACCTTGGAACTGTCGGTTATGGCATGGATTCATGTTTTGACTTATTTGTAACAACTCTTCCAGCAATGAGTGATTTTGCTGTTTTTGACCTTACAATTACAGCATTTATAGCATCTCGATCTTTTTGTCAAGACTACCACTCAGGTGTTTTTTCATTCAAATTGCTTCGTGAGGGAATCCATCGCTATACTTTTTCTCAGACAACTTCTTGCATACTTTCTTCTGTTATGATTACAATATTAGCAAGAATTTGGTTTTTAGTACTTCTTCTATTAAATGGACATCCCCTTTCTTTAACTAAATTTGAATTAGAAAATAATCTTTCTCCAAATGTTTTTTATTATGATCGTTGTATGGAACAAGGGAATATCTTAGGGGCATTTTTAGTTGTAATATTTTCTGCTTTTTTATTAAATAGTATTTGTGCACTTGCAGGTCTTGCTTTTTCCTCTTGGTTTATGAATCCTTATGTTGCTTGGTTTGTACCTTATATTTTTCTACTTATGTATAAAATTCTTTTCTATCATGTAAAACAAGAATACCGATTAGATTTTATTGGACAGGCAGGAAGCGTTTCTCATAATGTTTTTATTAATATAATCTACGCAGCTTCCATTGCTACACTTCATGGGCTTGTACTAATACTAATTTTTTATTATGGCATAAAAAGGAGAGTAAATTATGGACAACTTAAAGAATAGGAAAAATAAAATATTTTCTATACAATGTATTTGTATGCAAGGAATCCGTAAATGGCTTTCTGATTACCGAATATATCTTTTATTTTTATTAGAGTTTACTGTCATATTTAGTAAAACAAGAGAAATGGTTACTCCTTTTTTAAAAAACGATCTTGGCATTAATGGTTTTGGTGTTTTTCCAGTACTTTATAATAATCAAGTTGGAATTTTTCGCTTTATCTTTATGTTTGGCATTATATTATTATATTGCGATGCACCTTTTTTTGATAAAAACCAACAATTTTTATTTCTAAGAGCAGGACGAACTATTTGGAATCTTGGCCAACTTTTTTATATTTTTGTATCTGCTTTCCTGTATCTTTTTTTAAATGTTTTAGTATCTATTCTTTCATGTTTACCTAATTTAGGATTTTCTTTCTATTTTTGGGGTGAAGCCTTTTGGGAAATGATATCTATTGATATGGAAACTGTAATTGTTTCCTCTGATTTTCTTTTAAAATATACACCTTGGCAAGCATTTTACCATGGATTATTTGTTATATTTTTATTCACTTTATTTATGGGCTATTTTATTTATACACTAAGTTTACTATTTAGTAGAGGAATTGGAATCTTTGCTGGAAGCTTTATTGTATGTGGAAGTACAATCATAGAACTTTTATCCGATTCCAATCAAAAATCGAATTTGTCTTATATATTTCCAGCATTTATGACAAAAATAATACATATTGATACAGAAAATATTGGTGGATACCCTTCTTATCATTATATTTATCTTTTTTTTACCATTTCCATCGTAATATTTATACTACTTAGCTTATTTCAAGGAAAAAAAACAGAAATGAATACAATAAATTCATAAGGAGAAAAAAATTATGAACGAATATATAATACAAATAGAACATATAAACAAACAATTTGGCAAACAAAAAGTTTTAAAGGATATTTGTGTATCCTTTCGTTTAGGCGGAATTTATGGAATTATTGGAAGAAATGGTTCTGGAAAAAGTGTTTTATTCAAATGCATTTGTGGCTTTATACCAGTAACAAATGGAAAAATTATAGTACATGAAAAAGCAATTGGTAAAGATATCTCTGTTCCAGAAAAAACAGGAATTATTATAGAAACCCCAGGATTTTTACCAAATTATAGCGGATATAAAAATTTAGAATTTTTATATTGCATAAAAAATTATAAGAATAAAAAGAAGATAACAGAATCTATGAAAATGGTTGGTTTAAATCCAGAAGATAAAAAACCTGTTGGAAAATATTCTCTTGGTATGAAACAAAGACTTGCCATTGCTCAAGCAATTATGGAAGATCAAGAAATTTTAATTTTAGATGAGCCTATGAATGGATTAGATAATAATGGTGTAGAGGATATGAGAAAATTATTTATAAAATTAAAAAACCAAGGAAAAACAATATTGCTTGCAAGCCATAATAAAGAAGATATTGAAACATTATGTGATGAAGTATATAAAATGGATGCAGGCATATTAACAAAAATCAGATAATATAAATCTACTTTTATTACTATTGGTTTAAATAATTGATATAAATTTATACTCACATACTATCACAAAGCTACCACACAATCAAAGATAATTTTTATTATGTCACTTATTATGCATTTTTTATTTAAAAAGTAACAAAAATTACAAGTTTTTTATTATTTTAAATAAATGTTGTGGATTTTTTATAAAAAATAGGGGTTATAAGTATAATAGAAATTATTATACAAGGAGAAAAAATTTATTATGTTTATTATTTTTATAGTTGTGATAGTATCATTGGAAGCATGTGGCATTAATAAAAATAGCTCTATGGGTTTATATATGATGGATTTTGTTACAGAAAATACAGCCTATTCATTTGGTTTTACTAGTAATATTATAGCATTTAAAGACGGTCAGTATAAGATAGTTAATATAAAAGATGATTTTGACTTAATAGAATATATTTTTAATACTCTTAATATAAAAAGATAAGAACAGTTTCCAATTGATTTTTAGCACTTCTTCTATCTATATTACGACCATACCAAGACAGGAAACCTTTTCCCGATTTCCTGTCTTGGTATGCTGTTCTATATGTACAGTTATTATTCTGTTTTCAATTGGCTACAATTCTACAAACTGGAAGTTAAAGTTATTTTTAACCTTTCTTCACTTTTTTTACAGTTGTAAACGCGGCAAATGGAAGTGCAATTAAATCAATAATTCCAATTATACGAACTGTAACATCGAGCAAGACTAGTCCAATAATATTTGAACCAGCTAAAATAACTGTAACAATTCCAATTATTACTAAACTAATAATCCAAATTAAATCATTTTTTTTTTTCATTACAATACCTCCATCAAACACTGATTTTTCAGTCGCTTTATTATATTCTCTGACTGCTTTAAACACAATTCATCATTTCCAAATAAGTGAGATATTTTCTATTGTGATATTTCGCACTTACATACTATCATAAAGCTATGACACAGTCAAGAATAGTTTTTATTATCTTCGATTTTCTTTACGACAAATCGATATTGTTTTGATTATCATTAAGTTCGCACCTATGAGACTCATTTTCTCACATTCTCACTTTCTAAAAACTATGCGGTATTAATACATCTAGGCTGATCCATTTCAAGACTTAAAAAATCTTTGTCTCCAGTAAGTATAATATCTACATTAGATACAATTAGCAGCATTTGATCAGAATGGAGCATATTTAAAGAAAATATAATTAGCATTTATAGAAAAATTTCTGTCTATCAAAGATTTTTGTTTAACGAAGATAACACAATAGATTATATTTATGCTATATTAAAATATAATTCCCAAAATTCTGAAAATCGAACCATATCTTATCATTATATCTCTTTTGATCCTATGAGAAAAGAAACTTCTAAATATCCATTGAAACTTCTAATATCAAAAAATCTTTCCGATTGTCTTATAAGAAATACAACCATTTATTTATTAACAGACTATATATTATTCTTATTCGATAAAATAGATAATTTTTTAGAACAATATAAAATAAAAAAGATACAACACAGAAACTTATATTAAAAAGTAAAATTAATTTATATACAAATGAAAAAAATAACGTTTATAGAATAATAATTGAAAAAATAAAAAAATATGGTAAGATTAGTTTATAAGTTTTTAATATCTATTTACAAATTTTGAGTATGATTATAGAAACCCGAAATCAAGTGTGTAGGGCAATGGAAGGAAGTGGATACCTATGGAAAGTGAAGATAAGGAGCAGGAAAATTATCAACAAATATATAATAAAATAATAAAAAAAAAGAAAGAATTGAAATTGGAAAAGAGAAATTATTTTGGATAGAAGATACATTAGAAAGAAAAAAAGGAAAATGGAATTTCTTTTGCAGTGAAATATATACTATAAACTATGAACTTAGAAAAATAGAAAAATACACTTTTAAAAATATATTAAAAAGAATAAAAGGAAATTATCAGGAACTTTATGAAAGACAATGCCAAAGATTAAAACTAGCAAAAGAAAAACAAAAGGAATTAGAACCAGAAATAGAGAATTTAAGACAGGACAGAGATAAGATAGGTAGCAGTATCCGACAAGAAAAACGGGAACTTGACAAATTGCAGCAAGAATTAAAAGGGTATCCACAAGCTCAGGTTATATTAAAAGAACAGGCAAAACAAAAAGAAATGCTTTCTGAAAGAGCAAAGGAATTAAAAAGAGAAATTGCTTTTGCTGAGGAAAGAATTGTGATAGTAGAAGAAAGAAAAAAAGAATTGATAGAAGAAGCAAAAGCTTATGATATAGTTGATGATGACACGATTATTCAGGATATCATCAAAGGTGCTTTTAAGGTAATTTATACAAGTGGTTTAATAACAACCGATTTAAAAAATATATTAAATCATGATCAATTAGAAAATAATATAATACAAAAAGAACAAGATTTATTTAGTCTGACCAATCAGCTTTCCACGCTTAAGAGTAAATTAAAAGAAATAGAATCCAAACTAGAGAAATAGGCTTAAAAAATAGAATTAATAAAAAACATATAAAAATCATTTGAGTTTCCCCATTTTTTGATTACAAATGTAATTTAAGCAAGGACATAAGTAGTATATAACTTTTATTAATAAAAATTATTTCATAAAAAAAGCAAAAACACACCAAAAAATGTTATAATTTAATCACGACAAAAAAATCTAACAAAGGAGTGTTTTTGCATGGTTAATTATAACAGGCTGGCAGGGAAATTAAAAGAGGATTTAACTGGTTTTTCAGAAAAAATTTCAAAAGGGATGAAATACCCGGCAAAAAAATTTATACTCCAGATGGTTTATGGAATACTGGAAAGCAATACCGTGCATCTGAGTGAAATCGCACGTTCACTTGAAGAAAAAACCAGTCTGAAAAAAACCATGGACAGGCTTTCAAGGAATCTTTCTTTGTTTAATGGCAAAGAAAATATAACAAAAAATTATACCAA
>CAJTJZ010000009.1:54276-83458 GCA_910576895.1 uncultured Lachnospiraceae bacterium | reverse complement strand
CACTTGATAAAGCATACCTTGAAGCTGCCCTTTGATAATAGTGATAGGCGTTTTTAATTCATGGGAAGCTGCTGCAAAAAATTCTACCCGCTGTTTTTCAAGCCGTCTTTCCATATCAATATCAGCTTGTAACTTTTGATTGGCTTCTTGCAATTCTGAAAGAGTTGTTTTCAATTTCTGGGAGAGTGTATTTAAGTTGTCAGATAACACGCCTATTTCATCAGTGCGTCCAGAAGAACAAATTCCGCTAAAATCCATATCAGCCATTTGCTTTGATAATTTGCTTATTTTATTAATTGGTTTTGTCATATACCAAGTATAAAAAGAACTCGCAATTATGGATACAAACAAAATAATAATGCTCAACATGGGGAGCGTTTTTTGAAGAGTCACAACTATTTGACTTTCTTTCTTTATGTTTTTCGTGGCAAATAACGTATATTCTTCAATTCCATTGATTAAAGAAACCGTATATTGTTTGGATTTTTCTATTTCTGCAAAATCTTCAATCCTTTTTCCAGTGATAGTATTTAAATTTGATAGTGCTAGTTCTTCACCAGAACTTTTGAATATATGAAAAACAAATTCATCATCACTATATTCTGAAAGGAACTTACTATAATCCTGAATAAGGAACGGAAAATCTTGCGGGCTACTATCAGAAAAAACCATAGATAGCTCGTAAACGATTTCGTCTATATCAGATAAATTATGTGAATATATATATGGAGCAAAATGAACAATACAGCAGTATGTTATACTGCAACAAGCTATCATTAAAAAGGCTGTGAGTAAAAATACTTTGACCGACAATTTACTTTTAATCTTCTTTATCAATTCTATATCCAACTCCTCTAATCGTTTCTATATAATCAGCAGTTCCAAGTTTTTTTCGTAAATTTTTTATATGGGTATCAATAATTCGTTCCTCACCGAAAAATTCATATTTCCAAAGTGTTTGTAATAAATTTTGCCTTGTTAAAATCCTTCCTTTATGAATAAGCAATTCCCGAAGTATTTCAAACTCACGAGGAGTAAGAGCAATACTTTCTTTTCCTATGTAAACCTTATATCCATCTAAATCAAGTGTTAAATTCTTATAATACATCATCTGTGGCATATCTTGCCCTGATGAACGGCGTAGCACAGCAGCAATTTTTCGCAATAAAACAGGCATGGAAAAAGGTTTTGTAATATAATCGTCTGCCTGTAAATCCAAACCTTTAATCTGATTTTCTTCTCCATCTAAAGCAGTAAGCATAATAATAGGTACATTCGATTTTTGTCTGATAACTTCACAAACACCATAACCATCAATTTTTGGAAGCATAATATCAAGCAGTATTAAGTCATAATGTTGTTTAGAATATTTTGCAATAGCTTCTACTCCATCAGAAGCCAATACAACTTGATATCCTGCTTCTTGTATAAAATCATGTAATAATTCCTGTATAGATAAATCATCTTCTACAATTAATATTTTTTGCATAAAGACACCTCCTGATATAGCATAACATACTTTTTTGAATCTATTATGGAGATTTTCAAAATTTTTGCTTAAAATATTATATTATCTTTCCATTATTATAATTTTATGTTACAATTGATAAAAAAGAAAAGGAGGAAAAATAGATATGATAGAAGGACTTATTATGATTGCCATTAATCTAGTTTTACAGTATTTTGTGATTAAATGGGCAGTAAAAAGTGCTATAGAAGATAGTGAAAATGAGATAGGCAAAGCTGTCAATAAGGGAACACAAGAGATTAAGCATTATATAGAACAAATATCAGAAAAGGATACATAGAAATAAATAATTATACTGGCGATCAAAAAAACTGCTATAAGCAGCAATTACTGCCATGCCGTTTAAGCAGTAAAACTTCTTTGGAGTTACCAAAACTTATTATTTTTTAACAAAGGCAACTCCAAAATGAAACTAAAAGGTATTTGTATTTATTCTTAATATTTTTATTATCCTAAGATTTTACAGTTACAATAATTTTATATGTAGTATTTTGGTTCTTCACTGTTACAGTAGATTTTCCAATTTTATTTCCTTTGATGATTACTTTGTTTCCTTTTACCTTCGCTTTTACTACCTTCTTTTTAGAAACCTTTATTATCTTAGCATTTTTATCTACTTTAATCCTAACTGTTTTTCCTACTTTTACAGACTTCTTAATTTTAGTGGTGCTTGTTTTTGTATTATTTACTCCTGTATTATTTATCTCTGTATTATTTGTATTATAATTAGAAGTCACTGTAATATGATAAGCACTATTTCCTTTTGAAATTACAGTTCCATCTGTATTTAAAATACTGACAGTATTTCCTTCTATATCTTGAATTGTGCCAAGACAACTTAATTTACTTACTGTGCTGTTTCCTGTTACAATCCACTTAGAAGATTCATCAATCGTTACATTGGCATAACCCATACCACCAAATCCTGCATTGCTTTCATCTTGAACTACTGCACCTGTTAATACACTGCCATTACTCATATTAAAGTCTAATTTACTAATACTATCCCAAATAATATCTCCCTGCATATCTTGATTTTCCGCTTTCAATGTACTATCTGCACCATTAGCACCTTTCAAACCCCATCCACGGGCATTACTATTACCAGTACATTTTAAAAAGAAATCATTTTGATCTGCATACTGGATATCCACATTAGAAAGATAAAATGTACTTTCTGTATTGGTAGTATAAAATACACCACCATTTTTAGCAGCTAAAGTACCTCCTTCCATAGAAAAATTACTATTTCCTATTTGAGAATCCCCAGACATACTTTGATATAAAATAATATTCCAAGTACAATCATTTTGGGAATCCTTTGGCATATTTCCTGTCAGATTACAATTTGTTAATTTCAGCGAATTAAGTCCTTCAATACAAACAGCTTCTGAACCATTGGCAATTAAATCAGCATCCTTAATTGTAATATCTGCGGTACAATAAACTGCTGGAGAACCACTTCCATTTGATGTATACGTTCCTCCATTGACTATCATTGTACCACCGCCCCTATCACTGCGAATTGCTGCGGAGGAATTTCCTTCTGTAGTTACTGTCAAATTAGTGGCATTCACTGTACCGCCACCCGCTGCATGAATTCCGCCGGAAGTATCCTTTTTTGTATAAATTTTTGAATTTTGTACATTTACAATACCGCTACCATAAGCAAATAAACCAGCACCACCAGCAGAATCCGTATCAATCGTACTATCTGATACATTTAATACACCATCTGTAACTAAAGCCCCAGCTCCTACACCATAAAAACTAGCACTATCTCCTCCCGTACTATCAGAAGATATGCGATTTAATGTAATATTTTTCATAGTCACATTAGCACCATTTTGTACTAGTACAGCATTTTCATCAGAATCTGTAGAAGTAATTGTTTTATCTGTAATTTCTGTATCTTCTGTATAGGTAGTGATTGCAGAATAAGAAGTAGGTACACTAGAAGTACCTCCCGGCGGCATTCCTAAATTATCTGGTCTATTTCCTGTAGTACTATCAAAACCATTTGGCGGTTCTGGTGGCATTTCATCTTTTGAAGGTACTCCCTGCGATGGTGGAGTATTTGTATTTCCTGCCATTTCTGTACCACTGTTTTCTGAAGCCTGTGGATATATAGTACTTATCCCTGTTACCGTAATAAAACTTACCAAAATTGCACAACTTGAAATCACTGTACATACAATCTTTTTATTTTTTCTCATTTCTAATTTCCTGCCTTTCTTCATTTTAAATGCAGTTTATTAGAAAAGTATGTATTATTTGTGGGCAAGATGTGAAAACTATATGTTTTTAAACTTCGATAAAATCCTTTCATACGGAAATAAAAAACTTATATTACTGTTCTCCTGCTTTAAAATTATAAATGGGTTTAATTACTTGCACAATACTAACCGTATCTTCTATACAATTCACAATATCATCCATACTCTTATAAGCCATTGGGCACTCATCTAAAGTTCCTATATTTACTGAAGTTGTATAAATACCTTCCATCTGTTTCTTAAACTCAGATACAGTAAAAGATTCCTTTGCCTTAGAACGACTCATTAACCGACCAGCACCATGAGGTGCAGACTGATTCCAATCATCATTTCCTTTGCCTATGCAAATTAAAGATCCATCTCTCATATTAATAGGAATCAACAATTTCTCACCTTTTCTTGCAGAAACTGCACCTTTTCGCAATATCATAGCATCTAAATCAATATAATTATGAATCGTGGTAAATTGTTCTACTACATGAAGTTTCATTCCTTTGATAATTTCATCCATTATAGCTTTACGATTCCATTCTGCATATGTTTGTATAATTTTCATATCATGTAGATAATCATCAAAAAGACTGCCTGATACATAAGCTAAAGATTTCGGAATGCTTGTTTGTTTAGAATCTTGCATCTGTTTTAAAGTCTTTTGAATCTCTTGTTGTCTACCTTCTTTCTTCAATCTCTGGATTACATCTTCTATTTCTGCATGGGAGTAATGAGTCAATGTCTTGTAACCTTCCTCTTGATAATACTTAGCTACTTCTAGCCCAAGATGTCTGCTGCCAGAATGCACAACAACATAAATGCTTCCATCCTCGCCTTTATCTACTTCTATAAAATGATTGCCACCGCCTAAAGTACCCAGACTATTCTCTGCTTTACGCATATTAATTTTGGAGTAACAACGCAGCCTATCTAAAGTAATATACTTTATATAACGGTGAGCTGACTCACGAATACTAAAACCAGAAGGAATTTTCTTATAAATTAATTTATCTAACTTCTGAAGTTCTAAGTGTTTCTCCTTTACCTTAATCACTTCCATACCGCACCCAATATCCACGCCAACAAGATTTGGAACAATCTTATCTGTGATTGTCATAGTAGTGCCTATGGTACAGCCAGCACCTGCATGAACATCTGGCATTAATCGAATCTTACTTTCTTTTGTAAACTCTTGATTACATAAAGTTATGATTTCTGCAATAGAAGCCTCATCGATTACCTCTGTAAATACCTTTGCTGTATTATACTTTCCTTTTACCTCTATCATATTAAGCACACCCTTCTATTGAATCTAAAGAACCAGTCTAAGAAAACAATACCACTTTATTTAGTAGGTAGTTCACCTAAACAACTCGCTATATACTAATCCAATACCGTTCTACAGGCTCACCATCTACCATTACACTTTTTTCATAAACACCACCACAAGCAAGTATTGTTTTTTTACTTGGCAAATTACTGGAATCGCAAGTCACCAGTAATCTATCTATACCTAAAGATGGACAACGGCTGACCGCCTGCTGTAACATCTCTTTTGCATAGCCTTTTCTTCGCTCACTTGGACGAACAGAATAGCCTATATGACCGCCCCATAATGCAAGAATAGGATTAGACAAATGATACCGCAAATTTGCAATACCAACAATCTTATTATCTTTTATCCTGACTGCAAGAAATGTAACAGAAGGAGCTTTGTCTTTTGGACACGTTTCAACGACACTACGCTCTTCTACAAAGTGAATCCATTCTTTTGCTGAAGTACACTTTTCTAAGCTACAACACCCTGCAAACTTATCCCTCTCTGCATCTTTAGAATATAATACTTCCTGACGAAACTTCCATATATCCTCTGCATATGTCATAGAAGGGTTTACTAAACAAATACTATACATAATAAGCATCACCTTTCATCATATTGTTTTCTTTCATTTTTTACATATGTTTTTATTGTTTTACTATCTACATATACTATTGAAACAAAATACCAAAATAATAATATAAAATCAGAAAAATAAACAGAAAGTTACTGTTCTATTATTGTTTTAGCAAGTTGCCAGCCTATACTTCCCTCTCGCAACAATGACAGTGCTTTTTCATATTTCACCCATTCTACTGAATCCACTTCCATAGACAATTTAAAACTTTGTTTTTTTACCATAGCCTTATATCCCAGCATAAGCATTTCTTTTTTTTCATAAGGATAACTACAAATAAATTCTAATTCTTCAACATCTTGACCAATTTCTTCTTTTACTTCTCGAATCACCGTTTCTTCAGCAGATTCACCAATTTTCATAATTCCTGATACACAAACATATTTTGTTGTTGAAATATAATTTTGTCGCAACAAAGCAATTTCTTTCCATTCATTAACTACAACTGCAATGATGCAGGTAGTAAACATATCCCATAAAGGAATGTCACAATTTATACAAAACGGAATCATACCCTCATCACCAATTTCTTTATTCATAAGTTTTGTGCCACAATATGGACAATATGTAAAATGCATACTTTATTTTCCCCCAAATTCTAAATTTTATTTTATTCAATTTAAATTCTCTTGTAACATCTTCAAACAATTTGCATATTTCTAAATGCTGTAAACAAGCTTTCTCACATTTACCACACTTAATACAAAATGAAAACTGCAATTTTCTCTGACAAGAAGTTTCTCCCAAAAATCCAGTTGCCATAATCAATAGTAAACTTCCCTTATTTTTCTCATTTCTCTCCAAATATTATCTCCATAGTTGCTTACTAAAACGGAAATAATCCCATTATTTGGATTGTATTCTGATATAAAACTTACTCCCGGATCACAACCTTGAAAATATGCAAAATCCTTGCCATTTGGATTATCAATTATCCACATACCATAGCCATAGTAACCTTCTTCTGCATCATTTCCATCTCCACTTTGCTTACTAAGCATATCTGAAACAAACGCTTTTGAGATTAGATTTCCTTTCAGTAAATTAGTCCAAAAACTAATAATATCTCTTACTGTAATAAATGCCCCGCCTGCACCAGTACCTTTTGCATCAACAGAAAATATATTTGTTCGATAGTCATTTGTATCAACACAATAAATATAATTGTTGGCACATTTTGATGGCAGCTTATCCAACTCATAATAACCCGTTGATTTCATACCACATATATCAAAAATATTCTCTTTTAGGTAGCAGTCAAAATACTTTCCTGTAACTTTTTCTATAATCATTGCAAGCAATACATATCCTGAATTATTATATTGAAATTTTTCACCTTTTGGATACATCATAGGTTTATTTATAAATAAAGGGAGCAAGTCACTGTTATGTCTGATTTTATAATTAGGATAATCAATCCATAATTCTTCATATTCATCCATAACATTTTCATCAAAATAATCTGGAACACCTGATGTATGATTTAAAAGTTGTTTGACTGTAATATCCTTATCAATATCATTTAATGGTATATCAAACAACATATGTAATGTATCATCAAACTTTATTTTTCCTTGTTCAATCAACTGTAATATTCCTACTGCAACAAATACTTTTCCCGCTGATGCACTTGCAAATTTCGTTTCTATTGTGTTTGAAATTTCATTTGCTAAATCTGCAAACCCATTTTCTCTTTCATATAAAACTTTGCCATTCTGCACAATATATATATTTCCCCTAAAGTTTACATCAATCATTTCTTTTATACTCATTTTAATCTCCTTTCATTTTTAAGTCATGTAGTCGGTTATCTATAATAAATTTCTTTTTTCTTGGATCACCTTCTGCACGATAGATAGTTAAACTCTTTAAATCAAAGATGGAGCTCCAAACCGTTTCAAAATCTGGCTCATTGTCGTATTGGCACATAAAACCATAATCGCCCTTTAAAAGCTGCTTGGTAGTTTCAACATAATCTTCCTTTATCCGTTCCAAAGCAAAACTATCCATAACAACTTGATACCGTTTATGAGAATCATAGTCATTTCCCTTTGCATCATCATATAATTTCATTTCATTAGATGTAAAACTGTTGACAGTACAAATGATTCTATCATTGCCAAAACTTTCTGCATATCGAATTTTTTTCATTGATGGCGTGCACTCAACTACTACCATATTACCGCTTTTATCTGCAAGCAAAATATTACAATTAGAAGCAATTGGAAGTTTATAAAGTTGTGAAATTGCCTGCTTTGTATTATTCGTTTTTTCAAGTAAATACCGCACAATGAAACAGGAATTAAATCCTGCCTGTATTTTATCAAGACTGGTCATTACAAAAGTCATACAGACAACAAGCCCATGCTCATTTAATCCTTCTTCTCCATTAATGAAAGAAGAAGTTGTAATATTAAATCTATTCCCATTCTTTGGAGCATAAATTTCGCTTTTACTGCCTTCTCGCAGATAAGGTGGCAAATCGTTGTTTCTGCCATATAAGATTCTTCCACCCCTTGTATATGCGAAAGCAGTACAACCTCGAATTAGAGCAGGAATATTGTTCTCCAAGTTATACATACAACAAGCCATACATAGCATCCAAGAAGCAAAATGCAAATAATCTACACCTATAGTATCACTCACTCCTCTAATTTCCTCGCACACTTCTGGAAAATACTTTTTTAATATCGCTTCGCTTCGTTTTCCATGCTCCAATTGAAAGTTATCCAACTGCAAAGGAAAAAAAATTTGACTTTTCTTAAAAATCTTTCCACGCTTCACGCCCATTTTATAATGGTCTCCCTTTAATCTCAAATGATACATTGCTTCACCATCCTCCTTACTGATTACAAGCCATACTTTTTAATTACAGAGTTCACAAAATAGTTCCTGTAATATAGTGTATCAGAATAAAAATTTGATTTCAACTATGTATCTATATTATTGACTCAAGAAAATTTCTTTTTATTTAACTGCCTTTTAAAAATTATACTATTTCCAATATCTAAATATCAAATATACCATTATTATAAATGTAACATATACTACATTTTCTGGTTATGCTGTGAATTGCCTGCATATTGAAATTGCGGATCATATAAATGAAATAAGAAAGTTTCCCTATCCACAAAACCTACCACTTTATCACTGTCGTACAACTCAAGTAAAAATGCCGCCATCTCTTGACTTGTATGATAAGTGCCAAATAATTTATCATAATTATATTCCTTAACATGATTTGCAACTTTTCCAAACTCTGTTTTTGTTGCAGCAGGAGCTAACACTTTTGCCTGCATTTTCGCATGGGAAGCTTTCAACTCCCATGCCAAACCCTCTGTAAAAGCACTGACATAAAACTTTGTTGCACAATAAGTTACTGCATTAGGAACAATCGTATAGCCGCCACAGGAGGAAATATTGATAAGCTGTGTTCCCTCAATATCCTTAAAATCATGGACAAAAAGGGAAGAAAAAATAGTAAGGACCTCCACATTTAAGTGTAGCATCCGACTGATTTTCTCCAAATTCTGCTCTCCAACACTGTCATAATTTCCAAATCCTGCATTATTAATCCATGTCTGTAAAGGATATGATTTTATACTCTCGTATAACTTAAAAACATTTTGAGAAATAGATAAGTCCATAGCAAGAATCACAATATCAAGCATTGGATATAAAGATAAAATCTCCTGCCTTAAAGTTTCCAGTCTGTCCTTCCTTCGAGCAATAAGAATTAAATTACTTCCTCGTTCTGCAAAAGCTTTTGCCGTTTCATATCCTATTCCTGAACTTGCCCCTGTAATTACAGTATACTTTTTTATGTTTTGAACCATTTACAAAACCTCCTCTTTTTTGATATAATATAAGCATACAATGTAGAGTAAACTCTATGTCAAGAGATAAGAGGTGATTTTTTTGGAATATTCTATAGGAGAATTTTCAAAACTGACAAATTTAGGGATACATACCTTGCGTTATTACGAACATGAAAATCTAATTACAGTTAAACGCAATTCCAGTAACCGCCGTTGTTATTCCGATCAAGACTTTGCATGGATCTGCTTTATCAAACGGCTGAAAGATACAGGTATGTCAATTAAAGAAATACAACATTATGCTAAACTACGAGCAGAAGGTGACTCCACTCTTAAAGAAAGAATGGAAATGTTAATTATACATCGTGAATCGCTTAATAAACAGATCAATGTCTTACAAGAGCATATGACGAAACTGAATGATAAAATTGATTTTTACCGCCATGAAATAGAATGCAAATCAAAAAAATAGCGTAAATATAACGATATTTTCTCTCTTATTTTTTACATATTTGAAATCTATTCATATCAGGCAGTATAGTATTTAAAATTACTAAAGGGAACATATTTATATATTACTTTTTAAATAATGAGTCAAATACAACGAGCATCAGGAGAATATACTGATTTCGCCGCCTACTGTAAATAGTTTGTTGCCATTTCCCCCTGTCCAAAAATGAAAAATTTTGTATCTTTTCTTCTGACAATTATAAACAAATTTCTGCTTTGTGGGAATAGTGCTTTATTTACTATTCATAGAAGGATTGAATAAAAGGGATTCTATAGTAGTTTTTTTCAGAATGAAGAATTCATTTTTTTGCTTTTTCATACATGGAATCTTGTAAATAACCTATAAATGTGCTAAACTGAACCCAACAACGAATCAGAATTTGAGAAAGGAGAGATTATGAAAAAAACATTGGGTATTTTATGTTCTTTCATATTGGTTTTATCATTAACAGCATGTGGAACAGATTTTGACGGTAGCCGAACAGGAAATAATAATGAGTTTGTAATGAATTATAAGGTATTTAATATAACTGACTCTCAAGACCTAATCGTTGAAAAAGGGAATACTATCCATGCAGAAATTATTGTTGAGGGCGGTAGCTTATCATTTAAGATTCAGAAAGATAATGAAGTACCTGTCTATGAAGGTGTAGATGTTTCCTCTTCTGATGAATTTGATGTTGATATTGAAGAAAGTGGAACGTATACAGTTTCAGTAACTGGTGAAAAAGCGAAAGGAAGTGTCAGTTTTACAGTAGTTACTAATCAATAGGCAAGTTCTAACTTGTCAACAATCTCAAAAAAGACAGCCGCTAATCAAAAGAGACTGTCTTATTATCTACATTTTCTTCTTATACACTGTTTGCTTCCAATAGCAGGAAATAGTCCTCTTTAATCTCTGTTAATCTGGTATATTCCTCTGGTGATAATATGATTGCTGAAGGCTGATTGTTCTTTAAAACAATTAATTCTCTTTCCGAATGAAATCTATCAAATATCTTTGCTGCCTGATCTTTATTAAATTGTGAAATTGGAACAAAACTTTGTAAAAGATCTACTGCAATTGCTATAGTAAACACCTCTATTGCTTTATTCTACTTATAGTATATGCAGAAACCGTAAAAAAATCTGTAATTTGCTTCACAGCCTTCTCTTCCTCAGCACGATACTATTTTACCTTCTTTATTTTTTTGCATATTTGAAATTTATTCATATCAGGCAACATAATATCTAAAATTACTAAATGGAGAATTTTATTTTCAATATAAATCAATGCGTTTTTGGCATTATAAAATTTATACACAGTAAAATTCTCATTTTCAAGGTAAAGGGAAATAAACTTTACTATTTTCTGTTCATCATCTACAATCAGTATTTTATTCTCCATATTCATCCATTCCTTTCTTATTGTATCATTTTACTAAACCATATATAAGAAATTTTGTATTTTTTAATAAAAAGTTATTAAGATTTTCCTAATTTTGTTATAAATGATCGTGAACCATTACAAACAACTACAATAATATCTATTTTTTAAATTTATATAATTAACAACTTCATATCTAACATAAGCATTATCAGCATCCGCAATTTTTCCATTACTAATATTTGATGAACGAAGTACAAATGTACCATTTTCTTGGACACCATTAGGTGTATAAATCGATCCAGAGAAAAATTCGGTAAACTTTATCAACTTATACTGTTTCTACACTAAAGTAAAAGAGCTAAGGAAACCCTTGACTCTTTTAGACTTTGAATAATCAAAATTCGTTATTTCAGTTAAGATAAGTTTACTTAATCAATTTCAAAGCCACCTCTTAAAATAAATTCACGAATAAGCTTATCAACTCTAATATTTACTTTAGATGGATTAAGTTTAATACTCTCCTTGTTTTCAAAGTATGCTTTCGCTTTAGATTTATCAATTGTATTCTTCAATTCATCCAATCTTCCAAATTCATTGATATTGGTTTCTGTTAGTTTTAAATCCATTATGCTTCTTAATTTTTCTTCATTTACGCCAATAGTATCTGCAAAACGATGGATTTGATCCTTTTTGGCTTTGAATTGATATTCCGTAATATAATCTCTTAGTGTTTTTTCTTCCTCAACAAAAACATCGCCTCTTTGAACATCATGCAAGAAAATATTTGCATATTTCTGTTCTTCTTGATTTAATGTTGCAAATGATTTATGTAACTCATTTAAAGCCTGCTCTTTTCGTTCCTCAGAAATTTCATCACTACGAAGTGTCTTTAGATACTTTTCAAATCTACTATTCATATAATCAGCATCTATCCGTCCTGTATCAATTTCAGTAATATATCCGACTAAATCATAAGGCACATCACCCGTTCCAACAGTTGGATCATCTCCACGAGGTATTTCTTTATATCTCTGAACTAAAATGAGATATGTTGTTTCATCAAAATTAACTTCAATTTCATCTTTTTTACCATCATCATTCACAAATTCGTATGATAACTCACTCCATTTGAAACCTTGAATTTTTGCAGCCTCTAAATATTCATTGAAATTTCTGAATAATAACGCAAATTTTGCAATGACAGTTTTATCTTCAGGAAGCTTAGAAAGGTCTTTTATATTTGCATTTTTATAAAGCTCTTTTATATCTTTAAATATTTCATTCATCTTTTCTAAGTTCTTGTATAATTTATCTACAAATAAACCGATTGGTTTATTACCAGAATATAAACTTACAGCGTTATTAATGTTTCTTTCCATTGTATGTGGTCTTCTGTAATATCTGATTGTTCCAAATGGTTTTTTTGGACCAAATAATCGATTTGTTCTTGAAAATGCCTGTATGATATTTTCATATTCCAACATTTTATCCAGATACAATGTGTTCACCCATTTTGAGTCAAATCCTGTAAGCATTTGATCAACGACAATCAATAAATCAAGTTGCTTTTCTGGTTCTCTATCAATGGTTTTATAATATTCTTTATGAGCCAATCTTAATGCAATATCTTTTTTAAATCCTGCATATGTTCCAATAGAAAATTCTTGGTCATACTCCTTATTGTAATCATCTATAATCTCAACTAATCCTTCTTCTTTAAATTGAACGCCTCCGCTATTGTCAATATTGGGATCAAATAAGCATGTGGTTTTTAACGATGGCATTTTGTTTTTCAATAAACGATAGTATTCAATGGATTCTGGTATGCTACTTGTTGCGAAAATAGCATGAAATTTTGAACCATGACTTAAATCAATCCATTTATCAGCAATATCTTCAACAACCTTTTTTTGATGTTCTGACGGTTGATTATCTTCTGAACTTTGATACTGAGAATTAGGAATATAATCCTCAATACCTTTTACATACTTCCCATCTTCTCCTATATATCCTGCCATTTTTACTTTAGCTGAATCCATATATCTATAATAAGTTTCCGATTTCTTTGGATCTGCCAAAGCTTCTTCAACCGTTTTCGCTTTTGCTTTTTCCAATGCAACAGCTCTACGTACATCACTGTCTCTATAAGTCGTGACCTTATATGGATCGAATCCCAAGATATTTTTATCTCTTATACCATCTGCAATACTATATCTATGAAGTTCATTTCCAAAAACTGTAGTTGTGGTATTCATCTTCTTTTGATTTTCTTCCTGAATCGGTGTACCTGTAAATCCAAAGAAAATAGCATTAGGGAAAGTATTTTTTATCGTTAAAAGCATATCTCCAAATGTGGATCTATGAGCTTCGTCAATCATAAAAACAATTCGCTTACTATTTATTTTTTCAATATCGTATGCTTTTAATCCCTCATCTTCATCTTTAATTCTGCTCATTTTCTGAATAGAAGTTACAATCAATGTATCAAGATAAGAGTCGCTTTTCAGCTTAGAAATGAGCGTATATGTATTCTCCGTTGCCTTTACACTAGATTGCTCATTGCTTATGTCTTTGGATTCACCAGCAAAACCACGATATTCTCCCAATGATTGTGTTCCAAGTTCAATTCTATCCATCAAAAATACAACTTTATCAGCATCTTGAGAATCTGCAATTAGCTGAGCAGATTTAAAACTTGTCATTGTTTTTCCAGATCCTGTTGTATGCCAAATAAATCCACCTCGCTGATTTTTTTCATCCCACTTTATCTTGGCAACTTTATCTGAAATTGCATTGGCAGCATAGTATTGGTAACTACGCATAACTTTCAAAATCCCATCTGATTCATCAGCTACCGTATAAAAACCAATAAGCTGATGAGCCATAGGAATAGACAATAAAGAAGAAGCAATATCCTTCCAATCATTTATAGGTTCGTTATTAAAATCTGCCCATTGAAAATAATAATCGGAATTAAATTGTCCATCTATACCCGGGTTTGCATAATACCTCGTTTCATCTGGAGTCATTGCAACGAATACTTGAACAAGAGAGAATAATCCTGTAAAAATTCCCTCTTTAGAATATTTCTCAATTTGATTATATGCCCGACTAACAGGTACACCACTTCTTTTCAATTCTATGTGTATAACAGGCATTCCATTTATCAATAACATTAAATCACCACGACGATCATTTAGAATTTTTGATTTGCGTGGGAAAACAGGCTGTTGTACAATTTGGTATCTACTTTGCCCAGCAGCAATTTCTCGTCTATCGTATATTTTTAAACTTATTTCTTTCCCAAAATGAACTTTATCATCAGGATTATCTCTTTTAATTGAAACAGTTTTTCCATTAATAAATGTATTCAACTTAATTGGAATTCGCAAAGCATTTATCTGCTCTAATATCTGCTGCATTTCTCCCTCAGTCAAAGGATAATTGTTTAACCGATCAATACCACGATTATTATCGAATAATATCTTCGCCCAATTATTCAACAAATCTTTTTCAGTTGGATATTTTATAATTTCTTTTTCCCATCCTTTATTTAAAAGTACTTTTATAAGTGCTTCCTCAAAGTCTGCTTCGTACTTAAAAGTCATATCTTTTAACTCCTTTTCAGTTTTTGATAAATTTTTCTTGAGAACAGCACCATTTCTCTAATGCAATTCTTTGAAAAGTTTGTCAAAGATTCACCCACTCCATTGCAACTTGATTTTGCTATTCACTTTTTAATAATTTCTATTTCAACTCAATTATTTATCGCTTCCATAAATGACTTTTTCTTATTTTGCATGCCAATATTAACTATTTTCTCTAAATAAACATCTTTTCAAGGCACGATTTTTTAATGTTTTGTAGTTTTTTCACCTCTCGCTGATGAAGGGTGATGAGGTTGTCAATTCTCGAAAATAATTGACCTATGACTTGTTGTTCATTATATTTTGGGGCAAGAACATCAATATCATTAATTGCTGTTTTAGATAAACTAGGAACGCCTGTTGACTCATCTTTCTTTTTCCAGTTAATGTTTTGAAATAAATCAAATACAAAATTCAAATCCACATTTTCTCTTGGAACGGCGTAAAATAGTGTATCTACCGTCCAAAAAGGAGCATTTAAAATATATGGTTTATCAATCGTACCTTTTCTTCCAATCCCGATTGCGTCCTTGTCATAGGACAATGCTTTATTGACACTGAGCATATAACCACCAGTTCCGTAGACAGGAATACCGCCTTCTGAAAGATGTTTATAATCTCTACCACTACATACATCAATAAGTTCCCCCAACTTACTCTGTTCCCAAGCTTCCGTAAATCCAGAAAATCTAATTTCTGGAACATTTTTTCCATCACAAGGAAACATTTTTTCTAACATAGATTTCTTAACATTCACCAACTTATCATACTTTCGCTGATGAAGGGTGGTAAGGTTGTCAAGTCCTTCTAAATATCCACCTATTTTTTGTTGTTCGTATTCATTTGGAAAAGGTATAACTAGTTCTCTTACTTTATTTAAAGCAATAAATTTTTGAGTTCCTCCATCAAGACTTTCACCTAACTGATTGACAACAATATGTGATTGTAAAGCATAATACAGATATAGATAGAATACCTCTCCAGTATCTTTGATTAGAGCAACATTTTTTATTGCAAAATCAGGGTTTTCACGTACTAAAGCAATATTCCCTATAGTTCCAATCATACCCATCAAAATATCATTACTATTGACTTTTGAACGTTTATTAATCTCTTCATAATCCTTATCCGAAATGTACTGAATTTCATCAAAATTTAAAAATCCATCTTTCACATTTTTTGATGTAATAAATGGATGTCCATCTTCAACATATCGCGGTGAATCATGCGTTCCATCTCTGACATCTGTGATAATATTTAGCTTACGCTGTTCCCAACTTTCTGTAAATCCTTTGAAACGAATAGATGGTTTTTGCTTTTCATTCATATTATTTATTATTCACCCATCAAAAGTGATCTAAATTCACTCAAGCCTTTCATATCAAATTCATTTCCCTCTAACTCGTCAATCATTAACGAAAGTTTGCGTTCCGTTTCTTTAATTTCTGCTTCCACTTCAAAATAAGTCGTATCATATTTTGATTGAAATGCTTGTATTTTTGAAACTAAGTTATTTACAATCGTATCTGGTAACTTATTGATACTCTGGATTAAATTACCAATCCATTTTTTATCAAGCAATTCATATACCATTTCGTCAGATAGCGTTTCAATAGTTTCTTTTGTAAGCATATGCAATTCCGCTGTTTCCTGCTTAATTTGTTTTTTCAGTTCCTTTTCTTCCTGTGACAATTGATCGTATCTTGCAAGCTTGCTGATAAATTCTTTCACTTCTTCGGTTAGAGCTTCTTTTCGTAATTCCTTTAACTTCTTTGTTACTTCCTTATTAACAAAAGCGTCATTGCTGTCATTCAATATTTGGGTTTCTTTTTCTTCTTCAGTTAAGGAATCAATAATTTCCTCATATAAAGATGAAATTTCTGATACTCTATTTTCCTTTTCTTTCAAAGCAACATATTGTTCCGAAAGAATTTCCTTTTGTACCAAGTCAAATGGAATCACATGTCCGATCCAGCCATCTTGTATCTCCTGTTCCTTACCATCTTTCTTCTTTACAATCAAATTAGGATCTACTTTTTTCGTTGCCGCAAATCCTTCTGATTGAATAATCTCCAAATCAGCAGCAATTTTTCCCCATTCATTATCTAACAACTGATAAGCTTCATATTTGTCTATCAAAGGTACACCCACTAAACGCTCAAAGATATTTTCGCTTACTTTGTTTTCCGCTTTACCAACTTCGACCTCACTCATTTTTTCAAGCCACTCTGTTTTAAGATAAGAATGGAAGTCTTTAAATGCATTGGCAAATATTTCTTCAAACTTGATAATATCTTCATGGTTTTTAATTATCTGCTTAATATCATCAGTTGCAACTTCCACATAAGGAATATCACTATTTATAAATAATGCATTCTTTAATGTTGGAAATGCTTTCCAGTACTCATTTAATTCCTCGATTTCTGACACTGGAATACCACCAAACATAGAAGCATAAATATCCCAGCTTTCTGCTGCTTCAGATGAATCTACATATCTTGAAATATTCAAATTATAGTCATTACTTCTGATTTCTTCTCTCGTAACCACTCTTGAAAACTTATCAATGCATTCTCGTTTGATAACTGTATCAGTAATTCTTTTAATATCAGAAGCTCTTAATTTATTGTTTTTACCCTCTTTTATAAATCCCTTTGAAGCATCGATAATCAAAGTATCAGTATTTTCTCTTTTTTGTTTTAATACCATAATGATTGTTGGGATACCTGTTCCAAAGAAAATATTTGCAGGCAATCCTATAATTGTATCAATATGATTATTTTCAATAAGATTTTTTCTGATCTCTCCTTCTTCTCCACCTCTGAACAATACACCATGAGGCAATACAATTGTCATAATTCCGTCAGGTTTAATATGAAACAAATCATGTAATAAAAAAGCATAATCTGCCTTTCCTTTTGGTGCTAATCCAAAACGAGAATACCTTGGATCATGTTCTTTATTTGATGGATCCCATGCTTGTGAATAGGGTGGATTCGATACAACCGCATCTACATATAATGAATTATATGTGTTGACTGGATCATTTTCATCGAAAAATGGCCAGTCTTCCTCTAATGTATCGCCATTTCTTGTAACAATATTATCCGGTTTAATTCCTCTCATTACAAGATTCATTCGAGTAAGGTTATATGTATTTTCTTTTAGCTCTTGAGCATAATATTTGATATTATTTCTATCAGATATATATTTAGAAACACTTTTACCGATATTGATTAACAAAGAACCAGAACCACTCGTTGGATCGTAAATCTTAATTTCATTTTTTCCTTTTAAATGATCCGCAACAATTTCGGACATTAAAACAGAAACTTCATGAGGGGTATAGAACTCTCCGGCTTTCTTTCCGGCATTGGCAGCAAATTGGCTAATCAAATATTCATAAATAAATCCAAGGACATCATAATCTTGCTTTCCGTCCATTGGAATATCTTTTATCAATTGAAGAAGTCTGCTAATTGCCTTTGTTTGTGTGTTGGAACTATCACCCAATTTGCTCAATCCTGTTTGTAATGTATCAAATACTTTGTCGAAGACTTTTTTATGTGTCGGATAAATCAATCGGCTAAATGCAGATAAAGCATCTCTCACATTGGATACATCAAAATCTCGCCCCATTGCAATCCAAGTTGAAAATAAATTATTATAAGAAATAAAATATCCGATATTTCTCTGAACATATTCTAAAGTTTCTTCATCTTCTTCCGTCAATTCCTTAATATCATCATCACTAAATTCTTTTTCCTTTAAAAACTTCACTTCTTGATCTGACAAATATTTATAGAAAATAAAACCTAAAATATAATCTTTGTATTCATTGGCTTCGATTTTGGAACGCATTTTATTTGCAGACTCCCAAATTTTATTTGCAAGCTGTTGTTTATTCATCGTCTATTTCTCCATTTATCTCTTTTTATTTTTCTGAATCAACTATTTCCATAATATCTTCAAAAGAACAGTCTAATGTTTTGCAAATGCTCAGTAATATATCTGTCATTATATTTTGTCCTTTTATAAGTTTATTCAATGTATATGTACTGATACTTGCCTTTTCTGCTAAGTCTTTCTTCTTCATATTTTTGTCTATTAAAAGTTCCTAGAACTTCTTATAACTTATTGCCATTCATGCTCACCATCATTCTCCAAGTCATTGTGCACTCAACATATAATAGTTAGGCTATTGCCAAACATATTAATTATTACTTAAAAGCCTTTTCACACAGCTATTTTTTACCCTTGACATCAAAACGACAGTCTCAACATGATCAGCCCAACAAAACATATCAACAGGATAACACTCCAAGGCCTGATATCCTCTTTTCTCTAAATACTCCAAATCTCTTGCAAGTGTTTCTGGATTACAGGAAATATACACTACCTTTTTTGGTTTTAATAAAACAAGACTGTCCAAAAATTCTTCACTACTTCCACTTCTTGGCGGATCAAGAAATACAACATCTACAAGCGGCTTCTTTTTTTGCCTCGATATTTCTTCTTTTACTTCTTTTTTTTCTTCAATCTCATTATTTTCCCAAGCAAGATATTCTTTCATAAATTTTCCTGCATCATTACAATAAAAATCAATATTTTTTATATGATTATTTTTAGCATTTAAAACAGCATCTCTTATCGCATCTTTATTTAGTTCCACTCCAATAACATGTTTTGCATTTGCTGCTGCCACCATTCCAATTGTACCAATTCCACAATAAGCATCTATCACCGTTTCTTTTCCTGTCAATCCTGCCAGTTTTAATGCTTTTTTATAAAGATATTCTGTCTGTACAGAATTTACTTGGTAAAATGATTTGGCAGAAATCCGAAACGTAAGTCCACAAAGGATATCTTCAATATATCCCTTTCCATATAAAATAGATTCTTTTTCAGAAAGCACCATACTGGTATCTTTATCATTCACATTTTGTACAATCGTAGTAATTTCTGGATGTTCTTTTAACAATGCCTTTACAAAATTTTTCTTAGAAGGAAAAACAGGAGAACTTGTTACAAGCACTACCATAATTTGTCCTGTTGCAAAACCTTTACGAATAAGTACATGACGTAAAAGCCCATAACCGCTATCTTCATCATAAGTCTTAATTTTAAATGATTTTAGCATTCCTCGAATCGTAAGTATAATCTGATCCGCTTTTTTATCGTCCAAAAGACAAGAATCAATAGAAACGACTTTATGTGTCTTTTCCTCATAAGTACCAGAAAGAATTTTTCCATGACGATCTCTATCAAAAACAGCATGAACTTTATTTCTATAATGAAATGGATCTTTCATACCTTTTATGGGTTGCACTTTACAGACAGTAATCAATTTTTCTACTCTATTCTGTTTTATTTTTAATTGTTTCTTATATGGTAAATTTAGGTACTTACATCCACCACACTTTTTAAAATAAGGGCAAAAATTTGAACTTTGTTTTTTCTCTAAATTTTTTCCTTCTTTTTTTTCTATTTTTTCCCTTATGTCTTTCTTCTCTATTCCCTTTTTTTTATTTTCCATTCTAATCTCTCCTGCTTCCATTTCACTGTCATTTTATAAAAGCATTGTCTTTCTTACTTGATAAGCATAAAATGCCTACCAAATACCTGTCCTTAAACTCTTTTAACAGTTTTTATTTTTTCCATGTACTTGGTGCAAATAATATTAACATTGGAAATAATTCCAATCTTCCTGCTAACATATCAAAAATTAACACTATTTTAGAGACATCAGAAAATTGTGAAAAATTTCCTGCAGGTCCTGTCATACCAAGACCCGGCCCAATATTATTTAATGTCGCTGCTACCGAGGTAAAATTTGTGATTAAATCAAATTCATCAAATGTAATTAAAAATAAAGATAAAACAAAAATAAGAATATAAGCCGCAAAATAAACATTGACGGAACGCATAACTTCATGTCCTACTGCTTTTCCATCTAACTTTACTTTTTTTACATTTCGCACATGAACAATCACATCAAGTTCCTTAATAATCGTTTTTACCCAAATACATAATCTTGATACTTTAATACCGCCCCCAGTGCTTCCTGCACAAGCACCAATAAACATTAAAAACACTAATACCGTTCTAGAAAGTTCTGGCCACTGATTAAAGTCATCCGTTGCAAATCCTGTTGTAGTAATAATCGTTCCTACTTGAAAAAATACTTTATTAACAGCATCACTTATACTATGAAACATTCCTTTTGTATCAATTAAAATAATACCTGCTGCTGCCAAAATAATACCAAAATAAATCTTCCATTCTGAAATTTTCCAAGCTTCCTTCCAGCGTTTTTTTATTAAAAGATAATATACATTAAAATTTACTCCAAATAAAATCATAAAAATTGTTGTTAGTGCCTGACAGATTGCTGGATAGCTTCCAAAACTATCATTTTTTATAGCAAATCCGCCTGTTCCCGCTGTCGCAAATGCTGCCGTTAATGCATTAAAAGTATCCATACCACCAAACCGCAAACATAAAAATGCTATTAATGTTATTACAATATAAATGCCATATAAAATTTTTGCTGTTGTTTTCACATGAGGAACTAGCTTTCCAACAGAAGGTCCGGGGCTTTCTGCTTTCATCATATACATATTGCTGCCGCCAGAAAGAGGCAAAATTGCCATAACAAATACAAGTACACCCATACCACCAATCCAATTACTAAAATTTCTCCATAATAAAACAGATTTTGGCAAAGACTCTACCTGTGTTAAAATACTTGCTCCTGTTGTTGTAAGCCCAGAAGCACTTTCAAAAACTGCATCAACAAAAGAAGGGATAGCACCTGTCATCATATAAGGAAAGGACCAAAAAATACTTAAGACAATCCAAGTGACTGCTACAATAATAAAGCCTTCTTTTGCATATAATGTTTTTTTTCTTGGTTTCCTATGAATAATACACAAACCTGCTGTTAAACTAATCACAATAGAGGCCGCAAAAGAAATCCATGCCTGCTCTTGATAAATCCATGCTGTCACTAATGGCAAAACTAAAAAAATTGCATTAAAATTTAAAATCCACCCTAAGATATAAAATATCATTGCAAAATTCATAAGTATTCTATTCTCCCATCACTCTTAATGTAAAAAAGTTGCTGTTTGTCCATTATCCAAGATATCTTTAATATCAGTAAATCCCATATGAGTTGTTACAATAATCACCGTATCTCCTACCATCATTTCATCATTACCTCTTGGAATAATAGAAAATCCCTTTCTTGTAATTCCCGCTACTAAAATATTTTTTTTCAATTTTAATTCTAATAATGTATGTCCAATCACAGGAGAATTTTCTCGTATTTTAAATTCCAATGCCTCTGCTTTATTTTCAATAATCCGATAGACACATTCCACATTACTATCCAGAGAATTTTTCATTGCCCGCACAAACCAAATAATATATTCTGCTGTAATATTTTTTGGATATACAATAGTATCTAAATCCATACGATTAATTACTTCATCAAAAGCAATTTTATTTATTTTTGTTACTACTTTTGCTTTAGAACAATTTTTTGCAAATAAGGAAAGCAAAATATTTTCCTCATCCATATCGGTCAATGCTGCAAATCCCTCTGCCTGCTCCATACCTTCTTCAATTAATACAGACTGTTCTACAGCATCTGCATGAAGAATGGTCGCTTTTGGCAACATATCATTTAATTCTTCACAGCGTTTTTTTTGCTTTTCTAAAATTTTTACCTTAATACCCATAGTAATTAATATGGTTGCTAAATAATAAGCAATTCCGCCACCACCTACAATCATGGCATCTCTAATCTGATGCGTTTGTATTCCAATCTTTTTAAAGAAATTGCTGGCATTTTTTGGCGTTGCCACAATAGAGATAACATCCCGTCCTCGTAAAATAAAATCACCACCCGGAATAAAAACTTCCTCTCCACGTTCTACTGCACAAACAAGAACATCGCATTTTAATTGTTTACCCATATCCATAACTCGCATATCTTTTAAAACAGAATTTTCCTGAATACGAAATTTTAAAAGTTCCATTCGCCCTTTTGCAAAAGTTTCAATTTTAATCGCAGAAGGAAATCGAAATACTCTTGAAATTTCCGATGCTGCCGCATATTCTGGGTTAATTACCATAGCAAGTCCTAATTCTTCTTTAATAAATCTTGCTTCTTTCATATATTCTGGACTACGTACTCTTGCAATTGTTTGACAATTACCAGCCTTTTTTGCAATTAAACAACAAAGTAAATTCCTTTCATCAGAATCTGTAACAGCAATAAATAAATCTGCTTGTTCTACTCCTGCTTCCTGTTGTACTTCATGATTAATTGCGTCACCAGCAACATACATTAAATCACATCTTCCAGCAAGTTCCTCTATTACGCTTTGATTTCGATCAATTACTGTAATATCATTTCCTTCTTTATCTAATTGCTCTGCTAATGTTTGTCCTACTTTTCCGCAGCCAACAATAATAATCTTCATTATAAATCCCCTTTAACAATACTATCATTTCTGTATTTTTCTAAACTCCATCTATAAAAAGTTAGTAACCATATAAAAAGAAATTGGTTACTGCGGTAGATTATATCATATCTAATTTATAATATCAATATAACTATAAAATACGAACCTCTGCTTACTACTTTTATCTCTCAATAAATCTTCATAATTTTATTCTGTTTTTTGTAAAATTTTTTTGTTATAATAAAAAATCAAAGAAGTAATAACATGAAATAAAAAAAGGAGATAACTGTCAATGATGAAAATAATGAAAAACAAAGGCATATTTCTCATATGGATTCTATTTTTAACGATTTTAACAATTTCTGCACAAGCAAATGCTGAAGACACAATAAAAACGTATAAAGTAGAAAAGGAACGTTTCGATCAAGTCAATAGTATTATAGCAGATCTTCGCTATATGGACTTAAATATAAAACCATCTAAGGATCAATATGCTTATTTATCTTATAAACTGCATTGTAAAAATGAAAAAAATCCATTTACCTACAATGTAAAAAATGGCGTATTAAATTTAAAGGAAGGAAAATGGAAAGGAATTTCATGGAAGAGCTATACAGGTGGTAAAAAAAAATTTAAAAAGCTAATGGAATATTCTAAAAATAATATTACTCTTTATTTGCCAAAAGATAATATTTTAAAAAGCAGTACCGTAAAGATGATAGATGGAAATTTAACTATAGCATCCCTTCAAAGTCACTCTATAGATTTAAACTTTGATTATGGAGATATCCTTCTTAATGATTCTTCTATTTTAGGAACATTAAATATAAAAGCAGGAGATGGAGATATCTATCTTAAAAATGCAAAAATTATAGAAAATGCTACTATTACTACAAATTATGGTGATATTACTGCTTCTAATCTACAAGCAGAACAAGGGATAGAGATAAAAACAAACGATGGAGATACAAAGCTTAAAAACATCAAAGCTGCAAAGAATGTTGCTATTACTACAACATATGGAGATATCACTGCTCTTAATTTTGAAACAAGGAAAGATATAAAAATGAAAACAAGAGATGGGAATATTCGTATTAATAATATAAAAACATCACAAGCCATAACGATAAATTCCTATTATGGAGATATTACATGTATTAAACTATCCACTCCAAGAGATATTAAAATAAAAACAAACGATGGAAATGTGAAATTTCAAATGAAAGAAAAACAATTAAAGCAAAGAAAAATTATTATGGATACCACTGATGGAGAAATGTCAATTCCTTCTTATTTATCAAATGATAATAAGAAAACAGTGTTAGGAGATGGTTACCATTATGAAAAAGAGATAGACTCTAAAAAATCTCTTTTGGAAATCTCTACACACTATGGAAACATTTCATTAAGCTGACTACTCCCATAGGCAAGCCTATGAGTTTTCGCCACAAATTTATAACAAAAAAGAAAGTAAGAACTTATCTTGAAAAAGCAAGAAAAATAGACTATACTTTTCCAAAAAACAGCTTTGGAGGGTAAGGTTAGTTATGAAGCATATTTTAGTAATTGATGATGATATTAGTATAGGAACTATGTTAGAAGAACTTCTTACTAGAGAGGGGTATCAAGTAAGTCATGCCTACTCTGGTACAGAAGCTCTTCTTGTTTTAAAAGACCTAAAACCAAATCTTATTCTTCTTGATCTTATGCTGCCGGGACTGAATGGAGAAGAACTTTTGCCTAAAATAGCAGAAATTCCAACCATTATTCTTAGTGCGAAAGTTGATATTGATCATAAAGTTGATCTTCTTCTTCATGGAGCAGTCGATTATATTACAAAACCTTTTGATACAAGAGAACTTCTTGCAAGAATCTGTGTTCAACTCCGAAATGCTTCTTCTTTTGGGACTTCTCCTACTATAACCTATGATGATATTACGATTCATACAGATTCCCATACTGTTATCGTATGTAAAGAAACAGTGAAACTAACAAAAACAGAATACGCTATTTTAAAGCTATTAATACAAAACAATACCATGGTAATGACAAAATCTATGTTGCTTGATCGCATTAGTGAAGATACCCCTGATTGTATGGAAAGCTCTTTAAAGGTACATATTAGCAATCTTCGCAGAAAATTAAAAGCTGTTAGCGGAAAAGATTATATTGAATCTATTTGGGGCATTGGATTTAAAATGAAACCAGAAGAAATCTTAACGATTTCTTAACTCTTTTCTTAACTGCTTCCTTAACCTTATCTATTTATAGTATACTTGTAAACTTGATAGTAAAAATTATGAATAAAAAAGTACTTTTAAAGTATAAGAAGAGGATAAGAAATGGATAATATTCTAACAACAAATGCTTTATGCAAACAGTATGGACATTTTAAAGTTTTAACTGATCTTTCCATGCATATTCCAAAAGGTTCTATTTATGGCTTTGTGGGAAAAAATGGTGCTGGCAAAACAACTTTAATTCGACTTATTTGTGGCTTACAGCAGCCAACATCTGGCAGTTATACTTTATATAATGTCAATAATCAAGATCACAATATTACAAAAGTACGAAGAAGAACAGGTGCTGTTGTAGAAACTCCCTCTATTTATCTTGATTTAACAGCAGAGGAAAATTTAAAAGAACAATATTACATTCTTGGGCTTCCCTCTTTTGATGGGATACCAGAACTTTTAAAACTTGTTGGACTGGAACATACGGGAAAAAAGAAAGCAAAAAATTTTTCTCTTGGAATGCGGCAAAGGCTTGGCATTGCGATTGCTCTTGCAGGAGATCCTGATTTTTTAATATTAGATGAGCCAATTAATGGACTTGATCCACAGGGAATTATTGAAATTAGAGAACTGATTTTAAAATTAAATAGGGAACAGCAAATTACCGTACTGATTTCCAGTCATATTTTAGATGAATTATCTCGTCTGGCAACGCATTATGGTTTTATTGATAAGGGGCATATTGTAAAAGAAATCAGTGCAGAAGAATTAGAACAAGCCTGCCGAAAATGCATTCGTGTTGAAGTTTCCAATATCCAATCTCTTACTTATGTACTTGATCGTATGAACCTATCGTATCAAGTTCTTTCCGATACACAGGCAGATATTTTTGCAAAAATCAGCGTTTCTAAACTTGTTTTTGCCCTTGCCGATCAAAACTGTGAAGTTTTTTCTTTACAAGAACATGATGAAAGCTTAGAAAGTTATTATATTAATCTTTGTGGAGGTGAAAGTCATGAATAAATTACTATCTGCAAATTTTGTTCGTTTAAAGAAAAGCAAATATCTTTGGATTGGAATGTTTTGTATGTTTGCATTAAGCGTCTTTATTACCCTAGCTCGTTATGATGATATGAAACGCTATGGTTTTTCTTATACAATAGAAGAAAGTTTCTTTTATTACACTATGTTTATTGGTATTGCCAGTTCTGCGTTTTGCAGTCTTTATCTTGGCACAGAATACAGTGATGGCACCATTCGAAATAAATTAATGGTTGGTCATACCCGAACTGCTATCTATCTTTCCAATTTAATTATCTGCTTTCTTGCAGGTGCTTTTATGATAGTATCCTTTGTTCTTCCTATGATAATGATTGGCATTCCTTGTTTTGGTTTCTTTCATATACCAATAAAAAATATTTTATTTACTTTTTTTGCCAGTCTTATGATGTTGCTTGCATTAACTTCTTTCTTTATCATCATTTGTATGTTAATACAAAATAAAGCGGCTGCAGCCGTTATTACTATTTTAGGAATGTTTGCTTTGCTTTTTGCCGCTACTTATGTCGTATCTCAACTAGATCAAACGGAAACAATTCATGATTACTCCTTAGTCAATGGGGAATGGCAAGAAGGACCAGAAGTACCAAATCCTCGTTATCCTACAGGAATAAAACGCACTATTTATGAATTATTACTTGATATCCTTCCTACAGGGCAGGCAATACAATATATAGCCAGTCAAGCAATTCGCTGGCAGCTTCCACTTTATTCTTTCCTTATCGCTATCATCATTACTCTAGGTGGTATTTTATTATTTGGGCGAAAAGATATTAAATAGATTAGAATATAAAGAATGGTGAAATAAATGGAACTTTTACTTCTTATCCTTTGTTTTTTTATCCTGATTTTATTTATTAAAATCCATTTACTGAGAAAGTCAGTAAAAGAAATAGAGGAAGCCTTTACAGAGAAATTGAAACATGATACTAATACATTAATTACTGTTTCCAGCCGCGATAAAGTTATTCTGCGGCTGGCAAACAATATTAATATTCAATTAAGAAAATTGCGGCAGGAAAGACACCGTTATCAGCAAGGAGATCGGGAAATTAAAGATGCTGTTACCAATATTTCTCATGATCTTCGGACTCCTCTTACCGCTATTTGTGGTTATCTGGATTTATTGGAACAAGAAAAACTATCAAAAAATGCAAGTCGTTATCTTACCATTATAAAAAATCGCACCGAAGCATTAAAACAGCTTACTGAAGAACTCTTTCGTTATTCCATTGTAAACTCTACACTACAAAAGCTTACAAAGGAAGAACTTATTTTAAATTATGTTTTAGAAGAAAGTATTTCTTCCTATTACGCTATCCTTATGGAACATCATATCATACCAGAAATTTCCATTCCTGAGAAAAAAGTGAAACGCAGCTTAAATAAAAAAGCACTTTCTCGTATCTTTGGAAATATTTTAAGCAATGCCATAAAATATAGCGATGGCGACTTAACCATTACTTTATATCCTAATGGAAATCTTTTATTTTCCAATCATGCAGAAAAATTAGATTCCATAGAAATAGAAAAATTATTTGATCGTTTTTATACAGTAGAAACTGCTGAAAAATCAACAGGACTTGGACTTTCCATTGCTAAAATACTAACAGAACAAATGAATGGAACTATTTCTGCCAATTACTCTGATCATAAAATCAATATTTGGCTATCATTTCCCGAATCTGATTTATAAATTTCTACTTTTGTAAAGTAGAAATTTCATCTAAAATACGAGTTTTTTCTTTATAAATAGTTTGATATTTCTTATCATAATCTGCAAATGCTTTCGATGCATCTTTAAAATTATCTTCTAACATCTCTGTGTTTTCCTTATAATTTCTATATTTTTCTTCCACAATAAGAATCTCATTTTCATGATCTTGTAATTTCTTACATAATCGTTTATATTCTTTTTCTTTTATCTGACATCTTATAGAAACTTCATCACAGAACTGTTTTATTGTTTGAACACCAAATTCCCCCAATTTTCTTATTTTATAAATAAGTTTTTCTCCATCTTCTAATGTCTCCTCTTTTGTTTCATTAAAATATTCCATTAAATCTTTGGAATCTTTATGATATTCCTCTAACTTCTCTTTTGCCTGTATTGTTTGTTCCTCTACTTCCTTATAATCCTTTTGCAGTTGTTCTAGCTGTACTTCTAATAAATCCTGTGCTTCTTTTGCTTTTTCCCATAATTCCTTTGCTTCTTTTTCACGTTTTAATAAAATACCATGCTTTCTTGTCTTTCCACGAAGTTCATCTTCTTTCCAAAAAAGCTCTTCTTCCAACGCATACTGTTTTACATCTATTTGAAA
>CAJTJZ010000009.1:0-54238 GCA_910576895.1 uncultured Lachnospiraceae bacterium | reverse complement strand
CTATCTACAAACTTTTGAATCGCTTTTTTATCTACAATTCCTGCAATCGAAACATCATCACCGCTGCCACTGCGACTAAACATTCCATGTTCACTAAATCTTGGCAGCATTGTATCTAAATAGGCTTCAAATTCTGTTTTATTTCTTATGGCAAGCTGACATGTTAAATCTTTATAAAATGTATGAACACCGCCCATAAGAATATGACTGCCACCAAGTCCCTCATACGTATCCCGATACGCATCTTCGACTCCATCACAACCCAAATAACAAGCGATTACTTTCTTTTCTTCTATATTTAAAACACAAGTCCGAATACTATCGGCGGCATCTTCATCGCATAACGAAGTTGTTATGGTATCTTCACAGCGACTATCCCAAGGAATCGGCTGATCAATTGTTCCATCCTCATAAAAAACATCACATCTTCCATCTCCCTGATGTAATAAAATCAGACAAGAAGGCAGCATAAGGGCAGCAAGCAAAGTTGTTCCATAGATATATGCAATGGTTTCTTTTTTAGCATCTACTTCCTTTTCTTTTTCCTCTTTTGTAAGTGGATTTTTTTTATAATGTTCCAAAATACCATCATTCCATCTAGCAATGATAGTATCCGTCAATTGTCGCAATGTCATGTTACGATATCTTGGATTTGTAACTATATCTTTATAAAATTGATTTTCCATTTCTGGCAATGCTAGAATTGTTTCTGCAAATTCTTGTAAACAAGTAAGAGCTACATTTACTGCTATTTTTGCCCCAAAACTACTGCGAAAACATTGTTCTGAGCCATGCCCATCTGCAACAACTGCAATATAATAGTTTCCATTTTTTGAAAAGGAGGCAGAAGAATCCTCACAGGGAAGATTCCTCATAATATGAAGATGCCCCCTTACTGTCTTATGAAAGGTATCCATCTGTTCCATAAAATTTTCCCTCCCTTTCTCTATCCTTTTTCTTTTTACCAATCACTATCATCCCATGTATCATCTTCTTCCACAGGCTCAGGTTCTTTATTATATTCACTTTCATCAAGCGAAATAGTGGAATCTTCTGGAACATCTAAATCCTCTTTTGCAAGTTGTACAATATCTGCTCCAGAAGATGCCGTTGCTGTTGTATGCGACTGAGAAACAAGCATAGAAGCTGTTACTGAAACAAATTTCATCAGTCGCTTAAATAAATCTAAATCCGTTGTACGAATCACTGCTTCGCTATTTCCCACAACAGAAGAAATCATTTCAAGATCTGCATCATCGCCTAAAGCAAATCCAATTTTAATTCCTCTTGCAAACCAACGGTTTTGACGAATTTCTTCTAGTGCTGCGGCATAATCATCCGTTGCATAACCATCGGTCATAAAAATAATAATTGGCATTAAAGCACCTGTCATAGATCCCAAAAAAGCATGACGTGATAATTTACTATTTAATTCCTTTAATGCTGCACCTATATCGGTAAGCCCTCCCGCTTCCAGATATTCATATTCAAAATCTTCCTCTAAATTTTCAGGACCATTTAACGTAATCCATTTACATCCAGAATTAAACTCAATCACTGCAATTTTAAGTTTTGCATCAGCATTGCTTTTTGCAAGTGTCTTTAATGCTTCTGTTGTTTCTTCCATCGCATGATTTAAGGTACTAATCTTTGTACCTGCCATACTTCCGGAAGTATCCAAAATATAAAATACATGCAATTCCTTGCGAGGAACTTCTGCTAGATCTCTTTCTAAATTTGGCATAACTTTTTTCTCCTTCTTTTTTATAAATTGTAACCCTTTTATATCCATATATCGTTATATAATCTTTTTATGCTTAGTAATCCTTTTTATATATAAGATAATTATACTTCATTTGCCTTAATTGCAATGGTTTCCCCATCTACTGTAAATGTAATTCCATCCTTTAATGGAATCACTTCATCTACTGCCACCCTTCTAGCAGTACCTTTTGATGTAATTGCATCCCAATGTTTACCACTTTTATTTTTAATTCCCAAGACGCCTTTGGAATCTTTCTTTTCTAAAACATGAGCAATTCCTGTTAATGCCTCTTTTTCATCACACACTCCAATTTGACAGCGATAAATACGGCTATCCTTAATCGCAGGAATACTATATCCACCAAATTCTAAACGAAATGGAATAATTACTTTTCTTTTACATGATTCACATTGACAGGACCTGCCCTGCTTTGTAAAAATTTCATTACCACAAGTACAAGCTACAATTTCACTTCGAAATCTTGTTAATGCATTTAGCCAATCAATCTCTTTTGGTCTTGCAGAAGGTTTTTGAAATGCTTTTTGACTAAATGCAGATAAAAAAATTTTTTGCATATACTCTGGAAGGCATGGCCAAATCGTAAGAGAATTTTTGTGTACAACAGGATGTGGTCCATTGCTAGTATCATCAGGATCCATCATAAATAATGGTTCACTTCCATATAATTTTTCCTGTAATGCTGGTGTTAGCCCCGGTACAAGATAGCGTTTTCCCTCTAATGGATGATTATTACAAAAAAGAATATATAAAATAACAGACATAGAAAAGCGATCACTTAAACTATTTGGTTTATTTTTCTTTAAAACAATTTCTGGTGCTATATATCGTGGCTTTCCTAAAATACCCGTTTCTGTTCCATCTGGTGCAACATTATCATTATCACAAATCAACACTCTGCCGTTTTTTGGATTAATAAAAAAATTACCATCATTCAAATCTTGATAACTATATCCTGCATTATGCAATATCCGAAACGCAGAAATAATACGCAAGGCAGCATCAATAATAATCCGAAAAGATGGAAATTTTACATGACAAAGCATATATTCTGTCACTTCATAATACCCTTCTGGCCTTAAATCCATAAGATAGCCAAAAGTTCCATCTAACCACTCTGTAATATCAAGTGGCCAAAGGAACTCAGGACTTGGTGTTCCACGCATAATATTTTGTTTAATATTTTCATAAAATGCATTTGGATTTTCTCCTAAACTTCCTTTTTTATACCACTTTAATGCCTTTTTCTGTCCATTATAATTTGCTACATAAACACTACCTTGACCACCCTCCGCAAGAAACTTTTCTACCTTTAACTCTCCGCCAAAAAGTGTCTTGATACGAAAGCCTGCCGCAAGAACTTCTTTCATAACTTTTCTCTCCTATCTTTTTCTAGTTTTTAGCTCTGTATTAATAAAAAAATAAACGCTATTCTCATTTTTTTCTTATAAACTTTGTAGTCCTATTGTATGAGAACCACCACAAGAAATGGATAATAGCTTTTCCCATGCACTAATTTCACATTGCCCATAAATATTATGACCAACTGCAACTGCCTTTCCATCTTTTTGCAATCCTGCTGTATGCCAAAATCCACAAGAGATTGCAATAATCCCACGCCAAGACTTTACATTACATTGTCCATATTTATTATCACCTACAGCAATCACTTTTCCGTTTTTTTTAAGTGCCACAGTACGAGCATTTCCACAACAAACTGATACAATATCTCTCCAATGCCAACCATGAACATCACATTGCCCATATTTATTATTTCCTACGGCAAGTACTTTTCCATCTCTTTGCAATCCTGCTGTATGACTATCACCGCAAGAAATTGCAATCATATCACGCCATTCTTCCACATTACATTGTCCACTTTCATTTTCTCCTGTTGCAAGTACTTTTCCATCTCCACGCAAACCCACTGTATAACGTGTTCCACAAGAAATGGCAACAATATCATGCCAAGATTTTACATTACATTGTCCATTTTTATTACAGCCTACCGCAAGTACCCTTCCATTTTTTTGTAATCCTACAGTATGTTCTGAGCCACAAGATACTGCTACAATATTTTCCCATTCTTTTACATTACATTGTCCATATTGATTATCCCCAACAGCAACCACTGTTTTATCCTTTTTTAATCCTATGGTATGCCAATATCTACTAGATACAGATACAATATTATCCCATTCCTCTATATCGCACTGCCCATATCCATTATCTCCAACAGCAAGTACCGCTATTTCTTTTGACAATGCAGAAGTATCTTCTTTTTTATCCTTTTGTTCTCCGATAAAAACCGTTCGATCTTCCCATTCTAAGGCATAAATCAAAGCATTGATCACACTATCTGCCCATGCAAGAGAGAGCCCCTCCTCTTCAAGCAATAAAATTCTAGCTTTATTAATGATTTCCTTATGCTGAAAGCTATCATTTACACCTGTTCCATAAAATAGCTGTAAAAGTTCTGGACTACATGCTTTGGAAAAAATCCTAATTTCTTTTTTATAGTCTGGTGCTAAATCAAATAAATAAGCAAGCAGCCTTGTTTTATTTTTTAAAATTTCTTTTCCCTGCCAATGTATCACTTTTAATAATGCTTTATCAAAGGAATCAATCACTAATAACCTTTCTTCTATAATTTTTTTTGCACAATAAGGACAAGACATTACTGCTTTTTCATCAATCTCATCTACATACCACTTTCTGCCACATGAAATGCATACAAATTTTTTCATCCTTTCGGCACTCCCTTTTTATGGCAGACGTGCGGAGACGATTTTATCAGCAAACTGACCCATGCACCGCTGAAGAACGCCAAAGCATTCTTGCATTCTGCCTATATTCTTTCTTCACTAATGAATATATCGTAAATATAAAGCTTTTTATTTACCCTATATCTGCATTCCCCTGTAATATATTGTCCTACAAGCTCGATTATCTGTTCCTCTGTTATATTAGAGGCTTCCCCCTTTAATTGAAAATAAATACGTTTTTTATGTTTTTTCTTGCAATATGCTAAATATTTTTTTAATATCTCTCTATCAGAAAACGCTACTTTACAAATAACAAAATAGCTATATAGTTCCTCCTTACAAGAAACATATAAATCCCTATATTGCACATAAGCATCAAATATTTCTTTATTTCTTAAAAAATAATCATAACATATCCAATCCTTTTTCGATCGTCCTAAATCCATAGTGACATCCATAAAATGCCAAATGTCATTGACACATACCAGATTCCATGCATGATTAATTTCATTACAAGAGCCCGTATAATGCTCTAATCTTGGCGAATCCTGATCAATCATCCTTCCCTCCATAACTGCCGACATAATACCTGCTTTATCAAGCAGCCATTTTGCAGCTAATGCAATCCCTTTACATAATGCCTTATGATTTAAGAATACCCCATGAATGCTGCTAACATCCCCATAAACTTGCCCTTGTTCTTTATTTTCCATTGCATATTCTGTATTTTTAATAATAAAATTATGAACATATCGAATTAAACTTAAATTATCCATCTTTGTTTTCTCAAGTTTATTTAAAAACTTCATACTAACAATTTCAAGTTTTTGCTCAATTGCTTTGATTTGTTCTGTATTTTTATGATAGCCAATTTGCAACACTGTTGTAACATTGCTTGCTTGCAAGGTTGTTTTTGTTGTATCTACATAAAAAAATTCTGGATAATCATAATATACAAAATTCAGTATCTTTTCTGTCTGTTTTCCATTTCCTAATACTCGAATACTTTTTTTACGTTTTTCAATTCCTTTTACAATCTCACGATATATATTACATTCTGATGCAGATAAAAATTGATAATAGAATTTTAAACCCATCTATTTTTTTCTCCTTGCATTATATAAAGCATGAACTTTAAATTATGATTCAAAGAAAATATAATTTCAGCTACTATTTTAAAGAGCTTCCATAGCTTCCATAGCTTCCATAGCAATCACCGTTCCATCCTTTCTAAGACCAACAACATGAGAACGTCCAAAAGATAGTGATACAATATTCCGCCATCTACTTACATTACAAAAGCCATCTTCATTATTTCCTGTTGCAATCAATTTTCCATCTTTTTTAAGCCCTACTGTCTGTATATGTCCACAAAAGATAGCATCCATATTCCGCCATCGCCAGCCATGCACTTCACAACGACCATCAATATTTCTTCCTACAGCAATGACTTTTCCACTTTTACGCAGACCAATCGTATGACTATCACCACAAGAAATTGCTATAATATCCCACCATTTTTCTACATTACATTGTCTATATTCATTATCCCCAACAGCAACAACACTTCCATCTTTTCTAAGCCCTACAATATGAGAAGTACTGCAAGAAATCGCAATAATATTTTTCCATTTACAAAGCTCATCTTGTGCAAATAAGATATCTCCTGCCGCAATCACCGTTCCATCCTTTTGTATCCCTAATGTATAGTTTCCACCACAGGCAATAGCTCTAATATCTTTCCAAGAAGCAACATTGCATTGTCCATATTGATTATCTCCTGCTGCAACCACTGTTCCATCCTGCTTTAATGCAATGGTACAGTTTCCGCCACATGAAATTGCTTCAATCTCTCTCCAACTATCTACATTACATTGTCCATACATAATATCTCCAACGGCAAGCACTCTACCATTTTTCTGCAAACCTACGGTATGGCTATCGCCACATGATACTGCTATCATATTCCGCCATCCATGAACATCACAAAGATTACCAGTGCGATCCCCTGCGGTAAGCACAACTCCATCCTTTTGTATCCCCATTGTATGCCTATCCCAGCAAGATATATATACAATATTTTGCCAAGTAAGAACATCACATTGTCCATCAATATTGTTGCCAATAGCAACCACTGTTCCATCCTCTCTTAATCCTACCGTATGCCAATATCCACAAGAAATAGCAGTAATATTTTTCCATGAAATATTAATATTACATTGCCCATCCATATTATTACCAACAGCAACAACCGTTCCATCTTTTCTTAATCCTACGGTATGACTATCGCCACATGCGATTGCTATGATATCTTGCCAATCTGCAACATTACATTGTCCCTTTCCATTACTTCCTATAGCAATCACTGTTCCATTCTGTCTTAATCCTACGGTATGACTATCGCCACATGCAATTGCTATCATATCCTGCCAAGAACTTACATTACATTGACCTTTCACATTACTTCCAACAGCAACAACACTTCCATCTTTTCTAAGCCCTACGGTATGACTTTCGCCACATGCAATTGCTACGATATTTTTCCAGCCACTAACACCACTTTGTCCCATAGAAATTGCCATTCCATCTTTTCTTAAAGAAGATGAAAGAAATCTTCCCTGAATTAAACAATCAAGCCGCCCAACAGCAACCACTGTTCCATTCTGCTTTAGCCCTACTGTGTGCCAGCCACCACAAGAAATAGATACAATTTCATGCCAAGTATCAATATTACATTGTCCATATAAATTACTTCCCATAGCAACCACTGTTCCATCTCTTTTTAGTCCCACCATATGATGCCGTCCACAAGATACTGCTATCATATTACTTTTTATCTCTTGTAATCCCTGTCTAGGATCTATGGAAATTGTTTCCTTTTCTTTCTTATATATTTCTACATTATTAATATTATTTTTATTTTCTTTTATACTCTCTATATGTTTTATATCTTTCCATAAATTTGATTTATAAACATAAGTTTTTGCAATACTAATATGAGAATCTACCCTTGTTTCCTTCGTTTCTTTTATATGATAAAACTCTTTTTGTTCTTGTCCTAATCGAAAAGTTGCCCCTAATGATTCTAAAATAATATTGATTACAATTTCCGCATTTTCTTCCGATAAAAATGCATCATATTCTAATTTTGCCTTTGATTTTCCTGCATATGCTTTTTGCTGTTCTATATTTTCTATATTAAACATCTCATAAGCAAAATCCAAAACTCCATTTCGACATGCAATGCCAAATAATTTTTTTTCACGCTCATATCCTTTTACATAATCCATAACCATAGATTGTACTCTTGCACCAGATTTTAAAATTTCTTTTCCATCTTTTTGAATAATTATCTTAAGAGCATCTACAATAGATATATCAGAATTTACTATAAAAAGATCCGCCCCACAAAAAGGACATTTTTTCATTTGAATATTACTACTCCAATTACTTCCACATTTTTTACATTCCATGTTATCTTTCTTCCCCTCTGTCAAAATATTATACTAATGGTCAAAAAAACAGACCATTTCGTATAGATATTAACAATTAAATATCTCCTCCAGAAACATGAAATTTCTCTGTTGTAGTTACTATACTGCCTAATTTTCCATTACACCATGGACAAGTCATTTGTTCTTCTCCATTCCAGCAAAATATTTTAAAACATCCACTGCATTGCACAAATGATTTTGCCTCACAATATGGACAGCCCTTATATTCCTTTGTATAATATAAGCTTCCCTGAACCTTTGTTGTGTCATATCCTTCTTTGTGTGCTCTTTTTTCGTCTACCGGAAATGCCCATGTACGCCACCAATCCCCATCTGACATTTTCTGAACTCTAATTCCATATAATTTCTTCTTCTTTGGACATTTTGCTAAAATCACTGCTGCTTCCATATGTTCACTCCCTTTGTAATTTAGAAAAATTTTACATGGAAATACAAAGAGTGTCAAGAGCTGCTCTTTTATTTCTCACTATTTCGTTTTTTTCCATATTACTTTCCAAATAAAAAAGGAGTATATGCACTGTTCCAATATACTCCAATTTTTACTCTTATTTTTTTACTAGAAATTAACTAAAATATCTCTTTAACAATCCAGCAAATGCCCTTCCATGTCTTGCTTCATCTTTTGCCATTTCATGTACAGTATCATGAATAGCATCTAAATCAGCAGCTTTTGCACGTTTTGCTAAATCAAATTTACCTGCTGTTGCACCGTTTTCTGCTTCCATACGAAGTTCCAGATTCTTCTTTGTACTATCTGTAACAACTTCACCTAATAATTCTGCAAATTTTGCTGCATGTTCTGCTTCTTCCCATGCTGCTTTTTCATAATAAAGACCAACTTCTGGATAACCTTCACGATGTGCTACCCTTGCCATAGCAAGATACATACCAACCTCTGTACACTCACCTGTAAAGTTTGCTCTTAAATCAGCCATAATATCTTCGCTTACACCCTGTGCAACACCAACAACATGTTCTGCTGCCCAACTCATTTCATCATCTTGTTTTTTAAACTTAGAAGCAGGTGCATTACATTGTGGACACTTCTCTGGTGCAGCATCTCCCTCATAAACATAACCACATACTGTACATACAAATTTTGCCATAGCAATACTCTCCTTTTCTTAAATATAATATTATTTTTACCATAAATCCATACTTTATACTTGCTGGATTTATAGTTAATTTTTTTAATAAATCAATAATCGTTACTGATATTGATATATTATCTCATTATCTCACTTTTGTCAACACATTTTTAAAAATTATTATTTTTTTCTATCTATTTTTCTATTTCTGTTTTTTTAGTATCATTAGAAGTCTCTGTGTTTATTTTATTTAAACATCCTTTACAAACTCCATAAAAATAAGTGATATGACCTTCTATTTTTCCTGAAAAGCAAACCTGTGCTAATGTATTGATATGTTCAAAAGATTCCATATCTAAATCTATAACATTGTCACATTGTTTGCATATAAAGTGGTTATGCTGGCTGATATTACCATCAAAACGCTCTTTACTATCACCATAACAAAGCCTCTTTATCTTCCCCTGATCTGCCAAAAGCTTTAAGTTGCGATAAACTGTTCCTAAACTAATGTTAGGATACTTCTTTTGGACATGAAGATATACCATCTCTGCCGTTGGATGTTGTTTTGTTTCTTTTAAATATTCTATAATACATTGTCTTTGACGACTAAATTTTGTACCAGCTATGGTAATACCTCCTTTCATATTAAGAATCATTCCTATTTTATCAATAAATCTTATCTTTTTCAATAATAGATTTCAAAAAAGTCTTGGTATTATTTTCCTTTCTAATTATTTTAAGCTAAATTGCTTTAAATCCTATTCTATCTATTATCAGCTCTAATAATCTCTAAAAATATAATAATGCTTAAAAAAAGCAGCTTTATAAAAAGCTGCTCTTTTACAAATAAATTTTACTAACAAATAAAAGATTGTCCTTTATTCCATCAATCCAATATCTGGTGGTTCTGTTTGCTGTACATCATCACTACCCGTTGGTACACTATTATCACCTTGAATATCTGGCTGTGACTGTGATTCTGGATCTGATGTTGGTTCTGGATCAGGTTGTGGCTCTGGATCAGGCTCTGGTTCTGGTTCATTATTAGAATCCTCTCCACTAATAATGGGAACTTCTGGTGTTACCTCATATTCATCATCATCGTCACCGTTATTATTATCATCTATATCATCACCATTACTATCATCATCTTCATTATCCATATTATAGTCATCATCATTATTATCATCATCCAAATCTGGAATATCATCATCTTCTGACGTATCCTCAAATGCCGGCGTATTATCATCCTCCAAATCATCATCCTCTTCTGGATCTTCATAGTCCTTTACATCCTGATAATCGCCATCATCATAGATATCGTCTTCCTTATCATATCCATAATCCTTTTGATCACTATCATCATTATCTTTATCCTCATATGGCTCAAAATCTTTCCATTCCTTATTTTTATGGATTTCCTGCATAAAATTATACCAAATAGATAGTGGATAAGTCGCACCAGATAAATCATCTATTCTTACAGGCATATCACATCCAACCCATACACCTGTCGTATAATAACGAGTATAACCTACAAAATAACCATCTTTTTTATCATTTGTCGTACCAGTTTTTCCAGCAGATGCTGTTGTAGATAGGTTGCGGCCACGAGCTGTTCCAACTTTTAATACACCCTGTAAAATATCCGTTGTGATACGTGCTGCATCTTTTTTATATACTCTTTTTTCCTCAACATCCTTAGAAACAATTTCTTTTCCATCTGCATCTGTAATTCTTACAATACAAGTTGGCTCTCTAAATTTTCCATCATTTTCCAATGCTGCATAAGCAGATGTCAATTCTACAACGCTCACTCCATATGTCATACCACCTAATGAAGTAGAAAGTGTATAATCTTCATCCACAATTTTATTAAATCCCATTTTCAGAAGATATTTTAATCCATTTACTGGTTTTAACTCATCAAATAATTTCCATGCAATTGTATTTTTTGATTGCTCTAAAGCATATCGAATCGTAATATCGCCAGAATAAACACCATTAGAATTTCTAGGTCCACCTTCAAATTGTTCATCTCTTACTATTGTAGATGGTGTATAACCACGTTCAAACATTGGTGTATAAACTACAATTGGCTTAATTGCACTTCCCGGCTGGCGATAGCTTTGATAAGCCCGATTAAGCTCAAATCCTGTTAAAACCTTTTGAGAACGTCCACCAACAATCGCTACTACCCTGCCATCTTTATTATCAATACAAACAGCAGCACCTTGAAATTTATAAATTCCATCTTTTTTATCCTTGCGTACAGAAAGCTGTGCATTTACCTGATGTTGTAATTTCTTCTGTTTCTTTTTATTTATGGAGGTATGAATACGATAGCCATCATTATATAATCTTTGTTTGCATTGATTATAGACTTCTTCATAATTTTTATCGTAATCTTCTTCATCTTCTACAGAATCAAAACGATATTCAAATTCAAATCCATATGCTTTCATTAAAGATTTAATTGCACATTCATAAACAAATGGTTCATATCCCTTTCGTTTCCCCGATGTCTTTGGCTCTTTCACTGTAATTTCCTCTGCTTGTGCCTCTGCACATTCTGCCTTGGAAATATAACCATCATCCTTCATCTGTTCTAAAATACGATCCCGACGTTCTAATGTATGATCTTTATGTTCTAATGGATCATAATACGTTGGGCTATTTGGAATTGCACATAAAAATGCAATCTGTGATAAATCAAGTTCATTTACACTTTTGCCGAAATATCCTTTTGCGGCTGCCTGAATACCATAATAACCATTCATAAAATAAATATTATTCAAATAAAACTCCATAATCTTCATTTTAGAATACTTTTTCTCCATAGCAACGGCAATATACATTTCCTTAATCTTACGTTCAAAACTTTTTTCTTTGGAGATAAAAACATTTCTGGCAAGCTGCATAGTAATCGTACTTCCACCTTGTGTAATTCGTTTGTTTTTCACAAGAGAAACTGCTGCACGCAAAGTACCTTTTAAATCAACACCATTGTGTTTAAAAAACTTTTTATCCTCGGTTGCTATCATCGCTTTTACAGCCGTTTGTGGAATTTCTTCATAGTCAAGATAAAAAGTATCTTTTTCTCCTTTAAGCTTTGCCATTCTAGAACCATCATCATAATAAATTAATGTTGTTTCTGACTGTCGAAAAGATTCTTCAGAAGATGCTGCTACAATTGCATTTGCTTCATCCTGCAATGCCATAATGCCTTTTCCATATTTTACATATAATACAAGGACAAGAATTAAAACAGTAACCATAAGAAGCAAAAAGAATATTTGCAAAGCGAGCTTTATTCTTTTCCATACTTTATTCTTTGTTTTCTTTTTCTTCTTTTTTTCCTCATGGTCGCTATTTTTTTCTTCTGTCTTTATTTTCTTTTCTGCTGTTGTTTTTCTTTCAGTATTTACTTTTTTTGCCATATAACCACCTTTCTGCCAACTTTATTATCTATTGACAGGCACAAAGTGCCTGCTGCCTGTAATTTAGACAATCATTTCTATCCACTCATTTTAACAAAATTTTCCCTTGATAGCAAGGAAAGAATTCTTAAGTTTTCTTGACAAATGTTTCCTATTATTTTACAATTCAATCAAGTTATTTATACTGGCAGTCGAAAAAAAATTGACTGTTTAATATAATCGGATGGAATTACTTGCAATTCCACTTCCTGTAACACATACGATCGAAAGTAAAAAATCTTTTCGTTTGTGAGTATAAATTTTGAACTATAAAAAAAGAAAGAGGTTAAGATTGATTATGGCAAAGGAAAAAAAATTAGTAGAAGCCATCACTTCTATGGAAGATGATTTTGCCCAGTGGTACACAGATGTTGTAAAAAAGGCAGAACTTTGTGCCTATTCCAGTTTAAAAGGCTGTATGATTTTACTACCTGCTGGTTATGCCATCTGGGAAAATATTCAAAAAGAATTAGATACTCGTTTTAAAGAAACATGTGTAGAAAATGTATATATGCCAATGTTTATTCAAGAAAGTCTATTACAAAAAGAAAAAGATCATGTAGAAGGCTTTGCTCCAGAAGTAGCATGGGTTACACAAGGTGGTGCAGAAACCTTACAGGAACGTCTTGTTGTTCGCCCTACTTCGGAAACTTTATTTTGCGATCTTTATGCTAATATTGTACAGTCTTACCGCGATCTTCCAAAACTATATAATCAATGGTGCTCTGTTGTTCGTTGGGAAAAAACAACACGTCCTTTTCTACGTACTACAGAATTTTTATGGCAGGAAGGTCATACTGCACACGCAACAGAAGAAGAAGCAGAAGAACGTACTATAAAAATGTTAAATGTCTATGCCGATTTTTGTGAACAGGTTCTTGCCATTCCTATGATAAAAGGACGTAAAACAGAAAAAGAAAAATTTGCAGGTGCTAATTCTACTTATACCATTGAAGCTTTAATGCATGATGGAAAAGCATTACAATCTGGCACAAGCCATAATTTTGGAGATGGTTTCGCAAAAGCTTTTGGGATTCAATATACAGATAAAGATAATAAACTGCAATATGTTCATCAGACTTCTTGGGGTATGTCCACTCGTATTATTGGTGCTATTATTATGGTACATGGTGATAATAGCGGACTTGTACTTCCACCAAGAATTGCTCCAACACAAGTTATGATTATTCCAATTATGCAACATAAAGAAGGTGTTTTAGAAAAAGCAATAGAGTTAAAAGAAACACTTTCTAAAAAATTCCGGGTTAAATTAGATGACTCTGATAAAAAACCGGGCTGGAAATTTAGTGAACAAGAAATGCGTGGTATCCCTATTCGTATTGAGCTTGGACCAAAAGATATCGAAGCAAATCAAGCCATTCTTGTCCGCCGGGATACAAGAGAAAAATTGACAGTATCTTTTGATGAACTAGAAATAAAACTTGCCACACTGCTTGATAATATACAGGCAGATATGCTTGAACGAGCACGTATTCATAGAGATCAGCATACTTATACTGCAAAAACAAAAGAAGAATTTAAGGATATTATTGCGAAAAAACCGGGCTTTGTAAAAGCTATGTGGTGTAAGGAGCAGTCATGTGAATTAAAAATCAAAGAAGAAACAGGTGCTACCTCACGTTGTATGCCATTTGAACAGGAAAAAATCTCTGATACCTGCATTTACTGCGGAAAACCGGCAAAAACTATGGTTTATTGGGGAAAGGCTTATTAAAAACATAACTTATTTTTCTTAATCAATGATTTTCATAAAAAATAGCCTGCGGATCATAAAAATCAGCAGACTATTTTTCGTATTATTAAATACTGATAAACATTTAATCTTCCTCACTAGCTCAAAGTAAAATACGATTAAAAAATTAAAAAGAATCGTGTATAATACATTTGCGTATATATCGCAGGTTTGCCTGTATTGTGTGGTAGTAGCCTTACCATCCTTACTTGTCACAATGACAGGTGGTACACCGTAGTTATATTTAGTTGATCTCGCTCTCATATTTTAATATATTAGAAAATTAATTTCAAGAACGAATTATCAAAAATAGAAATGTTTACTGACCTAAATTTACATTGTAGATTTTATTATCGTTGCTGTAAACTTAATTTTCTTTCCATTTTCTTTACAAGTAAAGGTAATAGAAACCTTAGTATCCTTATTATTTTTTAGTCCTGTTCCTTTCAGTGTAAAAGATTTATCATCCAATGTTGTCACTAATATGTAATTTTGTGATTTGGAATCTACAGTTACCGTATATGTACAATCCTCTGTTTTTGTAGTACCAACGAAACCAGCTATTTTAACCTCTTTTGAATCTCCATTGGCAATCTTAAGTTTACTAGCTTTATTTCCTGTTGTTTCTTGTACCTCTAGTTTTTTTGGTGCTAATTTAACATTAATAGGACAACATTCCGATACTCCTTTATTTCCAGTATCCATTATCCATAAATAAACAACACCACCTGCTTTTCCTGTCGCTGTTACTGTAATTTGTCCATTCTTAATCTTTGCTTTTGCTATCTTAGCAGCTTCATTATCTACAATTTTATTCTTAGTTATCGTAGGTTTTGTATCCGACATAGTAATCCCTACAATTACTTTGCCTATAGATGCCTTTACTTTTCCTTTATTAACCGAATAATTATAAGAAGCTAAAATATCAGTATAAGCGACAAATTCTTTGTTACTTACTTTTGTATTTCCAACAGTTGATATAGAACCGTTACCATAAATAGTAATAGCAGTTCCCGACACTAAATTTTTGTATTCATAATCATTAAATAATTTATTACAATATGGAATAACTAAATCATTATTTTCAGTATCAACATAAATAATTGTAAAATTGATTAAAGTAGTACCATCATAACTAGAACTATATTGATATGTACCAGGTTTTGTAATATCAGTTACTTTAATTATTCCATCTTTTTCCGTTACATTGGAAAGATTAGAAATATGAAATTGTCCTATATTTCCTTGCCAATGAGATCCATGCAATTGCCCCGTTTCTAATGGCAAACTATAATATGCTCGTTTATTAAGTTTTAATTCTGTTAATAAATTGCCATGACAAGATAATGTGGTCAAAGCTATATTTTTACTAACATCCAATGTTGTTAATTGATTACTATAACAAGCTAAGCTTTGTAAAGCCATATTTTTGCTAACATCAAGTGTCAATAGCTGGTTGTTACCACAATTTAAATAAGTTAAAACTGTATTTTTACTGATATCCAATATTGTTAATTGATTACTACTACACTCCAAACGAGTTAAAGCTGTATTTTTACTGATATCTAATGTTGTTAATTGATTGGCATAACACTCCAAACGAGTTAAAGCTGTATTTTTACTGATATCTAATGTTGTTAATTGATTGGCATAACACTCCAAACGAGTTAAAGCCGTATTTTTACTGACATCTAATGTTATTAATTGATTGGTATGACATCTTAAGTAAATTAAAGTTATATTTTTACTTACATCAAGTGCCGATAATTGATTATTGTCACAGCCTAAAAAAGTCAATACTATATTTTTGCTTACATCAAGTGTTGACAACTGGTTTCCGGAACACAGCAAACCATCCAAAGCCGTATTTTTGCTTACATCAAGTGTTGATAGCTGGTTATTACCACAATACAAAGCTACCAAAACCGTGTTTTTGCTTACGTCAAGTTCTGATAGTTGGTTGGAGCTACACTCCAAATTTATCAATTTTGTATTTTTACTAACGTCAAGTTCTGTCAACTGGTTGACACCACAATCTAAGCTATGCAAAGCTGTATTTTTGCTGATGTCAAGTTCTGTCAATTGGTTAAAGTCACACTGCAACTCATTTAAAGCTATGTTTTTGCTAATGTCAAGTTCTGTCAATTGATTAGAACCGCACTCCAAGGATCTTAAAGTTGTAAAATATTCTATCCCTTTAAGACTTTTTATTCCTTTTTCATCTACATTTATACTTATTACTCTTGTAATTTCATTGTCTGACAATTTTCCATTTTTATCTTTGTCAAATTCGTTGGCTACATAGTTTCTGAATATTTGATCTGGAAAATTCATTTCACTAATTTCAACGTCTGCTGCCCTTGCCATTTGTGGCATTCCTAACGCAACAGCAATACAAAATACTGCACTACATAAAAATCTCATAAGTTTTCCCATAGTAATTTATCCTCCTTTTTTATTTTTATTACACCAATTTACAAGTTTTTGATTCTATGAAAAAATAAATAACATACAAGACTTTTTTGTGATAGAATAAGTTTACCAAAACAAACACAAAAAGTAATTCTGTTCCAACAGTAGAATCTTTGTTCCCTTTCTTGCTTTCTATGTTAGCATTAGAATCCGCAAACTCGATCCGATTTTTATAACAACATTTTATTTCTAAAATAACAGAGAAATCTTTAAACGCCTTTTACTATACTTGCTCTTATGCTAAAGTAGACTATTCTGCTTTTATGAATACTACTGTAACGATTGCTTTGAAGATAATTCCAAACACCCTTGCGTATCATCCTCTCTTTTTATACAAAATTCGTTGGAATATAGAAATCAGCTATTATGAGCAAAAAAAGTTTTGGTCTTTTTGTCGTTACATGGTTCTTCATACGCATGGGATTGAACTGCTAATCAATATAATTAATCTCGCTTATAATGCAACAAAACTGCTTCCTTATGTGGATGCTAATTTTGTATCTTACCAAGCACAGAATCCACAAGAATTTCGATTCTTTTTGAATAAACAAATACGAGAACAATTAATATTTCTCCCTGCTTTATTATATAAAACACCATCAATATCTTGAAGCTGTTGATTATTTTCATCCACAGATATTTCTGCTAGATTGATGCAATCTTCAAAAGTAGCATGCATAGCACCAACACTCTCTGGTATAAAAATAGAAGTAAGACTACTACAATTTCGAAATGCATTTCCAAGTGTTTCTATCCCATAAGAAAGTTCTACATTTTTTAATGCCGTACAATTATCAAATGCATATTCTGGTATTTTCTTTACTGTTCCTGAAATCTTCACTTCTTCTAAACCAGTATAATCACCAAATGCCATATATCCTAATTCTAAAAGGCTATTTGGCAATATTACCTTTTTTAAAGAAGTACATCCTAAAAAAGCCCATCCTCCTAAACTTTCTATTCTTTCTTCAAATTCTACTTCTTCCAATACTTCAATTCTCGAAATTGTATTATCTTGAAATTTTTTTACATTACTTGTATTTTTAAATATTTCATTGTTTTACAATTAGAAAATGCCCAGCTTCCAATTTCTATTACATTTTCTGGAATTACCACTGTTTCTGCTGTACCAGTATATCGTGTCAACACTCCATTCTCATCAATAATAAAACCATCGATATTTGTTTCTGCCACCTCTGCATAAGAATTTAAGCTTAATTTTTCAACAGAAATTTTACTATCTTTCCAAAATATTTCATTTCCTATTGTCAAAATCATAAAAACTGCTGCACAAAATAAATACTTCCTATACTTTCTTATCTTTTTCCCTCTTTCTTTTTTATTTTCTAAAAAATTTACATATTTATAAATGCATTTATAGTATAGAGTAATAAACTCTAAAAGTCAACATAAATTTTTTCTATTTTCCATATTCTATAAATCACAAACATTATTTTCTAAATATGTACTGCCAGTTGAAAAACCTAACCACTTAGCATTAAGTATTCTATTTGCATCTAAGTAGCGTTTATAACTCTATATCAATATTTTTATCTCAGAATTTATTATACTTTTTTCAAAAAGGAGTAATGCCTATGCGTTATAATGAACGAATCCGAAATCTTAGAGAAGATCATTTTTTAACTCAACAAAAAATTGCCGATCTATTAAATATTGGACAGCGTACCTATTCCGATTATGAAAGTGGCAAAACACGAATACCTATTGACAGCATCATGATTCTTGCAAAATATTATAATGTAAGTATGGATTATATCACTGGTGCTAGTAATGTCATCAGAGAATACCCTAAAAAATAAAAAGATTAGGAAACAAGAAAGCCAAAAATTCTATCATAACTTTCTTGTTTCTTAAATATAATAAAAATCAATCTTTCTCATCCTTATTTTTCTTTTCTTCCATAATTACTACATCTAGCTGTTCCACAATTTTTGCTTCCTTATCATATAGTTGTTTCAATTCTCTTTTCATAAGATACATAAGTTTTTCACTAATTTCCTCTTTTCTTTCACTTAAAGACTCACAAATTAATTCAATTGCTGTTTCTATTACATTTGTTTCATATAAAAGCTCCTGCATTTCATCTAATATATTATATAATTTATTTCTCATATTTTTTCCTCCTGCATTTTTGTTTGAATATGATACACTGCCAAAAATCAGATCATAATCTTTCTTTAACAAACATGACAAGAAAAAATCGTATTGAATAAATAAAAGAGTCGCTAAAAAATTTTTTTAACGACTCTTCATTTATATATTCTATATCTAAAATTATAATATTTTTTACTTTTCTTTTAAAACACTCTTTAATTTTTACCAAATTCACATAATCTTAATTCTTTATTTCGTTCTAATACAGTCTGTACACTCCATGAATGAATAAATAATAACAATGGATTTCCTTTTAAATCCTTAATTTTCTTTGTATCGGAAGTAACACTTAATTTTGTTACATCTATCGTTTCATTTTCAATCCAGCGGATATGTTCATATGCCAAAGTATCCATACGAATTTCCACTCCATACTCCGATTCCAGACGAAATTTTAATACATCAAATTGCAGTACACCAACAACACCTACAATAATTTCTTCCATTCCTGTATTAAATTCCTGAAAAATCTGAATTGCACCTTCTTGTGCAATCTGAGAAATTCCTTTAATAAATTGTTTTCGCTTCATGGTATCTACTTGACGTACCTTAGCAAAATGTTCTGGTGCAAAGGTTGGAATACCTTCAAATGTAATCTTTTTTCCCGGCGTACAAATCGTATCACCAATGGAAAAAATTCCCGGATCAAAAACACCAATAATATCCCCTGCATAAGCTTCTTCAATATGTTTTCTTTCCTGTGCCATCATCTGCTGCGGCTGGGAAAGACGAATTTTTTTACCACCTTGTATATGATACGCTTCTAGTCCTGCTTCAAACTTTCCAGAACAAATTCGCATAAAAGCAATTCTATCACGATGTGCTTTATTCATATTTGCTTGTATTTTAAAAACAAAAGCAGAAAAAACATCATCAAATGGATTTACTTCTCCTTCTATTGTTTTCCTTGGCAAAGGTGGTGTTGTCATTTCCAGAAAATGTTTTAAAAAAGTTTCTACACCAAAATTTGTTAATGCAGAACCAAAAAATACAGGGGAAAGTTCTCCTGCTTGTACACGTTCTAAATCAAATTCATCGCTTGCACCATCTAATAATTCAATTTCTTCTACTAAAGTATCATGATTTTCCTTTCCGATTAAATCATCAAGTCCAGAATCACCAAGTAATGCTTCTACCGCAGCAACCTCTTTTTGCCCATTATTTGCTGCAAAAAATCGACTAATTTTTTTTGTATTTCTATCATAAACACCTTTAAAATTCTTACCAAAACCAATGGGCCAATTAATGGGGCAAGTTCTAATATTCAACACATTTTCAATTTCATCAATAAGTTCAAAAGGATCATTTGCTTCTCGATCCATTTTATTAATAAATGTAAAAATTGGAATATGTCGCATAACACAGACTTTAAAAAGTTTAATTGTCTGTGCCTCCACTCCCTTAGAACCATCAATTACCATAACAGCAGAATCTGCTGCCATCAAAGTACGATACGTATCCTCTGAAAAGTCCTGATGCCCGGGAGTATCAAGAATATTAATACAATAACCATCATAATTAAACTGCAATACAGAAGATGTAACAGAAATTCCTCTTTCCTTTTCAATCTCCATCCAGTCTGAAACAGCATGTCTTGCCGTTTTACGTCCTTTTACAGATCCTGCTAAATTAATTGCACCACCATATAAAAGAAATTTCTCTGTTAATGTTGTTTTTCCTGCATCAGGATGTGAAATAATCGCAAAAGTACGCCGTTTCTCAATTTCCTTCTGATATGCTGACATAATTTATATATTTCTTCCTTTCTTTTTTCTTTTCCCTTTACTTTTTAAAATAAAAACTCTTTTTCACTATGATATGAAGCGGTCATTTTTTCACCATCAATATAACTTTGCATCAATTGCCGATTTCAGATAAACAGTTTTTCAGCTTCTCTAAAAAAATTTCCATTTCATGCTCTGTTCCTATCGTAATACGCAAATAATTATCAATTCTTGGCTTATTAAAATAACGTACATAAATATTTTCTTTTCGAAGTCTTTCAAAAATATCCTTTGCTTTTACACTTTGATGTGTTGCAAAAATAAAATTTGCTTTGGAATCAGGGAAAGAAAACCCAAGTTCTTGTAATGCCTTTTTTGTTTCTTCCCTTGTTCTTACAATTTTTTGCACTATTTCTCTAAAATATTCTTCATCTTGAATCGCCGCAGCACCAAGTGCAAGAGCCGCCTGACTCATTGTATAAGAATTATAAGAATATTTTACATTATTCATTGCTTGTATTAAGAATGGACTGCCAAGTGCATATCCAATTCGCATTCCTGCCATAGAATGTGATTTTGAGAATGTTCGTACTACTAATAAATTTTCATATTTTGGCAATAAAGTTACTGCTGATACGCCTCCAAAATCAATATAAGCTTCATCAATAATTACAATTACATCTTGATTTTCTTTTAAGATTCTTTCAATAAAATCTAAATTCTCTGCAATCCCTGTTGGTGCATTAGGATTTGCAATAACAATACCACCATTTTCTTTTGTATAATCCTCTGCCTTTATATAAAAATTTTCATCAACCGCTGGACATTCAAATGGAATCTTAAATAAGTTTGCCCAAACACAATAAAAAGAATATGTAATATCTGGGAATAAAATCGGTCGATTGGAATTAAAAAAAGTCAAAAATGATATTGCAAGGACATCATCCGATCCAACCCCCGGAAATACTTGATCTTCCGAAAGATGATGATATTCTGCTAATGCTTTTACAAGGACTTTTGCAGCAGGATCTGGATAAAGCCGCATTCTCTCCGCCTTTAAATCACAAATTGCTTTATCAACTTTTGGAGATGGAGGATAAGGATTTTCATTTGTATTTAATTTAATCATCTCTGGCTTATCGGGCTGCTCTCCCGGTGTATAAGGTTCTACTTTACGAATATAATTTTCCCATGGTTTTCTTATTTTTTCTTCTTTTTCCATGCGTTCCACCTTTTTTCTATTTTTCTTTCTTTTTACTTTATTTTCTTATTTTTTCTTTTTTATACTTTCTTACTCTTATTTTCTTATTCCTACTCTCTTTATCCTGCTTTCTTTATCTTATCCTAATTTATAATACTCTGCTAATTCTTTAAATACTGGTAATGCCCTTTCTATCATATCATAGCTAACACAATATGCCAGTCGTACATATCCAGAACATCCAAAAGAACTTCCCGGTACTAATAAAAGATGATATTCTTTTGCCTTTTTTACAAACTCTTTTTCATTTTCTACTGGCGACTTTACAAAAAGATAAAATGCTCCTTCTGGCTTAATACAAGAAAAACCATATTCTTTTAATGTTTCATATAAAAGCTTGCGATTCTGATCATAAATCTCCACCTTTGTTGTTTCTTCCAAACATTTTGCTACCGCACGCTGCATTAAAGAAGGAGCATTTACATATCCAAGAATACGAGTTGCTACATTTGCCGCTGACTTTAAATCCTCAGCATCATCTACTTCCGATGGAATAATTAAATAACCAATACGTTCTCCCGGAAGTGATAATGATTTACTATAAGAATAAGCTACAATGGTATTCTCATAATATTTTGTTAAATAAGGAACTTTAATACCATCATAAACTAGTTCCCTGTAAGGTTCATCAGAAATTAAATAAATACTTGTTCCAAATTGATCCATTGCTTTATACATAATTTCCGCAAGTGCCATGATTGTTTTTTCCGAATAAACAACTCCTGTTGGATTATTTGGTGTATTTACAATAACTGCCTTTGTCTTTTCACTGATTTTTTCTGCAAACTCTTTTAAATTTGGTTGAAATGTTTCTGTATTAGGTGAAATTATTACAAGTGTTCCATCATAATTTTTTACATAATTTTCATATTCTCCAAAAAACGGTGCAAATACAATTACTTCATCATTGGGATTTAATAATGCTTTTAAAATAACATTTAAGCCTCCAGCAGCACCTACTGTCATAACAAGATTTGTTTCATCAAAATCTGTATGAAATCTTTGATTTACTGATTTTGCAACTCTTGCACGCACATCCTCATAACCAGCATTATTCATATAACCATGAACAAGATTAGGAGTATCCTCATTTAATACTTCTATAATCGCTTGTTTTACACGCTCTGGCGGTTCTACACTTGGATTTCCAAGACTGAAATCATATACATTTTCTGCCCCATAAATTGCCGCCATCTTCTTTCCTTCTTCAAACATAGCACGAATAGCAGAACTATTCTGCACTAAATCTAACATTTTTTCTGATATCATAATAAATAAATTCCTCCTTAATATAAGTTTCAAATCTTTTTTATTTCTCAATTATACTCTAATATTTACTTTTGCATAGGTACTATATTGTTTTTTATTATCTATTATTCTATAAGATCGAATCTTATAATAATATTTTTTTCCTTTTATAAGCTTTTTATCTTTATAGGTAACTTTTGATTTCTTTGTTAATGTTTTTTGTAAAGTATAAGTTCCTTTTTTTGTTGTTGATCTATAAATTTCATAACCAGAAGCTTTAGAAACTTTTTTCCATTTTAAAGTAACAACACGTTTTTTTGAACTAATAGAATTCATTATAGGAACTGCCAGTTTTTCCTTTGGTATAATTTGGAAATTAACATCAATATCTCCTGTATAATATCCTTTTCCTTTAATTGTAACAATTGCTGTTCCTTTTCCCATATTGTCCATATAACTTACTTTATAATCTGTTCCTTTTTCCAAAATTTTATCTTCATCTATTACAATTGGTTCTGGACAAATTTGACTACCAGTAAATTGTTGTGAAGGAATTTCTTCAATATTTGTATCTTTAATTGGCTTTTTCACTATAACACTACATTCTGCTGTTTCTCCTGAAGAAGTTTCTGCTGTAATCACAGCCTCCCCAACACCGATTGGTGTTACTTTTCCTTTTGAACCAATCTTAACAACCTCTTTATCAGAAGAATACCATTTCACTGGCTGATTCGCAGTTAAAACAGAAGTACCTCCATAAGAAAGCGTCAATGTATTTTGAGAAATTGTAAGTGTTGGTTTATCTTCTTTTTCTTCTGGATTTTCTATATAATCATTATTATTTTCTTGATTTTGATCCTTATCATTATCAGAATCTGTATCAATATCTGTTCCTTGTTGATTTCCAGAAGAACTATTATTTCCTATATTTGAATTTTCTCCAGAATTATTTTTATCTTCTGGATTTTCTGTTATTTCCGAACCCGGCTGCTTTTCTATTTCTGAACCTGTACTATCTACTGAAATATCTTGCCCTGTATTTGACGGATTTCCAGAAGTTTGATTTTCTCCTGTATTTACTGTATTTCCCTGATTTTGATTATTTCCAGAGTTTAAATTATTATCTATTCCCTGATTATTCCCAGTTGATGAATTACCTTGATTCTCTCCTGTCACAGTATTATTTCCTGTATTTGGATCTCCTATAGAACTTGAAGTATCCCCGGGTTGTGCTGTAGAATTATCCCCTACATTTCCTGTATTTCCAGCATTCATTTCTGGTGTATTTCCCTGATAAATCGGTGGTTGATCATACCAAAAATTTAAATCTACCTTTGTACTAATTCCGGGCACTTGTCCTGAAGATGTGCATTGCCACATACGATAATTTCCTGTATATTTACAAGTAGCATTATATTGTGCAACCCATTTATCACAAGAATCAAAATAAGAATCTGTTAGCTTATTTGTAAACCAATCAGTATTTGCATAAATTCCTACCTGATAGCCTGCCGCTTCTATTGTAGAACAAAATACTTCTGCCATCTGTGCTTTTCTAGTTGCTGTTGTTCCTGCTTGCTTAGAATCCTCCATATCATAGTAAACAGGATATGTCAATTGATAACCCTCAATCACACGAAGAACATGTTCTGCCTCACTCTTTGCAGCAGATACTGTTGTAGCATAAGAATATAGATAAGTACCAAATGGAATACCAAGTTCTGTACATGCACTTGCATATTCCTCCCATTTTACATCATCCTGATTTTCATAATCCTGCCCATAACCACAGCGAATAATAGCATAATCAATATCAGAGGCTTTTACCTGCTCCCAATCAATATCCTTATTATGATAACTCACATCAATCCCTTTTAATACAGCTCCTTCAATTTCATCACCCAAAGAATTTACAAAAACACCATCTACCCTTGTCCATGCCGTAGAAGCTGCCTGTCCTGTTTTTAATGGAAAACCACAGGAAATTGCAGAAAACCCCGTTATAACTATCGCTAATGCCATACAACCAATTCTTTTTAATATCGTATTATTTTTCATATAAATTCAACAAAAGAATAGAAAAAATAACTATAAAATTTTTTTATACACAAAAAATTACATTATGTATTATCTATCCCCTGCTGTATCCTCCTTTCTGACAATTTACATTATTATCTTTTTTATATCCCTATCATCCTTTGACAAGCAAAAGATATTTGTTGGCATAACTTGTAATACTTTTCATTGATGAAAAGTACTACCGCTAATGAAATCATTTTCGATTCCATCCCTTTATTTAAACCAGAGTATATCAAATTCTACATGAAATGACAATATTACCTGAAAGAATTGCCTGAATATTCTTGATAATTACCACTTTTCGCCTTATTTATGCCTAAATCTACTATTTGTTTTCTTTTTTTCCCATATCTCTATCCAATTTTCCTATATCTCTATCCAAATTAGTTTTTCATAAATCTCCGTTTCCTGACTACATATTGTAATCTGATAATCTTCTGTTTTATATTCATAAAAATTCCATAATGGATATTGTTTATGAATTAAAATTTTTCCATTTTCATCTGCAAGTGTTTCTATATTTCTAATTCCAAAAGAAAGTCCTAACCCAATTGCCTTTACAAAACTCTCTTTACGTGTCCATATTTTTATAAATTCTTCTCTCCATTGTTTTTCTTGCTTCTTTTCACCTATATTTTTTAAATATTGTTGTTCCCTTTCTGTAAAAAAACGATCTGATATTTTCTTTCCTTCCCTTTTTATACATTCCATATCAATACCAAGCTCTTTATTTCCAAAACCTGCTATGGCATAATCCCCTGCATGAGAAAGATTAAATTGTACTGGTATATCTTCTAAATATGGCTTACCATACTCATTATAACAAAATTTCATCTGTTCTATCTTATTCTTTTTAATGCCAAAATCCAAAAGTCCATACATAAATACAATTCCTGCTGCAAGACTACGCATTTTATCTGTCTTACATGAAAAAGCATCTATTTTCTTTTGACGTGTCAAAGGCATACATTGATAATACTGTTCAAAAATTTCCAATTTTGATAATTTCTTAATATTCATAATATATGCCTTAACCATAATAACAACCCTTATAATTTCTATAAATTCATTTAAATAAATATAGTCATATTGACGGACTTTTCTTATTATAGCAGATTATTCTTTATTTGTACAATAGTATTATTTTATTTGTATTTTTAAATATATTAAATAATGATTGAGATATTCATCAAAAAAGAAAATTAGATCACACTTGTTTTACAGACATGACAAGGGTCATGTCTATAAAATAGACATGACAAGAAACAAATAGATAAGGCTGTTAATAAATGCACCAGCCTTATCTTCTAAAATATTTTTAGCCTTATTCAACTAATAAAACAATATCGAAACAAATTAAATCATCTATTAACCTTCAATTGCGATAATATGCTTTTCCTCTACCTTTGGTGTTGTATCTGGCTTTGGAATATCCAATCTTAAAACTCCATTTTCAAAACTTGCTTTGATCTCTTGTTCTGTCACATCCTTACCAACATAAAAGCTTCTCTGACAAGTTCCATAATAACGTTCTCTACGAATATATTTACCATTATCATCCTTTGTATTATTCTCACTGGAATGCTCCGCTTTTACAGTTAAATATCCATCTTTTAATTCTGCTTTTAAATCCTCTTTAGAAAATCCCGGCAGTTCAAGTTCCAATAAATATTTATCTTCAAACTCCTTTACATCTGCATTCATACTTCCACCAGAAGCATCTACTGTATGAAAACCAAAAGGTGCATGAAAGAAATCATCAAATACTTTTCCCGCAAAACTCTCATCAAATAAACTTGGCATTAACATAAGACATCTCTCCTTTTTTCATTAAGATAAGAACAATCATGTATTTGTTCTTGTTTTTATTTGTTATAGCTGTAATATAACATATTTTGTTAGCACTGTCAAGAGGTGAGTGCTAATTTTTTTTATAAATTTTTGCAAACCCTTTATTTGCATACTGGTTAATACTTTTACATTCATAATAAAATGTTTTCTTACATTAGAAATTACCGTTGCTAAATTATTTATTTCCAAATCAATCCTTGCATATCTTCCACTATTTTCTTTGATTATGCACTCTTTTTGATATCCTATTATAAGTTCAAAACTATGAAAATCAGGTACAATTTCCACATAACAGATACTCTCTTTTAGTAAACCTGTCCTGATTTTTATTCCTGATTCTAACAAAACATTATTTGCTTTTTTGTTCTCTTGCTTTTTATAGAAGATTTTGTTATACTTTTATTTGAGAATTACTATTTCATCATAAAAAGGTAAGTATATTCAAGGAAAGAAACATCACTACAAGATACTGCTAATACAGTTCTTACTCAAATAAAATAAAAGAAAAAAATTATGAGGCTGATTTGCTTGCGAAAGGTATTCCTACTGAAAAAATTCGTCATTATGAATTTACTTTTAAAGGAAAGGAAGTTCTAATTTGTAGTAACTAGCTTTTAAATTCCTTAATTATACAAAGCGGATGCTCCGTGTTTTTCATCTAAGTTTATTTCCGTAGATTGAGGTCTTACATTAAGCTGTTAGTAATTATTTTGTAATCACTAGCAGCCTTTTTAAATTTCAAATTAAAACTATAATATCCTTTTTCAAAAAATTTCAGAAATTTTTTAAGAAAATAGATTAAAAATTTAGTAAGATATTTGCGAATATTTTAAAAGAATTATTACATAACTGGAAAGTCAAAAGTTCTCAATTATACTAAGTGGTCAGGTTTTTCGACCGCTAGTATATAATAAATAGATAAGGAGAAAATATGGAATTTACACATGAATTAGTTCTTCCAAATGAAGATCTCCCATTTAAAATATTTTTATTTGAAGGAGAAAAGGGAAATTATTTTCGGAAAAAACATTGGCATCGATCTATAGAAATTTTTGCTGTTTTTCAAGGAAAGATTAATTTTTATTTAAATAATAAGCTTTATCCATTAAATACAGAAGAATTTTTATTGGTTAATTCTAATGAAATTCATTCTATTAGTGCAGCAGAACCAAATAAAACAATAGTATTACAAATTCCTTTCAATACATTTGAAGAATATTTTACAGGAGAGCAGTTTATACAATTTGTACATAAAAATATAGAGTATGATACTGAAATTATGAGGCTTTTAAAAAAAATTTTTGCAACCTATCAGAAAAAAGAATATGGATATGCCTTACAAGTAAAAGGAGATTATTTTTATCTATTGTATTTATTAGTTACAAAATATCGAGAAAAAAATGTGACATCTCATATGTTAAAGACAAATCAGAGATTAAATCGTTTATCTGTCATTACAAATTATATGAAAGAAAATTTCAGAGAGAAGTTAAGCCTATCAGAGCTTGCAAAAACATTTGGATATGCACCATCGTATCTTTCTCGTATGTTTCAAAAATATACAGGAATTAATTATAAAACATATTTACAGAATATACGTTTAGAATATGCATTTCAAGAATTATTAAATTCTAATCATACTATTAGTGAAACAGCATTAAATAATGGATTTCCAAATAGCAAAGCATTTTCAAGGGAATTTCAAAAAAAGTATGGGTTACTTCCAAGTGCATATAGAAAGAATAATATAGAAAATAATGAAAAAGAGAATATAAAAATGATATAAAATGCTGAAAAGAAGTAGTCAAAAAAATGACATAAAATAGATAAATAAATGGTCGAGCAAAAGAAAAGTCATAGCTATAATGCTTTTTATATTGGTATAACAATAAAAAAACTTGATTATAATCAACCAAAAAAGTACATTATCTAATAGAAAATGCTTGGAAATAATATTTCATGCAAAAGTATGTTATAATAAAAATACATATCAAAATTGTTTAAAACTGTTATCTCTCACTAGAAAGGAGCATTCTATGAAATATCATGTAGCAAAAAATGGAAATGATCATAATATTGGTACAAAAGAACAACCTTTTTTTACTATCTCCAAAGCAGCAAGTATTGCACAGGCAGGAGATCATGTGATTGTTCATAAAGGAGAATATCGAGAATGGGTAAAGCCAAGATATGGTGGTGTTAGCGATTGGAAACGTATTATTTATGAAACTTTTGAAAATGAGTCTGTCATTATTAAAGGTTCAGAACGTATTCAGAACTGGGAATTATTAGAAAACACAGTATGGTATGTAATTCTTCCAAATTCTATGTTTGGAGATTATAATCCTTATGCCAAAACATTATGGGGTGACTGGCTGGAATATCCTATAAATTATTCTGTTCATACAGGAGAAGTATATTTAAACGGAAAATCCTTTTATGAAGCTGCCTCTTTAGAAGAAGTAAAACATCCACAAATTAGAACCAAAGGTGCAAATCCACCATGGCTGATTGATTCTGAACTTATTTTACATCCAGAAGATACCATATATCAATGGTTTGCAGAAGTTGAGGAAGATCAAACAATTCTTTATGCTAATTTTCAAGGAGCTAATCCAAATAAAGAGCTTGTGGAAATTAATGTAAGACCTTGTTGTTTTTACCCTGAAAAAACAGGTTTAAATTATATTACTATTCGAGGATTTGAAATGGCACAAGCAGCCTGTCCATGGGCACCTCCTACTGCTGAACAATATGGGCTGCTTGGAACTCATTGGAGCAAAGGATGGATTATTGAAAATAATCATATTCATGATGCAAAATGCAGTGGAATCAGCATTGGAAAAGAATCTACAACAGGACATAACCTTAGCACCCGTTATAGAACAAAGCCCGGATATCAGTATCAAATGGAAGCTGTATTTCGTGCAAAACAAATTGGATGGGATAAAGAAACCATTGGCTCTCATATTATCAGAAATAATGTTATTCATGACTGTGGACAAAATGGGATTGTTGGCCATATGGGATGTATTTTTAGCCAAATTTACAGAAATCATATTTATCATATTGGTATAAAGCATGAATTTTTCGGCTATGAAATTGCAGGTATTAAACTTCATGCTGCTATTGATGTACAAATTATACATAATAATATTCATCACTGCTCCCTTGGAACTTGGTTAGACTGGCAGGCACAGGGAACTAGAATTAGTAAAAATCTTTATTATGAAAATAATCGTGATTTAATGCTGGAAGTTACACATGGTCCACATTTAATTGATCATAATATTTTTGCCTCTAGCTTTAACCTTGATAATGTTGCTCAAGGTGGTGCTTATGTCCACAATTTATTCTGTGGTGTTATTCGGCGAGCCGCTGTATTAAATCGTGCTACACCATATCATTTTCCTCATAGTACAGATATTGCAGGAACTACTTTTGTATATGGCGGAGATGATCGATTTTATCAAAATATTTTTATTGGAAATGGCAAAAAAGAAGATCCAACGCTTCCATGCCATGGAACAATCGCATATACAGAGTGTACAGATTCTTTAGAAGAATATATAAAAATTGCAAGTTCTAATAAACTTGGTGATGTAGAAATGTTTGAAGAAATCAAACAGCCTGCCTATATTAATCATAATATATATTATAGAGCTGCTTCCTTTGAACGAGAAAACTTAAAACTCTCTTATGACTTTGATCCACAAGTACATATTTTTGAAAAAGACGGAAGTACATGGTTAGAATTAAATATAAAAGAAAATATTGATACACTTCCTACACAAATTATAACAACAGAAACTCTTGGTTATGTGCGAATTGTGGAAGCATGGTTTGAACAGCCTGATGGAAGTTCTGTTCTTTTAGATACCGATTATTGTGATAATCCTCACTTAGATAAACCAGTGCCCGGACCAATAGAAACAAAAAAAACAGGCGTTACTTGTTTTGAGGTATGGAAGAATTAAGAAAGTATAGCTCAACAATCCTATAAAGAAAAACGGTTGTATTATATTATAAAGAAAAATTTCTACCAAATAATACAACCGTTTTTTTTAGTTTTTTCTATTATACTTTTATTTTTAAACTGTATATGCCCATAAATTTTTTATTTGTCTTTCTAGTCTTGTATATTCCCATGATTGTTCACTATTTTTTTTACTATTTGGATCATTAACTAAAATATTTCCATTTTTATCTACTCCTGCTAATACAATAAAATGTCCCTGTGTTGTAAAATCTCCAGCTCCCATACTGCAAATAATAGGTTCTTTTTTTGATAAATGCTGTTTAATACAACTTTCATCTAATGGTAATTCTTCCGCTGTAAGTCCCAAAATCTCTGCTCCTTCTGTCATAAATGACCATGATGTACCATTTTCTGTATAATAACCACTTTTTTCACTAAACTTTGCCATTTCCTTTGGATTCATAGAATCATCACCTGTCAATCCAATATAAACCATAGAAAGACATGTTGGACCACATCCCGTTAATGCAAGCATATTGCTTCCATATTCCTTATATCCCCAACGTTCATCCCATTGCAAAAACAATGGAATCCCCTCCTGTTTTGCTTCCGTTGATAAATCAATTTTAAAATCTTTTTCTTTATTTTCCGGATAATGAATTACAAAATCATAAGTTTCCTCATTTTTTTCTAGTAAATCAATTAATTCCTGCGGATAAATATTTTTATCTAATGCTTGTGCTTTACTTTGCTGAATCTGCAAGTGAAATGATTCTATAATTAATAATACATCTCTTGCAGCAGTTGTAAATAAACATCCTACTGCTAAAATTCCTAAAAGACATAATACAATTCTTCCTTTTCTCCATTTTCCCCTTTTTTTTATCATAGTGTTCTCCTTTCCCAATATAGTTATTGTAAAAACCGTTTTGTTTTTATAACAGTTCTTAATAAAGTTACATCTGCTAGCAGCTTTAAAACTTATTAAAGCTTATTAAATAAGTAAAAATAGAATATGATATCATAATTACAGATTTCTTACTGCAATCCATCATATCATATCCTAATTTTAAATTTTTAACTATTTTCTTTTAACTTTCTTACAAAACACATAAGAAAATCTTACAATTTTATTACAATGGAATAAACAAAGAAACGTCTTATTTTTTTCATCCACTATAATTAAAAATTTTCATTTTCTCGAATTCTTTCTATAATACTCCCTTTTTGCGTTTTTTGATATATTATTATTGGTAAAAGAAAACATAAAACAAAAATAATAGTAAAAACAGCTAAATTACGAAACCATGGAATAGAATATGCATTTTGATATGACTTTAAACTATTAAAAACAAAATAACCAAGCGGAAGCCCTATTACAAGGGAAATAATACTAGAAATAAAAGCATATCCCATCCCCTCTAACATTAACATTTTCTTTATTTGTTTTCTTGTCATTCCAATGCTTTCCATAGTAGCAAATTCTCTGGAACGATTTTGTACATTTGCTGCCATCATATTAATATAATTCATAATGGAAAGAAATGCAATAATAAAACTTAAACTATTTCCTAAAACTTTTATCTGTAATTCTGTATTTTTCATTTCCGAATAACGTTGAATCTTTGATTCTTTTGAAACTTCTCTTTCTTTTTGAAATACTTTTTTTACTTTTGCTTCTGTTTCTTTATCAAATTTTACTTTATAAGTTATATAAATTAATTCTGTTATCGTATCTTTTAAAAGTTCTTTTGCATAATTTTCACTAATAATTAATTCTGGTGTATATCCTCCTGAAAATGTGGCTGGATTAAAATACTTACCGCCTACATAAGCGATTTTTATAGAATGTTCTTGTTTTTTATCTTTTCCATTTGGCAGAAAAAAGCGTACTGTTTTTCCTGTCATTTTGCTATCTCCAATTCCCCAAAAATTAGGACTTAATGCTATTTTTCCATCTTCAAATTCCTTTTTATCAAGAATATTCCCTGCTTTTTTATTTAAAAGTGCAAATCCTTCTTCATCAACTGCAATCAAGCGACTTTCAAACATACTAAGCATTTCTTTTTTATTTTCTTTATATTCTTTTATATCCTTTTCATAATTTCCGGGACTATATCTTCCTTCATATAATTCTTTATAATATTGTCCATAAACTTCCTCTTGATAAGGAACGACTACACGAGAACTAATTACTTTTCGTACAGATTCTACTCCTGAAATTTCTTTTATTTGTGAAATCTTTTCTTCTGTAATAAGATCCTTTTCTTCTTCCTCAAGTATTGTTTGATTAACAAAACGAATATCATAATCTAAAAGTTCATTTAAAATACGTTTTCCATCATTTCCTCGAATTACGATATTTACAATCAAAAAAAGAGAAATTGCAATAATAAAAGAAGAAAAAATAACAACTGCCTGTTTTTTATCTCGAAAGATATTTTGCCATGCCATAAAAAACAGTCCTCCCTGTTCTTTCTTTTGGCTATTCTCTTTTTTGGTTGTTCTTTTTTTATTTCCTTTTATTCCATCTTTCAAATAATACAAAGCCTCAATTGGAGAACAATTCCCTGCCATTTTTGCAGGCTTTCTGCTGCTAACAATATTAATAAGAAATGCAAACATTCCCGCAAAGAAAAATATCCATAGTTCTCCTGATACCTGCCCTTCTATCCCAAGCCTTGCATCCATGAAACTTAAAATTTCTGGTATTACAAGTTTTGAAACTACTGCTGAAATGAATAATCCTATTGGAATTCCTATCACAGAATTTAAAATTGTCTGATAATATATCATATATTTTAATTGCTTTGATGTCATCCCCATTGTTTTTAATTGTCCATAATAACGGATATCTTTGGAAATAAAAATATAAAGAGAATTATAAATAAACAAATAACCGCTTATTATTATCATAAAAAAGATTCCAAATAAAGCCGCTATCATCTTTAAAAAATAAGAAATCAAATCTGTATCTGCATCAATATACTGTCTATCTTCTAATTTAATTTTCTTTTGTATAGCAAGAATATCCTTCTCTGAATAAAATGGATTTTTTAAAGTGATTTTCAATGTTCCCTGTGTAAAATCTGTTTGCTTTGCACCTGTTAGATCATAAAATGCTTTCGAAATATAGCCATCCGTTCTATTACTATAATCTCTATAATAGCCAGAAAGAATAAATTCTTTTTGAAAAATATCTTCTTCTTGTTTATTTTCTGCTAAATAATAACCAGTAAGTGAAAGTTTCATTCCAATTTTTGGGTTTTTAATTCCCATAGTCGTTAATGCATTTGTGGAAAACATAATTTCATTTTCCTTTTGTGGATATGTTCCCCAATACTTTTCTAATGCTGGTATTGTTTGTTTTTCCCAACAAGTTTCATCTAAATAAAATAATCGTTCCTTATCTAATAATGTATCTTCATATTGCTCAATTACAGCACATTTTACACAAAGTCCTGCATATTTTATATCCTTATCCATAGAACGAATTATATTTACTTGATCACTTCTTGGCTCTCTTAATTCAATATCATAATCCATCCCTGCAGTTCGAATACTACGTAATCTTAAAGTATCCCAGTAAGTATAGCCAAATACAATTACAATCGACAACAATACAGTAGTTAAAACAATAGCAAAAATAGTAAGCAAATTTCTTTTTTTATTTGCTTTATATGTTACTTTTGCAATTTCTCTTACCATACCTTTATTCTTTACTTTCAACATTTTCATCACCTCCATAAATCTTTCCATCTTCTATTCGTATAATTCTTTCTGCCATTTGAGCAATTTCTTCATTATGTGTTATCATAACAATTGTCTGTCCAAACGTCTCTCCTGTCGTTTTTATTAATCCCAATACATCTTGACTTGTACGACTGTCAAGGTTTCCTGTTGGCTCATCTGCTAAAATAATTGCTGGTTTGCTTGCCAATGCCCTTGCTAAAGCAACTCTTTGCTGCTGTCCGCCAGATAGTTGATTTGGCATAAAATACTTTTTTTCCTTTAATCCCAAAATTTCTAAAATTTTTTCTATATATCCCTTTTCTGGTTGAATGCCATCTAAACGTATTGGAAGAACAATATTTTGATAAACATTCATTAATGGAAGCAAATTATAATTTTGAAAAACAAATCCAATATTTCTTCTGCGAAAAATTGTTAGTTCATCTTTTCCCATTCTGGAAATATCTTTTCCCTCTATCTTGACTGTTCCTTCTGTTGGATAATCAAGTCCTCCTAACATATGCAAAAGCGTTGATTTTCCACTCCCTGATGTTCCTACAATTGCTAAAAACTCTCCTTTTTTTACAGAAAGATTAATACCATCCAAAGCCTTTACTATAGTCTCTCCCATAGGATACTGTTTTTTTAATTTCTCTGTAATTAAAATATCCATATTTTTTTCCTCCTATTAATTTTATTTTTTGTTTTTGTTTTCTTGAAAAATAAGATAACACAAAATCCTTTCTCAAATCTTTCTCAAAAGTGACATTTCTGACAGATTTAAAAAAACAGCAGCAAAAAATCAATCTGCTGCTGTCCATTTTTTATCAAATTTCGCTATAAAGCCTTTACTTTTGTTATGGAAATATAAAATTATTTAAAATTTGACTTTCTTATCTCTTATTATCTCTTATAATAACTATCTCCAAAACGAGATAAATACATTGCTATCACCGTTCCTTTTCCAAGTTTTGATGTCAACTTTAAATATCCCCCCTGTTTTGAAAGTACTTCTCTTGCCAGATAAAGACCAATTCCAAATCCCGGTTGTTCTTTTACTTGTTCCGAACGATAAAACCTTTCAAAAACTTTCCCTTGTTCTTCTTCTTTTATTCCAATTCCATCATCTTGTACTTCAATACATAAAAAAGATTCCTGTTCCTTACATCTTATTTGAACCATAGATTCTTCTTTTGAATATTTAATAGCATTTTCTAATAAATTTCCTAATGCTTCTATTGTCCATTTTTTATCTGCATAACATAATTTTTCTGATACTTCCTTTGACAATTCTTTTTTTATCATTATTTTCTTTCTAAAAGCCGCAAGTTCTACATTCTGACATGAAATATCAATAAGTTCTTCCACAGATACCATCTGGGGATGCACCAAAATCATTTCCTGTTCTACATAAGAGGATTTTACTAACTCTTTCATAAAAAAATCTAGCTTTTCTGAGTTTTTTTGAATTTTATCAGCAAGACCTTCTATATTTTTTTCTAATGCTTGTTCCCTTAAAAGTTCTATATAAAGCATAATATTAGAAAGAGGTGTTCTAACTTGATGAGAAATATCAGAAATCAATGCTTTTATTGTATCCCTTTCAAGTTCTGCCTGTTCTTTATGCATTCCTGCTATTTGAAGTAATCTATTTAATCTTTGCGTAATTGCTGCATCCATAGATTCATCATAAGCCATTTCTTGTATTTGTCCATGAATCGCATTATCCATTCTTTGAAGCAAATGAGCCATTACAGTTTCTGTTTTTTTATGCATATAAAAAATAGTAATACTAACAGAAAGAAAAGAACTAATAAAAACAAGGATAAAGATGAAAAAGTAAGACATGTTTTAATCCTGCCTCTCCCAAAGATAACCCTTTCCATAAACTGTTTTAATTATTTTCGGTTTTGATGGCTTATCTTCAAGTTTATCACGTAGCCGCCGAATCCCTACAGATAAAGCATTATCTTCTACATATTCTGTTCCTTCTGGCCAAACATATGCAAGTAAACGTTCTCTTGTCATAATCTGTCCTTCATGAAAAACTAAGAAAGAAAGAATCCTCTGCTCGGTTTTACTTAATTCAATGATATGATTATTTTTATAAAATTTCATGGCATCAAATGAAAATTGAAAAATACGATCCTGATAATTTTTCTCTTGTTTTTCCACATTTCTTCGCAGCAAAGCTCGAATCCTTGCACGAAGTACCATTAAACTAAATGGCTTTGTAATATAATCATCTGCTCCACATTCTAGTCCTGCAACAATATCAAGTTCCATATCCTTTGCTGTTAATAAAGCAATTGGAACTTTACTGCTTCTGCGAACCTCTCTTAAAAATTCCAGTCCACTTCCATCGGATAGATTAATATCTAAAATTAATAAATCAAAACAACCAAGATTCCATTGTTTTCTTGCTTCCACAATCGTTTGGCAGGAAACAAAAGAAAATTCTTTACTATTTAATGATAGACAAATTCCCTCACACAAATCACGATCATCTTCTAAAATTAAAATTGTTTTTTTATTATTATTTTCTTGTATCATTATAAATACTCCATTACTTTTCTATTGGCAGTTCTAAGATAAACTCAATGACTTCATTTTCACTGGCAGCACGAATTGTTCCTCCATGAAGTTCTACAATTTCCTTTGCAATTGCAAGTCCAAGCCCCGCCCCACCAGATCTTGATGATCTTGCACTATCCAGTCGAAAAAATTGTTCAAAAATCCGATTTAATTTTTCTTCTGGAATGGTATTTCCTGTATTCCAAAAAGTCAATGATAATCGTTGTTCATTCTTTTTTACTGCCTGAACACGAATCCTTCCATATTCAAAACTATAATTTACAGCATTTCTTAATAAATTATCAAATACACGTTCCATTTTATCTACATCACAGACAAGCTCTAAATCTGGCTCAATAAATGTTTCATAAGTAATATTTTTTTCCATAAACATTGGTTGAAATTCAAAAATAATCTGTTCCAGCATACGGCTAAGATTTACTCTTCTTTTCTCTAAAGTTAAGTAAGTTAAATTAAATCTTGTAATTTCAAAAAACTCATTAATTAAATCTTCCAGTCTTTCTGCTTTTTCTAATGCTACTGCAATATATTTCTTTTGTAACTCCTTTGATATTTCTGATTCATCACGAAGCAAAGTAAGATACCCAATCACAGAAGTTAAAGGTGTTTTTAAATCATGTGCCAAATAAACAATTAAATCATTTTTCCTTTGTTCTGCTTCTTTTGCATTTCTAGCATTTTTTATTGATTCCTGTTTTGCCTGATTCATTTGATATTCAAGCGTTTTTAATTCCTCTGGAAAATGTATAAATTCCTCATCATCTGCTACCAACCGATTTCCTGCTTCTGCTATTAAAACAAGATAAGATAATGTTCTTCTCCAATAAAATAGAAAAATAAAAAAGACACCAATTAACCAAAATAAAAAGAAAAATAATAACTTGCGATTATTAATAAAATGAAGCAAGGGATACCAAAAATCGGTTTCCATCCAAATTCTTCGATGTAGATAATAAAAAATGGCGAGACATGCTAAAACTAATAAAATTGTAAAATACAAGACAGCTAAAAAAAAGCGGTTAAAAATTGCATCTTTTGCTGTTTTATATAATGGTTCTTTTTGTTCACTCAATCTTATATCCCACTCCCCACACTGTTTTTATAAATTTTGGTTTTCTTGGCGGTTCTTTTAACTTTTCACGAAGCCTTGCAATATGAGTCATAACTGTATTATTACTGTCCAGATATTTTTCTCCCCAAACAGCTTCAAATAGTTCTTCTGAAGATACTACGTTTCCTTGATGTCTACATAAATACCATAAAATAGAAAATTCAATTGGCGTTAAAGAAAGCTTTTCTCCAAATAAGCTACATTCATGGGTGTTATTATTAATCACAAGCCCTTTAATGTCAAGCTCCTCCTCTGCTTCTACAGACTGCAATAAAACTTGCCCTGCCTGATTATAAGTCTGAAATCGTCTAAGCTGTGATTTCACTCTTGCTACAAGTTCTAAGGGATTAAAGGGTTTTGTAATATAATCATCTGCCCCAAGAGTTAAACCATTGATTTTATCCATATCTTCTACTTTTGCTGTCAACATAATCACTGGGAAGAAAAATTTTTCCCGAATTTGTTTTAAAATTGTAAATCCATCAATATCTGGCAGCATTACATCTAAAATTGCTAAATCAATTGGTTGTAAATCTAAACATTCTAATGCTTGTGTTCCATTATAAAATTTGTGTACAATATAATTTTCATTCCTTAAATAAACTTCTATTAAATCTGCAATTGACTGTTCATCATCCACTACTACAATATGCTTACTCATAGCTCCCATCTCCATAGTGTATTTTCCCTTTTTACTTATTAAATTTACTATCATTTTTATAAATATAACAAGCTCAAAGTTATTTCTTATCATAACACAATCATAAGAAGGTGTCAAAACATAACTTTAATATCCTTTGTTAATTTTTCACAAAGATTATTGTAGTAACTAAAAGGTTTTTTATGAAATTTAGTGATATATTGTCAATCCATCCTTTTTATGGCAATATATAAAAAAAATAAAAATGTTTGTAACAAACCACATATAAAAGGAACTAATAATATGAAATACAAATATAGATGGAATTGCTGGCAAAGTCTGTCATATGGAGAAAAAAATGGAAAAAGAAAAAATTGATAAAATATATCGGGAAAATGCCCAGACGATATATAAATATCTTTGCAGTTTAACACAAAATAGTGAGCTTGCCGAGGAATTGACGCAGGAAACCTTTTTTCAGGCAATTAAGGGAATTGATAAATTCCGAGGTGATTGCAAAATTTCCGTCTGGCTATGTAGCATTGCGAAAAAACTGTGGTATAAAGAACTTGAAAAAAGAAACCGACACAAAATAGAACCACTGGATAACATGATACCTTCCAAAGAAAGTATAGAAAATAAAAGTCTAAATAATTTGGAGAAAGTAGAAATTTTCCGACTTATGCATAATTTAGATGCTATAACAAAAGAAGTTATGTATTTACGATTGGCAGGAGAACTACAATTTTCCGAAATTGCAGCTATTATGGGAAAAACAGAAAACTGGGCAAGAGTAACTTATTACAGGGGAAAACAAAAAATAATGAAAGGAATGAAAGAATGGAAAGAGATTTAATGGAAAGAGACTTAACTTGTGAAATTGTAAAAGATTTACTTCCTCTCTATGTAGATGGAATGGTAAGTGATGTTTCAAAAAAGAGCATAGAAAACCATTTAAAACATTGTGTGGATTGCAAAGAGGCATACCGCAATATGGTTTTTCATCTAAAAATGGAAACACAACCGACAGAAGTTTCTGATGTAAAAAGATTTTTAAAGAAAACAAAAAAAATGTATCTACTATATGGTTTAGGCATTCTTAGCCTTATTGCAATACTTGTTTGTATGATTGTAGATTTTGCAGTAAACAAAAAAATTACATGGTCATTAATCGTAGGAAGCTCTTGTTTCTTTGCAGACAGTCTTTTATATGTTCTTTTAATCTGTAAAAAGAAAAAAGGCTGTAGTGTTATGACAGTCATAAGCATTGGAACATTTATCCTGCTTTCTGTCATACAAATTACTAGATATTATCTTATGGGAACGGGAACTATTTGGATTTTTCGCTATGGCTTCCCTATCCTACTGTTATGGCTTTTTATCCTTTGGCTTCCAGTACTTACACAAACTTTTCTAAAATGGAATATTTGGAATTGTATCATATTATTTATGTTATTAACCATTATGGGAAATTATATTACAAAACTAATTATAGGGGATTATACATGGAATGATGTGCTTCATATGCGAGATTTTATCAGTAATGCACTTGGAGAAATTATCGCAATGCTATTATTTGGAATTATTAGAGTCATTGGTATAGTTAAAAAGCGGCAAAAATAATTAACATATCAAGATACAAAATTTAAGGAAAACTATATAAAACAGTAGCTTAAAAAAAGGAAAGCTACTGTTTTATGCTAATTTTTTCTAATATTTTATTTACTTTTTTTAACAGGAATCCATATTTCTGTATAATAGTTTTCATCATTTGTTCCATTTAAATACTTATCTGGCATATCATACATTTCAATACAATATCCTGCTGCAAATTCATAATCCTGCAATGCAGGAAGCCATTCAGAAAATATCTTTGTATTCACATCTTGTAAAGAATTTGGAATAGCACCTTTGCATGGAAAAACTGCCCATGTAAAAGCAGGGATTGTTTTTACTATAAACCCATCTGGAATATCTATAGATGGATTATAAATATCAGCAATTAAATATTCAAACTTTTCATTTCCCATTTTCAGATCAATATTGATACCAAACATTCCACACACATAGTTATTCTTTTTTAATGAATAATGTTGCTGCCAAAACAATGGTACTTCCTGTTTTGCATTTTCATAGCTAAACTCTTTTGATACACCTAAAACAGCAAAAGCTTCTTTTTTAACAATTCTGTAATCCATAATATAACCACCTTTCAATGAGATTGTTAATTTCAGCGGTGCGAAAGTTTTAATCATTGTTTTATTCTTTCTCACTGTTAGAGGTGGATATCCATGAAAACGGGTAAAAGCTTTGGTAAAGCTATCAGAAGAATTATAACCATACTTCATTGCAAGTTCCATAATAGTAGTATCACTGGTAATTAGTTCTTCTCCTGCAAGTGCCATTCTTCGGTTTCTTATATATTCTGCAATTGTATATCCACATAACATACTAAAACCTTTATGGAAATAAAATGGTGAAATATTTACATAACTTGCCACTTCGTGCATTGTAATATCTTCTGTGATATGGTTTTCTATGTATTTAATTGCCTCACTTATTGCTTCTACCCATTCCATACTTATCAACCTCCTGCTGTGGTTAAAGTATAACATTTCTCATTTTCACTGTCCCGACATTACTTGTTCTCTTTTGTCTGAATATGATTTTTAAAAAGAAGCCGCAAATTTCTTGTTTTCATCTACAAAATTCTCTAATATATTGAAGTTTATTCATCAATTTCAATCATTCTTTTATATACTCCTGAGGATTTTTCATCAATCATAATTGCATCCACACATTTCTTATAAAAATCAATAGCAGATCTCGCAGGCCATCCTATAATTGCATATGCATAGCCAAGCTCTTGCATTGATTCCAAAGATTTTAATAATAGTGCTTTTCCTATTCCCTTTTTTCGTTCATTTTCTAATACAGCCATAGGGCCAAAAAAATTTTTAGCAGTTGCTTCATAACATGCAAAACCAATTATTTTCTTTTCTTTCGTTGCTATATAACAAGTAATAGGATTATTAGAAAAAGCGGCATTTACTTCATCTGAATAATCGTCTTTTGCACACACCTTGGAGAAAGCAACTATTTTACTTCTATCAGGTGCTAATGCTTTTTTTATTTTAATACCCTCTTTTTGTAATTTTTCTTCTATATCATAGGAATTAGAAATATTGTATAATTTAACTAACATATCTGCCATAAGACTACCTCCTAAAATTTCGACTTTTCTTTATCATTTAGCTTTGCAATTTCAAAAACTCTTTAACATAATATCTTATTTTATTTTGATTCTATCTTATTTCATTATATCATTACTTCATATCTTCGTCTAGTACTTATCATTTTCTACATAATTTTATAAAAAAATAGTGTTGACATTATTGGTTACTAAAGATATACTAACAAAAGTAAATTCTTTAAAAATTAAAATTTATACGCTATTCATATTAATAAATATGGAAACTTAATTCACTATGAAAAATAAAATAAATACTTTCTTAAATAAAAAATTTGATACATTCGTTGAACTTAAATTAACAGGAATATTAGAAATTGTACTAATACAAATAATTGCTGCATTATTTAATATTGTAGAAATAGAAATTAGCAGACAAATATTAAATTTTTTGTTTTTAAAAAAAACTCAATATTTAATTATTACTTGTTGTTTATTTATTTGTTTACAAATCATATTAAGTATGATTTTACGTTTAAATGAGTCCCATACAGCAATAGTACGTGGCAATATGATTATGTCATTAGTAAATCATATTATGATTAAAAATGCTAATTTACGTTCTTACCATTATGAGGAAATTAGTGCAAATGATAGAATGTCAATTGTAGATGGAGATTGCGAACGATATATAGATAGTATTATTGGAAGAACTTCTTTATTTTCAAATCTATTTATAATCCCATTCTATATTATATATGGGCTTACCATTAATATAGGAATTACTATATTGATTCTTATTATTGGTATTCTTTTAAGTATAATAAATAAGAAAAACAAATTAAAGCTATATGAATACAATGAAGAATTTAATGAAAATTATGGCCTTTGGGCTAATTTTCTTTGGAAGGCATTGGATAATCTTGAAGTTATCAAAGTTTTTCTTGCAAAAAATAAAATTATTGGGGAACATAGGAAAAGAGATGATGCATTACATGAGACACAACAAAAATCACTAGAAGCTTATCTAAATGTATGTCTAATAGAAGAATCTTCTGATATTATGTTTACTTTAATAATATTATGCTTAAGCTTTCTTGCAGTCATGCATAATAAAATGGCAGCAGCTAGTATTCTAGCAATGGTTCAGGCACTAAATTCGGTACAAAAAATTATTTTCCAACTTCCAGAACAGTTAATTCGATTACATGAATTAAAAAGTATTGCTTCACGAATTTATAAATTAGAACATATCCAAGAAGATCAGGCAAAAGAAAATCTATATGAAACTTTTGAAACCTTATCTGTAAATAATGTATTTTTTAGATATAAGCAAGAAGAAATTCTAAAAGGTATCAATTATACTTTCCATAAAGGGAAATTTTATATTCTTACTGGGAAATCAGGATGTGGAAAAAGCACATTATTAAAAGTGATTGCTCGATTACTTCCAGCGAATAAAGGAACTATTTATTGGAATCAAACAAATCTTGCAGATATGAAAAGAGATTCCGTTTATCTGAAACTATCGTATGTTTCACAAAATCAAATATTTTTAGAAGATACTATAAAAAAGAATATTTGTTTTGATGAAATAAATGAAATGTCTTATAATAATGCACTCAAAGAATCATTTGTAGAGGATTTTTTAAAAAAGAATCAATATAATGATAATTTAATTTTAACTTTAAATGGTTGGCCATTATCTTCTGGTGAGCGTCAAATGGTTGCATTTGCTAATATACTTTACCATCCTAAGCAACTAATTTTATTAGATGAATTATTTTCAGCAATCGATCCTGCCAAAGAACAGCATTTCTTTAAACAACTAAAACTTCTTACTTTGCATGGAAGAACTGTGATTCTTGTATCTCATAGACAAACAAATTTTGATATTGCAGATCAGATTTTATATATGGAAAATGGTCAAATAAGCGAAAGTGGATCTTTTCAAGAACTTTATAATGCTAAAAATTATTTTTATACATGGTATAATACAAATGCAGAAAGGAAAAAAGAATGACAGATTTATTACATTTATTAAAAATAACATGTCTTTCAATTATATTAGAAAAGCGTACACGTAAATACTTTTTTGCAGATTTTATCATGGAAATCTACATTTTAAGCCAATCAGCTTTCGCACTACCTGTTTTTTTGAATTTAATGTTGACAGCATATGAAAATGAAAACATTAATGGTATGTATAAGTACACATTATTATGGTTTATTTTTGGCATCATTTTTCTATTTCTTAGATATCGTTTTGATATACTGGTAAATGGCAAATTCTATTTTTTTATATTAGAAGAAGTTCGAGAACAGTATATTAAAAAAATATATTCTTGTAATAATATACAAATTAGTAAATATTATGATGGCAATGAATTATATTCTTTTTTAACAGATAAAATCGAAAAATTTGTTGGTATATTATTTCGTTTGGATCGTATCTTGGGAGATGGAATTGTAATCATTGTTTTTGGAATATGGAGTACTATCATAGACGGATATTTATCCATGATAGTGATAACGGGAAGTGTACTAACATTAATTATTGGGAATTATGAAAGTAAAAAAATAAATAAAGATAATAAGGATATTTTTAAAGAAAAATCAAAACTTACAGGTATGCTCAGAAATATATTCACTGGCACACAAAACTATCTAGTAAATAGACAATATAAAAAAATGGTACAAAAATATCAGGAAAATAATGTAAACTATATTTTAAACACAAAGAAACTTGCAAATAGAAAAGCACATAGAAGCAATCTTATTAGACAAATCGATGCCATAGTCTATCTTACTTTAATTGCTTTTTGTTATACATTTGTAAAAGAAAATAATGTCTGTATTATTATTACTATGATTTCTGTTTACAATACAATGAAATCTTATATAGACAGTATTAATACAAATCTGATTTATATACAGGAAAATATATATGTAATCGAGAAATATAATGAAATTATAAATAAAGATTTACAGCTAAAGATAAGAGAAACAGAAAACGATATTTTCAAAGCAGATAATATATGCTATTCTATTGGTGAACATGATATTTTGAAATCAATTAATTTTACAATGAAAGAAAATGAAAAAGTTGCGATTATTGGAAAAAATGGTTCAGGTAAGACAACATTTTTAAAAATATTACTGTCACTTCTATCACCAACTGATGGCTCTATTAAGATTAACTATAAAAAATCATATTCTTATATTCCTGTATCTTCTCAATTATTTCCTGTAACAATTGAAGATAATGTTTCTTATGGAACTGAAGGTGAACTTTTCGATAAACTTGAAGAAATCGTGCAAGCAGCAGATTTAACTTCAATCGGTAGAGAACGATTCAATCATATATTGCCTGATGGAGATGAAAACCTGTCTGGTGGAGAAGCACAACGAGTATGTATTGCCCGAGCAATAGCTAGTAAAAGCGATGTACTAATCGCTGATGAACCAACAGCAAATCTAGATATCATTACAGCAAAAAAGGTATTTGAAAATTTAATGAATAAAACGGCAAGTATTTTATTTACTACACATAATCCAGAATTATTAAAATATGCAGAAACAATCTATATTATGGAAAAAGGAAAAATCATAAGTTCTGGTTCTTATAAAGAGATTTGTAACTTAGAAATTTACAAAGAATGGGAATCTAATGCATGGAAAAATATATAAAATAATGCAGAATTTTGCAGAAATCCAAGGAAATATATTGAAAGATTTTATTATTATGGTATAATATAGTAAAGTTGGAGGGGGATTATGAAAAGCGTAAAAATAATATTAATTCTTTTAAATGTATTTATTGTGCTAATTTCAGTAAGTGGTATTGGTATCACCGCAAGAGTGGAACTAGAAAGGCAGATTGAAACTTCTTTAACAGAATATAAAGATACACTTTATGAAGGTTATGATAATGCTGTAAAATATCAAGTACAAAATATAATTGCTCTTTTACAGGGAATTTATCATAGACAGGCAACAGGTGAAATAACGGAAGAAGATGCAAAGAAAGAAGCTATTTCTTATATAAAAGGTATTCGTTATGGAGAAGATGAAGAAGGGTATTTCTGGATTGACGATTTAAACTATATATTAATTGCACATCCAATCTTGGAAGATCAAGAGGGAAATAATCGCTATGATTTAGAAGATCAAAATGGAGTAAAAATTATTCAAGAAATTATAAAAACAGTAAACAGTTCTTTGGAAGGCGGATTTAATGAATTTTATTATACAAAAGCAGATGGTGTAACCGTAGCTCCAAAAAGAGCATTTTCTATGTTGTTTGAACCATGGGGTTGGATTATTAGCACAGGAAATTATATTGATGATATTAATAGAGTGTATTCTGTACAAGAACAGGCAATGGAAGCACAACTACAGCATCAAGTTGATATTACGAATCTTTGTGTAGCACTCGTTATGATAATTGCAATCATTATTTCTATTATTTCTTCACAAGTATTTTTAATGCCGCTTAAAAAAATCAGAGAACTAGCAAACAGACTGTCAAATAGTGATTTTTCTGAGCCATTAAATATTAAATCAAAGAATGAATTTGGCCAGACAGCACAGGCACTTAATTTTGCTCAAGATAAATTAAAATCTTATATTCATGATGTATCAAGGCAGCTCTCTGAGATGTCAGATGGAAATTTTACGGTTACTTCAGAAGTAGAATATCATGGAGAATTTAATAAAATTGGACAGTCTTTAGAGAAAATTATAGCTTCTATGAATCAAATGCTTTTAGAAATTAATGAAGCAGCAAATCAAGTTTCTCTTGGTGCAGATCAAGTTTCTCTTGGTACACAGCAGCTTGCCTCTGCAACAGTAGAACAGGCATCAAGTGTACAGGGAATATCAAATAAAATGGCAGAAATTGCACAACAGGCAAAGTTAAATTCTCAAAATGCTGGACAAGCACAAGAATATGCTGGAGAGATGAAAAAGTATATTGAAGTTGGAACACAGAAAATGGAAGAATTAATACTGTCAATTCAAGATATTTTTAAAGCATCAGAAAGCATTGAAAAGATTAATAAAAATATTGATGATATTGCATTTCAAACAAATCTTTTAGCATTAAATGCAACTGTAGAAGCAGCTCATGCTGGAGAAGCAGGTAAGGGATTTTCTGTTGTAGCAGATGAAGTAAGAAATTTAGCACAAAAATCAGGAGAATCAGCAAACGATGCTCAAGAATTATTAGAAACTTGTATGGCGGCTGTTCGTAAAGGAACAAACATTGCAAGACAGACAGCACAGGCATTGCATGAAATTGTAAGAGAAAATGCAGAAACACAAAAATTAATTAAAGAAATTGCAAAAGATTCTAAAAAACAAGCGGATGAATCAGAATATATTAATCAAGAAATGGAAACCATTTCTTTGGTGACACAAACCAATTCTGCAACTGTAGAACAAAGTGCTGCCTCTAGTGAGGAATTAAATCAACAAGCAATTCAAATGAAACAAATGACAAAGCAATTTCGATTAAAAACAGAAATTTAAAAGAAATAGATATGATAGATATAAATTAGAAATTAAAAACAGATGTTGTTATATATTTCAAATAACAACATCTGTTTTTCTATAAAGAAAGAATATAAAATAAAAAATGAAACCATAAACCATTCTAAAGGAACGCACTTTTTATTTTTTCTTCATATCTATCCAACCATATCTTCAATCCATTATTAAACAATAAATCATATGATAATTTACAAATCTCTTTTCATATATCCACAAGTAAATGGGAAAAAATCAAATTTCTTTGTTCCGATATGGATAAAGCCATTATCCTCATACCATTTCCTTAATATTTTGTTTTCTTCTACAATTCCAATACTCATTTTTTTATATCCCATTTCTTTTGCTTTTATATAAGCATTCTCTAACAACATTGCTCCAATACGTTTATGACGATATTGTGGAAGAACACATAAATTATTAATTTCGCATTCATTATTATCTTGTAATGACAGTGAATAATAACCAATAATTTTACTATCATCATAATATGCATACATGGGTCTATGTTCATTTTTTAATTGATGTAATAATCTATCCTCTGTTGTAGCAAATGCTGTAAAACGTGGTGCATTATCAATCGCAAACCCCAGTTCATCAGCAACCGTAAGGAAACTTTCTTTTATAACATTAACGCATTCTGCAATATCCTTTTCATGTATTGCCTTTATCATATTTCTTCATCATTCCTCTTTCTTCTTTTTTCTGATTCTTTCAATTTCTTTTATTATATTATCTACCCAATCATCATCCTGACTTCCTACTATAAAAACATGGAATCCATAAATTTTTCCATTTTCAGCAACAGAACGATCATCATCAATATGCAAATCAATTCGATATTTGCTTGGATATTTAGATGGCATACCTTCTATATGACCTGCCTGCACTTCTTTCGCATGTTTTCCTCCATTAACAATGTAATCTAATTTTATTCCATAACAACGAAATAAACCTCGTATATAATGCTCGGAACGATAAGAAGTTGTATAAACCCACAGTTCCATACCTTGTTCATAAATATATTTCATCAGTTTTATAGTTCCTAAACGCAACCGTTCTTTATATATCATACAAAAAGGAAATTTTAATGCTTGTTCCGTTTTAAATTTTTCTTCTGATACAAACAGCGTATCATCTAAATCAAAGGAAATTCTCATCTTATTTTTTTCAAATCCTTTTCTATTATAATAAAGCATCCTTTACTCTCTAATATTTGAGTAGGTTAATTCTTTATCAATTTTATACATTAATATACTTACAAAAATAATTTACTGTATTACATTAAATAAACTATTTATATTTTTAACTTTTATCCTTATAAATCAGCTCCAAATACTTTTCAAAATATAATAAGTCAACTCTATCATCTGAACAGAAGCCATCCAATCGTTCTATAAGTGCACATGATAATATCCCTGAACCTACCTGCATCTAAAATACTGGCTTTAGACTTGTTGTTAAGAATATTATATAATTTAGCCATAAAATGTGCTGTTTCTTTGCTTGTAAAAAATAAAAAATTGACCGTATTTTTTACGCTCTTTTTTAGGTATATCATCTATATATTTATTTGTACGTTCAATAATACAATCTAACATCATCTTCCCTTACTTTCATACAATATATCCTTTCCTATGTTCTATTATGTTCAAACTTTATATCTCATTATATGCCCTCTCCAATAAAGACTTTGCTTTTTCAAAATCTGCAGCATTTTTAATTGTTATCTGCAAGTCCCCTGTACCATAATGTCCAATACTACGCATATCTCTCGTAAATCCGTTTTCCAATTTGACAGTTTCTGGATTCAACTTTAGAAACAGTATAATCTGTTTATTGTGGATTTCGATACATACCATGTTCTGAACTTTCTTATATGCCAAATATAATTTCAGTTGATTTGATACAATATCATCCCCTAAAGATTCAATAAAGTCACATATAGAATGGTAAAGATTTCTCATATTTTCAGAGATTGTTGCCAATTTTTCCAGATGAGTTTTCTGTGTATTATTTCTTGTACTATTTTCATCCTCGCTACTTTCTATAATCGGCTTTACAGTTGGTGTATTTAAATGTTCAAAAAGAAGCATGCCATTGTCATATCTTCGATAGCTTACCAATTTAATATTTCTCTGCATTTGATTGACTGCATGCATATCATATTTTGTGAAATCATGGGCAACACAAATAACACATGGAACAGACCAGTCTATGCTGTTGGCCGCTTCCATTCCCAATTTATCAATAACTAATAATTTAAAATCTGCTTTATGATCTAAAAGCCAATCAAGATAAAACAGTCCTTGATTAATTACGTTTTCATTCTGGTTGCGTTTATATTCAAATATAACAGGACTGTTATTTTCATCAATTCCAATACTGTCCATACGCCCATTTGTAACAGCATACTCGCTTTTTAAAAACCGGACTCCAAAGAATATTTCCATATTCTGCTCTATCAACGTCTGAAGTTCTTTTTCTAAAACCACCTCAGATGATTTGCATTCTTTTACTCCTTCATTCAAAGAAAATAATTTTATCTCTGCCAATACTTTTGCCTCATTTCATAATAATACATGAGTGCTATAAAATTTTTATAGCTATTCTATAAAAGTTCTTATATATTTCCCCTTTTAGAATTTCGTTACAATATTTATATTTCATTGTTGTATGAGTTTCATATATTTATATTAACACCCTATACAATCAATGTCAACAATTCGTAAAAATGTTTTTATTAATTTCGTATTTATTTCTTCTATTTTTTCGTATATTTGGTATGATCATAAATAGGATTTATGCTTTTCATAATTATTTAATAGTAGAACAGATAAAACAAATAAAAGTTTTCATATATACTTTTATATAAACAAACTTTTTAGAACCAAACTAGAATCAAAAGCTATTTTTTAAATATTATAAGACAAAAAAAGACTTCCAAAGTTTCCCCTGAAAGCCTTATAAAATCAATATTTCTTAAACTTATTCAATGATAGAAGCCACACGACCAGAACCTACAGTACGACCACCCTCACGAGCTCTCGGAAATGAAATCTGAATGTTTTTCCTTGTTTTTGCTATTTATTATTCATCATATTATCTGATTTGACACTATGTTTTTACTGTTCTGTAAAATTTTAGAGCCAAAATAGAGCCACTCACAAAATCCCGATTTTTTCCTTATCTACCCTTATTACATGGTGCTAGCACCATGTCTAAAACTGTCAATAAGGAAAAATCAGAATTTCAAATCCTCTACTTATCTTAAAATTTTTCAAAATATTCAATCGCATACTATTGACATTCCTCTAAAGGTGTGCTATGCTACTTTATAGATTGGAGGGTTGAAATTGAGTGAAGCAAATACTTTCGGAATGTTAATACGTCAAATACACAACGCTTTGGAGAAAATAGCAAACAGCCAACTAAAAGCAAAAGACCTTACCCTTTCGCAAATGACCGCTTTAGTTGAAATCCTAAAAGCACCTACGAGGAAACTTACTTTTAAGGAACTGGAAAAGTGCCTGTCACTTGCCCAATCCACGACCGCCGGACTGATTTTCCGCTTAGAACAGAAAAAACTTGTTTCCGTTTCCGGGGACACGGACGATAAACGAATAAAGTATGTGGAAATAACCCCTGTTGGAGAGAAATTCTGCAAGGAGGCAAAGCGGGAAATAGATGATACGGAAAAAAAACTTTTAGAAAATCTTTCAGCCGCAGAAAGAGAAAACCTGTTGTCTTTGTTGGAAGAAATCAACCGCACAATAAGGAAGATGTAATGTCTGCCTATATCGGGCAGACAAAAAAATATCTATATCAATCGCTAGCTTTTAATCGCTAGCAATTATTAAAAAGGAGGAAATGTAATGAATAATCAAAAATCTATGGAAGTCTTTAGCAAAGCACCTGTTTCACAGGCGGTATTCAAAAATGCCCTGCCCGCTATGGCGGCAATGCTTATGGTACTGGTCTACAATTTAGCTGACACGTTCTTTATCGGGCAGACGCATGACGCTTTACAGGTTGCGGCTGTATCGCTTGCAACTCCTGTATTTCTGATATTTATGGCGGTAGGTACAGTTTTCGGCATTGGCGGCACATCTGTTATTTCCCGTGCATTGGGCGAGGGTAAAGAGGACTACGCAAAAAAAGTCTGCTCTTTCTGTATGTGGAGTTGTATCATCGTAGGCGTAGTTATGGCGGCATTGTTTTTGATTTTTATGAACCCTATCCTGTCACTGATTGGAGCAAGTTCCGACACATGGGATTTAACGAAAACATATCTGACCATAGTTGCGTGCAGCGGACCTTTTGTACTGATTTCAAACTGCTATACAAACGTTATCCGTGCAGAGGGAAAATCGGGGATTGCCTGTATGGGACAGCTTCTTGGAAACCTTTTCAATGTCATTCTTGACCCGATTATGATTTTAGGTTTCGGTTGGAACATAGCAGGTGCGGCGATTGCTACCGTAATCGGTAACGTGGCAGGTGCAGGATATTACATCTGCTACTTTCTCCGGGGAAAATCAAGCCTTAGTATCAGTTTCAAAGAGTTTACCGTGAAAAATAAAGTTTGCAGCAGTGTCCTTGCAATCGGTATTCCCGCAGCGTTAAGCTCTTTGTTAATGAGCATTTCGCAAATCATCGTCAACAGCCAAATGGCAGAATATGGGGATATGGCGATTGCAGGTATGGGAGTTGCCATGAAAGTAACTGTCATTACCGGCATGATATGTATGGGATTAGGACAGGGAATACAGCCTTTGCTTGGCTATTGCGTAGGGGCGAAATTGTGGAAAAGGTTCAAAGATATTTTCAAGTTTTCAGCTATATTTGCGTTGATTTTGGGCACTTCTCTGACAATTCTTTGTTATCTGTTTGCGAGTCAGATAGTTAGTGCATTTTTGACTGATACGACTGCTTTTAATTATGCCGTCCAGTTTTCACGCATTTTATTGACAACAAGTTTTCTGTTTGGTCTGTTTTATGTCCTTGTCAATGGCATACAAGCTATGGGGGCGGCTACCGCTTCACTCATCATCAGTTTAAGCAGACAGGGCATTATCTACATTCCTGCCCTATTTATCCTAAAAGCATTTCTCGGTCTGACCGGGCTTGCATGGGCACAGCCTGTAGCAGATATATTTTCAACTATCCTTGCCGCCGCATTGTATATCAAAACATATCGCAAATTAAGCAGGGAACAGATAGGGGGGGCAGATTGAAGCCAATAATTAAATACATTATTTAGCCAAAGGGAGGGCGATATAGATTGGGAAAATATTAGTGCTGACGCTTAATGAACAGGAAGAAAAGGCGATTGACAAAATCGTGTCGGCTATCGCTGATTATATACAGATTGAGCCGATACAGGTTGCCCCTGCTTCTGTCTTATCATTTCCGGGGCTTGAAATCAGACAGCACCAACGCCGGGTACTTCAAGACGGAAAGGACATAAACCTTACCCGCCTTGAATACAGCACTCTTGTTCTCCTTGCTTCCAATCCCGGCATAGTCCTCACAAAGACACAGATTTTTGAAGCTGTTTGGAATATGGACAGCGATAGCTGCCAGTCAAGCATTTCTACCGTGATTTGCAATCTACGGAAAAAGATAGAGCCGGACAGCAAGAACCCTACTTACATCAAAACCGTGTTAGGTGTCGGCTACAAATTTGACATAAAAATTGCCGGGGAATGACTTTCTACCGCTGTCAATCCCCGGCAATTTTTATCGCTCCAATGCTCTCTCTAACTGCTGTTTCTGCCCTTTCAAATCGTTCTGTTTCTCATATAGACTATTGCGCTCTTTGCAAAGATCTTTCATGCACTCCAACTGCGCCCGCACTCCCTCCCGACAATCCGGCTCTATCTTTTTATATTCCCCGGTCAGATTGCGGATAGAATTATTGTTTTCCTTTATCTGTTCCGACAAACATACTGGTGTTAGTATATAAGTGTGGACATGAAAAGTTGAACAATCTATACTATCAAGTGAAAGAGCAAAGGAGATGTTCAACATGGCAAAAAACCAAAAATCTTACACTCCGGAATTTAAGCAGCAGATTGTAGACCTGTACAATACCCGAGGAACCTCGTATCCAAAACTGGAACGTGAATATGGCGTAAATCGGAGCACTATCAGCGGCTGGGTAAAGCAGCTTTCCCCCATCAAGGTAGAGACCGCTGAAAAAGTAGACACCACCGCTTATATTTGGTATAATATAACTATCA
>CAJTJZ010000008.1:28046-83695 GCA_910576895.1 uncultured Lachnospiraceae bacterium | reverse complement strand
AAGAAATTACTGTAGAATATGCAATGACTGCTAAAGGAACAAAACGTTTTCCATTAAAAAATGATAATGCATCTGGCAATTTGCGGAAATTATAAAATTTATTATATACAACACCGCCTACAAAACCAGCAATAATTCCTACAAAAACACCCATATTAAGTGCTGGTGCTCCAAGTACGGAAGTAAAATAATTTTCTACTAACATTTCTTGTCCAAATAAAGAAGTAACAACAGCTCCTTCTTCATTTAACATACTGCTTGTTACTCCAAAAGCTGCTCCTGTAATACAGTTGATTAAGATAAAAGAAATAACAGCAGCAAATGCACCTCCCGCCCGTTCTTTTGCCCAAGAACCACCAATGGCAGCAGCAAATAAGATATGCAAATTATTAATAATTGCCCATCCAATATTCTCCATGGTACTACCAATCAACTGAATCATATGAATATTTCCGCCAGCAATTTGTACTAATTTTCCGATACTTAGCATCAAACCTGCTGCTGGCATAACAGCAATGACTGTCATTAATACTTTTCCAAGTTTTTGTAAAAAGTCAAAGTTAATTGCTGATTTTTTCTTTTCCTCTTGTTCAGGAGCAGTTGTTTTTGCTTCTTGCTTTGTTGTTGCCTGTACTGTCTCCTGTGTTGTTTCTTCTTCTGCCTGTGTTATAAGTATTGCAGGGTCTTGTCCTGCTTTTACTTTTCCAGAACAAGGATTCATTTGTTTTTCATCCATACCATCACATAAAAGAACTGGCGTAATCAAATTTAACTTTTTGCTTTTTAATAGATCTAAATCTGCTTCTGCTATTAAATCTCCGACTTTTACCGTATCTCCGACATTTTTATAGACAGTAAAACCCTCTCCATTAAGACCTACCGTTTCTAATCCAACATGGACTAAGATATCAAGTCCATCTTCTGATTCAAAACCATATGCATGTTTTGTTGCTGCAATAGATGCAATTGTACCATTAACAGGACTATAAATTTTCCCGTTTTCTGGTAAAATAGCAATACCATCTCCTAATGTTTTTTCTGAAAATACGGGATCTGGAACTTGCTCTAATGCAACAATTTCTCCTGATAAAGGAGCAATAATTGAAATTTTCCCCATATTACTCATAATAACACCTCCATTTCTTTTTTTTGCGTCTTTTGTTTTTTTAAATAAAATGCAAACCATACTACTTATATATTTTATATTTGCATTCTTTTGCGTAAAATTTACGCAAATATAATTTACATCATTCTTCACAAAAACGCAATCTGATTTCCAAATTTTTCAGCATTTTCTACATATTGCATAGTTATTTCACTAATATTTTATACAAAATGATGAATAGTATACATTTCGTGCAATTGACTTTTATAAAATTTCTTCTTATAATAAAAAAATATAAAGATACTATTAAAACACTTACACTTAGAAAGGAACTATAAACTATGGCTGTTACAATTAAAGATGTTGCCACATTAGCAGGCGTTTCTCCTTCTACGGTATCTCGTACCTGCAAAGATCATCCTTCTATTAGCAAAGAAACAAAAGAAAGAGTTCGGCGTGCTATGGCAGAACTTGGATATGAGCCTAATGTTTCCTCCCATATTTCCATAGGGCAAATCCCTCAAATTATTAGCATTATTTTACCATCTTCTTCTAAATATGTTTACGAAAATGCTTTTTATTTAGAGGCTATTCGTGGAATTAGCCAATTTTGCAATGGACGTGAATATATTAGTACTGTTATTACAGGACAAGATGATAGTGAAATTTTACATGCAATTCAAACATTAGCAAAAGATGATAGAATGGGAGGCTTTATTGTTCTATATTCTAAGCAAAATGATACTATTATTGACTATCTTTACAATGAAGGTTTGCTTTATGTTATTATTGGAAAAGCAAAACAATATGCAAATCAAACCATTTATATAGACAATGATAATTTATTAGCTGGCAGAGAAGCAACCGAGTATCTATATTCTTTAGGTCATCGGAAAATTGCTTATATTGGCAGCGAATATCGTATGCTATTTTCTGCTGATCGCAAAGCAGGCTATCAGCTTGCTCTTCTAGAACATAATTTACCTGTAAATCCTAATTATTGTATTGAAGTAGATTCGATTTCTTTTCATGATCCAAAACTTTTTCACACCTTATTAGAACAAAAAGAACGGCCAAGTGCTGCTGTTGTAAGCGATGATATTTTAGCAGTTGCATTAGAAAGAGTTTGCATTGAACATCAGCTTTCTATTCCAGATGATTTATCTATTGTTTCTTTTAATAATTCTTTATTTGCAAGGATTACTTCTCCACAATTGACAAGTATTGATGTAAATTCTTATCAATTAGGAATAGAAGCAGCTTCCCAATTAATTAATCATATTGAGAATCCAAACTTAATGGCAACAAAAATTATTGTTCCGCATTCTTTAGTAATACGCAATAGCTGTAAACAACTAAATGTGTGATTTGCCTAAAATTTTATATTGTTTGCGTAAAATTTGCATTATTTTGCGTAAAAACATTGACTTTTTTTGCATTTTCTTCTAAAATAAACAATAAGAAAATCATTATGAAAGAAAATACTATAGTATCTATTTGGGAGTCTAAAAGAATGCAAAGGAGGAGTCATTATGGCAGTTACGATTAAGGATGTAGCAGCTTTAGCAGGAGTATCGCCTTCTACTGTTTCAAGAACATGTAAAAATCACATTTCTATTAGTAAAGAAACAAAAGAGCGTGTACGACATGCTATGGCACAATTAGGCTATGAACCAAATCTTCAAACAGGAAATCTATCAAGTCAAACAGTAGAAACTATTGGCATTATTCTTCCACCTTCTTATCATGAAACATATGAAAATTCTTTTTATTTAGAAGCTATTCGCGGCATTAGTCAATTTTGCAATCAACATCAATATATTAACACAATTATTACAGGGCAAAATACAGAAGAAATTTTAGGAGCTATTCGTACTATGAATACAACTAACCAAATAGAAGGTTTTATTGTTATGTATTCAAAACAAGATGATATTATTATTGATTATCTTTGTAATGAAGGTATTCTTTATGTACTTATTGGAAAAGCACAACAGCTTGCAAACCAGACCATTCATATTGATAATGATAATATACTTGCTGGAAAAGAAGCTACCGAATATTTATATCAATTAGGTCATACAAAAATTGCTTATCTTGGAAGTGAAAGTTTATTCTTATTTTCGGCTGATCGGAAAGCAGGTTATGAACTTGCACTGAAACATCATGGAATTGCAGTTTTACCAGAATATTGTATTGAAGTTAATTGTATTCCTGAAAAAGATTCTGAAAACATTCGTGCATTATTAGAACAAAAAGAACGGCCAACAGCTATTGTTGTTAGCGATGATATTTTAGCAGTAGCTCTGGAACGCACTTGTATTCGTATGGGACTATCCATCCCTAAGGATTTATCCATTGTATCTTTCAACAATTCTCTTTTTGCAAGACTTACTTCACCACAATTAACATCTATTGATATCAATTCTTTTCAACTTGGAATGGAAGCAGCTTCTCAAATGATTAATCATATTGAAAATCCAAATCTTCTAGCGACAAAAATTATTGTTTCCCATTGTTTAATTGAACGAGATAGTTGTCGAAAATTATAAAATCATAAAGAAAAATAAAAAGATAAGGAGATAACAAAATGAAATATTTAAAAATAATCGTGATTCTTTTCTTCACAGCTATCTTTACAAATGGTTGTAACTATACAACTAGTAAAGAACCACTTTCTATTTATTATTTAAATTTTAAGCCAGAAGTAGCAAATGTTTGGCGAACACTGGCACAAGATTATGAAAAAGAAACAGGAATAAAAGTAAATGTTTTAACTGTAGCAAATGGCAATTATGAACAACGACTAAAAGAAGAAATTGCAAAAAGAGAAGCACCTACGTTATTTCATATTAATGGACCAATTGGCTATAGTAAATGGAAAAATTACTGTCTTGATTTAAAAGATACCAATTTATATCAATGGTTATTAGATAAAGAACTTGCAATAAAAACAGAAGATGGCGTTTATGGAATTCCTTATGTTGTAGAAGGTTATGGAATTATTTATAATGACGCTATTATGAAAAAGTATTTTTCACTTTCCAAGAAAGCAGTCTCAATTTCTGATATAAAAGAAATAAATAGTTTCGATAAATTAAAAGAACTTGTAGAAGATATGACAATTCATAAAGAAGAACTTGGTATAAAAGGTGTTTTTGCTTCTACTTCTTTCAGCTCTGGGGAAGATTGGCGTTGGCAGACACATTTAGCAAATTTACCAATCTATTTTGAATTTACAGATAAAAATATTTCTGATAGTGATATTCTTGACTTTACTTATGCAAACAATTTTAAAAATATTTTTGATTTATATACTCATTATTCTTGTACAAAACCAAAAGAACTTGCAAAAAAAACAGTAATGGATTCTATGAAAGAATTTGCTCTTGAAGAAGTTGCTATGGTGCAAAATGGCAATTGGGCATGGACACAGATTTCAGAAGTGGCTGGCTGTAAAGTTTTAGAGGAAAATGTACATTATCTTCCTATCTATATGGATATGCCAGAAGAAGAAAATCAAGGACTTTGTATTGGCACTGCAAATTATCTTTGTGTAAATTCTATGTCAAAAGAAGAAGAACAAAAAGCAGCAATTAATTTTATGGAATGGGTTTATAGCTCTGATATTGGCAAAGATTATGTAACAAATAAATTAAATTTTATTTCACCATTTAATACATTTTCTGAAGAAGAACGTCCTAAAAATCCTTTAGCTCAAGAAGTTATTAATGATATGAGTAATAAAAATACCTATTCGATTGAATGGATTTTTCCAGCATTTCCAAGTCAAAAATTTAAAGATAATTTTGGAAATACTCTTTTACAATATGCAAAAGAAGAATGTACATGGGAAGAAGTCGTTGAATTTGTAAAAACGGAATGGGCATCGCAAAAAGCGGCAGAATAGGAGAAAGCTATGGGAAAAAAATCAATATCAATACGTTCTAAAATCGCAATATTAATCATTTCTACATCAATTTTATTAATTATTGGAATATTAACGGTTTCTTATATTATTAATAGAAAAAATATTGTAGAACTTTGTAAAAGTTATTTATATGATGTCTGTACTTCTGCTTCTGCTACTTTATATGAAAGCCTCTATGAAGATACAGAAAGAAATAATTTGGAAGTTAGTTTAGAATATATTCTTTATAATACAGGTATTGACACTATGAGTTCCAGTCATGCTTATTTAGTAGATACTGATGGTACTTATCTCTATCATAAAGAAACTGAAAAAATTGGTACTAAAATAGAAGGAAATCCTGTGATTTCAGAAGTGTTACAAAGATTACAGGAAGGATATATTACAACGGCAGATGTTAGAAAATGTACTGTAAGTAATACATCTGTTTATATAGCTTTTATGTGTACTGTGAATGATTGGATTGTTGTTGTTGAAGCAGACGAAATGGATGTATTAAAGCCAGTAAATATTATTAGTATTTATACTATCCTCATTGGAAGTATTTTATTAATTTTAGCATTATTCATTGGTATTGCTATTACTTCTATGATAACAAAACCAATTACAAAATTAACAGAAATTATTAATGATATTTCAAAATTACATTTAAAAAATGACTATAAAATACCTCCAACAAATGATGAAATTGGAGTTATGGGAAAAGCTGTTGTTCATATGAAAGAACAATTAACAGGAATCGTTATGGAATTAGATGATATTTCAGAAACGCTTGTCAATGATACGAATACTCTTTATGATATTTCAGAGCAGGTAAATAATGCTTCTGCAAATAATTCTGTTACAAATGAAGCATTAGCATCTAGTATGGTAGAGACTTCTTCTGCCACTGACGAAGTTAATGATAATATTAAAAATATGAATGGCAATGTTGCAATTGTAGCAGATAAAATAAGAGATGGTGCAAAACTAACAGAAAGCGTTAGAAATAAAACTATAGAAATTGCCGAAAAAACAACAAAAGCAAAAAAAGAAACAATTGATTTATATGATACAATAAAAGAAACTTCTAATGAGGCAATTAATAAAGCAAAGGAAGTAGGAAAAATCAATAGCCTTGCAGGTGCTATTCAAGAAATTGCAGATCAAACTACCTTACTATCTTTAAATGCTTCTATTGAAGCAGCCAGAGCAGGCGTACAGGGAAGAGGATTTGCAATTGTTGCAAGTGAAATTGCAAAACTTGCAGCACAGTCAACAGATACAAGCAATAATATTGTAACTATCGTAAATCAAGTCAATCTATCAATTGAAACTTTAACAAAATGTCTTTTAGATACCTTACATTTTCTGGAAACAAAAGTAATGGAAGATTATTCCGATTTTATGGAATCCAGCAATCAATATAGCGATGCTGCACAAATGATAGAAAAATTTATGAATCAAACAGATATAGAAGTCAATGAATTAAGACGTGGAATTGCACAAATTACTGTCTCTATGGAAGATATTTATAATACAATTAATGAAGCACAAATTGGTGTTGAAAATGTTGCAGAAAAAACAGCAAATGTTGTAAAATTAACGAAAGAAAGTTATGATCGTACTACTAATTGTAAAGGATCTACAGAAAGACTTCGAGATATTACTTCAAGATTTCAAATTTAAAAGTAAAAAAGTTGTATTTACGGGCTGTCTTCCTAACTGAAGAATCAAAAGTTCTCAAAAAATATTAAAAAAAATTTTTTCTCGTCAAAGCTGAATAGACAGCAAGAATACCTATATAATTTCTTGCTGTCTATTTTTACAATTACAAAATATATAAACTTTTTCGTTTATGGGTATACTTTCCTATTACAATAGAATTCAAGATAGTTTCTTACAACTTCCAAATATCCTTATTATATTCTTCTATAGTACGATCTGAAGAAAAGAATCCTGCTCTACTAATATTTACTAACATTTTCCTTGCCCATTCCATACGATCTTCATAATCTTTAAAAGCAGTTTCCTTCACACGAATATATTCCTTTAAATCAGGGAATGTCATAAACCAATCTTTTCCTACAAGTTCTGTATGAAGACGTAGTAATGCTTTTACATCTCCTATTTTCATCACTTCACTGCTAATAATAAAATCAACAAGTTCTTTTATTTCTTTATCGTTAATGTAATAATCTGCTGCAATATAATCCTCTTTTTCATAATGTTCAATGACTTGTTCGCTTGTTTCACCGAAGATATAAATATTTTCTCTGCCAACAAGCTGTTCAATTTCCACATTTGCACCATCCATTGTTCCAATTGTAACAGCACCATTTAACATAAATTTCATATTGCCAGTACCACTCGCCTCTTTTGATGCAAGAGAAATCTGCTCAGAAATATCACAAGCAGGAATTAATTTTGCTGCCTTTGATACATTATAATTTTCTACCATAACAAGATTCAAATATGGGTTTACGCTAGGGTCATTTTGAATCACTTCCTGCAAACACAAAATTAAATGAATAATATCTTTTGCTGTTGTATATGCTGGTGCTGCCTTTGCTCCAAAAATAACAGTAATTGGAGTCTTTGGCAAATTTCCTTTTTTAATCTGTAAATATTTATAAATTACATAAAGTGCATTTAACTGCTGCCGTTTATATTCATGAAGACGTTTTACTTGAATATCAAAAATAGAATTTTCATTGATTTCAATTTTTTGTGTTTCCATTATATAATCTTTTAGAATCTTTTTATTTTCCGCTTTAATTTCTAAAAGATGGTTTAAAACACTTTCATCTTCTATATACTTTTCTAAATCCTTCAATTTTGCAGCATCTTTTTTATATTCTATTCCAATTAATTCATCAATATAAGCCGTAAGTGCTTCATTACAATGGAAAAGCCAACGGCGGAATGTAATACCATTTGTCTTATTATTAAATTTTTCTGGATAAATTTCATAAAAGTTATGCAATTCATTTTTCTTTAAAATTTCTGTATGCAGATAAGCGACTCCATTTACGCTAAATCCATAATGAATATCCATATGTGCCATATGCACACGATTCTCATTATCAATAATATAAACGGAAGAATCGTTATATTTTTCTCTTACCTTTTTATCTAGCATTTTAATAATTGGAACAAGCTGAGGAACTGCTTTTTCTAAGAAATCCATTGGCCATTTTTCCAATGCTTCTGCTAAAATGGTATGATTTGTATAAGCACAAGTTTTAGAAACAATTTCTATCGCTTCCTCCTCGGAAATACCTTCCTCCTGAAGCAGACGAATTAATTCTGGAATTACCATAGATGGATGTGTGTCATTAATTTGAATCACTGCATATTCTGGTAAGTCATGTAAATTCGATCCTTTTCTTTTACATTCTTCTAAAATCAACCTTGCTGCATTACTAACCATAAAATACTGTTGATATACTCTTAAAATCTGCCCTGCTTCATCGCTATCATCTGGATAGAGAAATAAAGTTAGGTTTTTATCAATATCCGATTTATCAAAAGAAATTCCATCTTTATCAACAATTGTTTCATCTATTGTATCAATATCAAATAAATGTAACTTATTTATACGATTATTATAACCCACAACATCAATATCATATAAACGGGAAGTTACTTTATGATCTCCAAAATAAATTTCATAACTAACATCTGTTTTTGTAAGCCAGCTCTCAGATTCTATCCATGGATTGCTTGTTTCCTTTTGTTTTTTATTTTCAAATACTTGTTTGAATAATCCAAGATGATAATTTAATCCAATCCCATCTCCATTAAGTCCAAGTGTTGCTATAGAATCTAAAAAGCAGGCAGCAAGCCTTCCTAATCCGCCATTTCCCAAAGATGGTTCTGGTTCGATTTCCTCGATTTCATAAATAGATTTTCCATTCTCCTCTAGTTCCTTTTTTACCTTATCAAAAATGCCAAGATTAATTAAATTATTAGATAATAATTTTCCAATCAAAAACTCTGCAGAAATATAGTAAATTTTTTTCTTTCCCTCTATACTTTCCTTTTTTGCTGCTAAATCTTTGACCATCTCCAGTAATGCAAGATAAATCTCCTCATTTGTAAGTTCCTTCAATTCCTTACCATAACGGTCTTTGCAAATTTCCTGTAACATAAACCAACGACTCCTTTCTTTTTGATAATAAGTTTTGATTTGTTTCGCATTTTTATTCTTTCTCTTTTAGTATATTTATTTTTTATCTATCTTTTAGTTTCGCTTAGTTTCCTTCTCTTTATATTTACTACAATATCCACAAAATGTCAACTGTTTTTTTCATATTTTCAGTCATTATATCAATCTTTTTTTGAAATATTGCTTTTTATTTCTCAATTTTGTATAATAAGGATTATTCTATTGACACATACAGAAAACAGCCACTTAGGGGGTGAGTTTATGCCTACAATTAATGATATTGCAGCTAAAGTAGGTGTTTCTAAAAGTACCGTTTCCAAAGCATTAAATAATGCTGATGATATTAGTGAAACTCTCCGCAAAAAAATTGTGGAAACTGCCGTTGAAATTGGATATGAAAAAAACAGAATACGAAAAGACAATCCAAAAAAATTATGTGTTTTAATTGAAAATATGGAGTATGAAGATCCAATGGGATTTGGACATGATATTGTAATTGGATTTAAACAATTGGCTATTCCAGCAGGCTGGGAAGTAGAAACCATTTCTTTATCAGAAGAAATGCAAAAACAAACAGGATATGATGTTTTTATGTTAGAAAATCAATATCAAGGAGCTTTTATTTTAGGCTTCTCTCTTGTTGATCCTTGGATGGAGGAATTAAAAACAGCACATATACCAGCCGTACTTTATGATAATTATATTCCAGAAAACCCCTGTATTGCCTATGTAGGTGTTAATAATGAAGAAGGTTTTGATATGGCTGTTGCTCATTTAAAAAAACTTGGACATACTGCCATTGGTTATTTAGGCGGTGCTTTGGAATCTCACATTACCATTGCCCGTTATCATGCCTACCTTCACGCTATGGAACGCCACAATCTTACCATTAATAAAGATTTTATTGGATGCTCCTACTATATTTCTGAATGCACCTTAACCTATCTTCCAATCCTTTTAAAAAACCATGTAACGGCGATTTTATGCAGCCATGATAGTCTTGCAACCGCTGTTATGGCTCATTGTAAAGAATTAAAATATAAAATACCAGATGATATTAGTATTATTGGTTTTGATGATGCTCCTTTTAGTGCCTATACTACACCGGGATTAACTACCATTCGCCAAGATCGCAATGCCCTTGGTCGCTGCGGTTATTATGCTCTTTCTAGTCTATTAAACCAAACCGCCATAAGTTCTCTATTACTTCAGGCAGAACTTATTGAAAGAAATTCCACAAGTGCAGTTTCTTTCAAATAAGGGCATGACATATACTGGCGATCAAAAAAACCTGACCGCCAGTATACTTAAATTTTTAACACATGACAAAATTTTTCCATATCCATTTCCATTTGGATATAAGTAGCATCAACTTTTTCTATATCCTTTGGTGAAAGATTGGAATGAATATAATAAGTATCCATACCTGCCCTTTTCCCACCATCAATATCACAAGTTCCATCATTTCCAATCATAATACTTTCGTTTTTATCTAAATTATATTTTTCCAATAATAACTCAAAAAATCGAAGTTCTGGTTTTTTTATTCCATAATCAGAAGAAATCATAATGCCATTAAAGTACCTTATAATACCTAACATAACAAGCTCATATTCTGTAAAAATTCTTTGTGCATTTGATAAAAGATAAATATTCTTTCCTTTTTCCTTTAATTTTTTTAACATAGTTGTCACACCTTGATAAAGACAAATATATTCTGTTGTAAGCACTCGGAAAAACTGCCCTGCATAAATTGCCAATCCATTCTTTGCTTTTTTCCCTTTCTCTGTAAATAATTTTTCAAATACTCTTTCTATTTGAATTTCTGGATTTGCTTCATGATTATAATTAGGCTGACTATGTAAAGAAAGCTGTTTTCCTTCTTTTTCCTGACCTACAAGCCGAAAATAAGAATCTTTTAATTCTTGCGGTTGATAAAAAGCACCATAATAACCATAAAAAAGTGCTAATTTTTCCCATACAATCAAATCATTCTCATCTGTATGAATATCTACTAATGTTCCATATAAATCAAAAATATAATTCTGATACATAATTTTTTTCCTTTCCTAAAGTTTTCAAAACTAAGAAATCAGGTGTGTTAAATAATCTATAAAACAATATATAAAACAATATATAACACACCTGATTTTATTTTTTTAATAAAGCAGCTTATTTCTTATTTATAACAATGCCAAAACTCTGTTTCTGATTTTAAAATAAAGTTTCCATGTTCCTCTATCCATTGATCAAAGTATTTTTTCATTTTTCCTTTATTCGCTATCAGATATTTTCTCTGTTCAGGATATATTGTTTGTAATTTCTCTAAAATCTCATTACTATTCTTATAGCCCATACAACTAGATAATGTAATTACTTCCACTCTGCCAAAATATTGTTTTAACGTTTCTTCTAATTTTTGATGTTTTTCTTTTCCCGTTTGATAACATTTATCTATAAATTTTGTATCAAGACCTATTGTATCAAAAATATCCTTTATATCCAGATGTCTCCTACCACTATCACTTCCGGTCATAGTAAACATTCCATTATCATCTAATACAGAAGAAACACGTTCCAGCAATTTTTCCCTATCATCTAAAAATCCATTCAAATAATGAGCAATAATCAAAGAATATGTTTCTTTCTTAATATTCTCCCATGTATCTGCCTTTTCTACATCTCCCCAAAGAACCTGAATAGTTACCTTTTCAGAAAGTGTATCCTTTTGTTCCTTTACAAACCTTGCAAAATCCTCTGCCCAGCTACCATGAATATCATAAGCAAATATCTCTGTATTTTTGGGTATCCTTCCCCAGTTATTTCTCCAAAGTTTACTAAAACCACAACCTAAATCAAGCACCTTTGCCCCTTCCTTTATAGGTAAGGAATCATAGATTTTCACATACCAATCTACAGGATCAACACTACGTTTCAATGCCTCAAAATGCCCTTCATCTGCTCTTTGATCTATTTGAATTTTGCGAATAATATCGGATACTAAATCCCAATCTACCATTCCGCTGCTACGTTCTATCGCATTTTTAATACATAGAATACTTTTTTCAATCTCACCTTTTTTTTGCTCCATTATTTCAAGTTGTTCTTTTAGCACACTTAAAATATCATCACCATGATCATACTTCAAATGTTCTTTAATTTCTTCTAAGGAAAGACCTATCTTTTTTAATGCAATAATCTTTTCTAATACAAGGATTGCTTCCTTATCATAAAGTCGATAATTTCTTTCTGAATAATCAGATGGTTTTAAAAGTCCCTTTTCATCATATAATCTAATTGTCTTTTGAGATACTCCTGTTTTTTTAGCGAGTTCTCCCGATGTCATTTTTTTATCCATAATAAATTCTCCTTATATCATGTAAGTTAATAGTTCCTGTTACAATGATCATTGTACTATTAACTTACATGATACCCCAAGGGCAATGTCAAGAGGAAAATTTATTTTTTTTATTTATCTTTTTCCTGCTGCAGGGCATAATAAACCCTAAGAATTTCTCCTACAGACCATGCCTGTGCAAAACATCCTTTGGAAATAGATGGATTTTCCCCATCATAAATTTCTGGAAGCTGTCCAATACAGCCATACCGCATAGCATTTTCTAAAACTTTTAGTTGACTCTCCACTTTTTCTACAGCCTCTTTTGTATAATTTCTTGTTTTTAAATAGGCCATGTAATATGCTCCAAGTGGATATACCCAGACAGTCCCCTGATGATATGCCATGTCTCGCTTTTTTTGTTCTCCTCCATACGTAGCACAAAACTCAGGATCTTCTTTTTCTAAAGTACGAAGTCCATATGGGGTATATAATTTCTCAAAAACAGTATCCACTACCTGTTTCTCTTGTTCTTCACTTAACATGGTAAATGGCATAGAAACTGCCCAAATTTGATTACATCGAATCTGTTCTTCTGCATTTGTTCCACAAAGTACATCTTTTAAACAATTCTTTTTTTCATTCCAAAACTTTTTGCAAAAACTTTGTTTTACTTTTTCAGCTAAAACAGCATACTCACTTTCTTCTTGAAATAACATACTAAATTCATTCATAACACGAAGTGCATTATACCAATAAGCATTAATCTCCACTGGCTTTCCATGACGAGGTGTAGGAAGAATTTGATCAATCCGCACATCCATCCAAGTTACTTGATCAAGTCCATGACCTGCAAGAATCAATCCATCCTCATCCATATGGATTCCATAGCTTGTCCCTTTTTTATACCATGCTATAATCTCTTTCATTGTTATCCATAATTCTTTAACAAAAGAAAGATCGTTTGTTTTTTGATAATATAAATAAACGGCATTAAGAAATAAAAGAGAGGCATCTCCTGTATTATATTGTGGTTTATTTTCTCCTTCTGGAAAAAGATTTGGCATTAATCCATGATAACAATACTTAGAAAAGGTACGTAAAATACTTTTTGCTGTTATTACCTGCCCTGTATAAATACAACAGCCCACCATAGCAATCATGGTATCCCTTCCCCAATCTTCAAAAAAAGGAAATCCTGCTAACATTGTTTTACCGCCCGTAGATGTACGTTCTGCTACAAATTGATTTGCACTTTTTACAAGCATAGCAGCAATAGGATTTTTTTCTTTGGAAACAGAAACTAATTCCTTACGGTAAGCTATAAGATCCTTTATTATCTGATCAGCAGATTCTTTTACTTCCTCTAAACTATAAATAAGTTCCAGCACTGCATCTTTTTCTGCCTCTACTTCTTTTATAATACTATGATTTATGATTGTATTTCCATCTTTTGTTCTTCCATCACATTCATCATAAGTATAATATAAACCTTTTATATATTTCTGAGAAAATAATTTAATTTCTCCATTTGTTGTAAAAAAAACAGTATGTCCATTTGCACAAATGGAAGCCTTTACTTTTTGTTCCTGTATTTCTTTTATTTCTTCTTTAGAAAAAATAATATTTTGTAATTTTTGAAATTCCAGTTTTTCTCCTTTTTTTGTAAATTGCAAATGAGGAATTACTTGAAATTTTATATTATCTCTTGTGCGATTTTCAATGATATATTTTACAGCAATCAGATTTTTTCCTTGTGCCATAGCAATTTCTTTTCTAATCTCTACGCCATCGATATGATAAATCCATTTTGGAGTATCCTCAAAAGAAAAACTGGAAAGATATTGATAGCCTTCTTCATTTTTCTTTGCATCTAAATATTCCTGACTAGATAAATGAAGTTCTTTTCCATTTCTCTCTATTGTTTCCTCTAATCTATGAATCAGATTATAGCGATGATTTGGTGCTTCTGTACATGCCATAAGCAAAGCATGATCATTTCTTGTATTTGAATTTATCATTGTTGCACAGGAAAAACCACCTAAGCCATTTGTTAATAAATAACAATTTTCCTGCCCTCTCTGCCTTGTTATAAAATCCTGTTTTCCATAAATAAATTCCATATATTTTTATTCCTTTCTTTTCCCTTTTCCAAAAATCTTTACGGAAACTGGGGAAATTTTTTGTATTCCCTGTACACTTTGTGGATTTTTCCATAGAAAACTACTATCTCCATCAACAAGAATTTCCCATATTCCTTCTGGAAGTTCCAATTTTTGTTCCTTTCTTGTACTATTATACCATATTGCAAGTATATCCCATAAATTATTTTCTTCTATTTCTCTATTTTTTATAGATTCTGTCTCTTTTTTATCTTCTATTTCTTTTTTATCCTCTCTATTATCTACATAAAACTGCACAAGATTTTCCATTATCACTTTTTCACCAAAAATCCTTTTTGATGCATATTCCGACTTATCAAATAGCCCGGGCATTCTTTTCCTAAATGCAATTAATCCCTGATAATAAGATAAAATATCTTCATATTCATAAATTCTTTCCCAATCAATTCGATTTAATTTTGCACCAGAAGCATAACTATTTCCATCTCCAAGTTTTGTTCTTGCTCCTTCCTCTCCTGCAAGGAAAAAAATTCTTCCCTGACAGGTGAAATAAACAGCGGCTGCCATTTTATTTGCTCTTACAACTTCCTCATATCGTCTTTCAAAGTCTGCATTTGGCTTTAATGTTGCAATTAATTTATCCCATAAGGTTAGATTATCATGAGCTGAAATATAAGAAATAATCTGAGAAGGTGCTTTTACCCTAAAATCTTTTTCCTTTCCTTCGATTTCTGACCATGCATGTACTGCTTTTAAAATATCTTTTCCATAATTTTCCCCACCATTTACAAATCCGGGTTTTTCATCTTTAAAAACATTTCCTTTAATTGCATCTCTTGTCTTATCACAAAAAATTCCTATTTGTTTATCTAAAAGATGTACATTTTCTTTTAAACATGGTTGATAACCCTCTGCCATAGGAGATATTCCAGCATTCCATGGTTCTCCATATAAAAGAATTTCTCCTTTTCCAAACCGTTTATCCATTTCCTGCTGAATTGTATTAAGAAGCTCTACATCAAGCAATCCCATTAAATCAAAACGAAAACCATCTATATGATATTCTGATACCCAATAAAGAACCGATTCCAAAATATATTTTCTACACATTTCTCGTTCACTCGCAAAATCATTACCGCAAGCAGAACCATTAGAATAAGTTCCATCTGGAAACTGACGATAAAAATATCCCGGTACTGTTTTTGAAAACCAAGAATCTATACTATGTGTATGATTATATACCACATCCATAATAACACGCATTCCATAATTATGCACGGTCATAATGAGTTCTTTTAATTCTCTAATTCTTACTTCTCCATGAAAGGGGTCAGTTGCATACGATCCTTCTGGTACATTATAATTTAATGGATCATATCCCCAATTATATTCTTCTATTGATCCTGCTTCATTTACTGTATTAAAATCAAAAACAGGCATAAGCTGTATATGAGTAACACCAAGATTTTTTAAATAAGAAAGACAAGTAGGTTTCTTTCCCTGTCCTAAAAGTGTTGTATTTCCTATCGTAAATGCCTTATATTTCCCTCGATATTTCTCTGGCACATCACTAGCTAAATCATAAGAAAAATCTTTAATATGAATTTCATAAATTATTTGTTCTTCTGTCTTTTTTGGTGCTTTATCTTCTTTCCATCCTTGTGGATTTGTCCTTTCTAAATCTACTACCATACTCCGAAATCCATTACAATTACAAGCCTTGGCATAAGGATCTGCTGTTTGATAAAAGATTCCATCAATTATTACTGTAAAATCATAATAGATTCCATGACAGTTTCCCAGCATTTGATATTCCCAAACCCCTTGTTTTCCCTTTTTCATAGGAAAAGATTCCGATTTACAAGAATCCCCTTCTTTATATAAATGCAAAATAATATTCTCTGCTAGTGGACTCCATAATTTAAACCATGTTTTCTTTTTATCATATACTGCTCCCAGATCATTTCCATCATATAAATATAATTCTTTAAATTCTTTACTCTCATAATATTTCTGATTATTTTTTACTTCTCTCATTTTTTCTCATCCCTTCTTTTATGATAATCATGAAAGATTACGAAAAAGACCGCACCAGAAGGAAGAAGTACATTCTGCTCTGACACAGCCTTTTATTTACTATCTTTTTATCATTAGCCCTTTACTGCACCGGACATTCCATCCACATAATATCTTTGTAGGAATAAGAATAACGCAGCAATTGGAATAGAAATTAGCACAGCTCCTGCAGCAAAACAAGTATACCAACTATCTATATATTCCTTTTCAAGCATTCTCCACAATCCAATCGCAACAGTATAATAATCTGCATTTGCACGACAAATAACCTTTGCAAAGATAAAATCTACCCATGGACCAATAAATGCCGTTAAAATAGTATAAACAACCATTGGTTTACTTAAAGGCAATGTAATTTTCCAAAAAATCTGCCAGCGAGTACAGCCATCAATTAAGGCAGCCTCATCAATTGCTACTGGAATTGTATCAAAAAATCCCTTTGCAATTTGAAAACCAAGCCCTGCTCCACCAGAATAACATAAAATCAATGCAAGTCTTATCAATCCTCCTTCGGAAAGTCCTAATGCCTTTAAAATAAAGTATACAGCTACCATAGACATAAAGCCGGGAAACAATCCAAGAACCATAGCAAGATTCATATAAGGCTTTCTCATCTTAAACCGCAGCCTAGAAAGACAGTAAGATACTGCTAAGACATAAAAAGTAGACAAAAGGCAGGAACAAATTGCAATAAACAGCGTATTTCCAAACATTTTTGGAAAATTTAAAATGGTAGTATCTGTAAATAATCTAGTATAATTATCAATGGTATATCCTTGTGGCAAAAAAGTCGATACATAAGATCCTTTTTCTGCTCGAAAGCTTGTTAATACTACCCATACAATTGGAAATACCCAAATAATAGCAAGAATTGCAAGTACAATATGAACAATGGTATCATTAATAATTCTTTTTTTTCTTGCAGAAGTTTGTTTTCCATTTCCCATTTTAGAATCCCTCCTCATCCTTATATGATTTGCTGTTTCGATAAGTAACCAAAGCACCAATCGCTAGGATAATAAAGGTCAAAATACCAATAACAGCACCAATATTATAATATTGCTTATCAATTGTCAACTTATACAGCCATGTTACAAGCAAATCGGTACTACCTGCCGTAGATGCTAAATCAGTGACAGGATCACCACCAGAAAGAAGATAAATAATATTAAAATTATTTACGTTTCCAGTAAACGTTGCAATTAAATATGGTGTTGTGATAAACAACATATATGGTAATGTAATTCGAGCGAAAATCTGTACTGCATTTGCACCATCTACCCTTGCTGCCTCATAAATATCTGCTGGAATATTTTGAAGCACACCAGTAAGCTGCAGTAAAGTATAAGGAACACCAACCCAGATATTAATCACAATAACCGTTACTTTTGCCCAAGTTGGATCGGTGAAAAATGGCAAAGAACTATCTCCCGCAATGCATCCTATACTACGTAAAAGAACATTGACAGCACCATTTGGCTGAAGCATTGTTCTCATAATCAAAAGAGATACAAAAGAAGGTACTGCACAGGAAAGAACAAAACAAAAACGCCAAAATCCTTTTGCTTTTGTCCCTTTTCGATTAATTACAATGGCAAGAATCATACCAAAGATATAATTTGTAAAGGTTGCAAAAAATGCCCAAATCAATGTCCAAAGCAAGACAGACCAAAAAGTAGAGCCTAAGATACTAGTAGAGTCAAATAATGCTACAAAATTGTCAAGCCCTACCCAATCAAATAAAACAAGATGATTGTCAATTTTACTATAATTTGTAAATGCCATACAAATCATAAAGATAAGTGGTAATACGGTCAATCCAAAAATGAAAATAAGCGATGGTGTCATTAAAAGTTTTTGAATATTTTCATGTAAAAGTGTTTTTAAATCCTCCTGAAATGTTGGAAGATGCACTCCCTGTTTATCAAGACATTCTGCTTTATACGCACTTTTTAATGCACATACCCAAGCACATGCCATTAAAATTGTCACCATAATGGTTGCTACACCATAAAGCAAAATTAATACTGAATTATCTCCTTGTATATATTCATAAATTTGAAGTGTTTCATTCCAAACCTCTTGTTGTTCTTTTGTACCTAAAGATGGCAGCATAGCAAGACAGTGAAATCCACTCATTACCATAAAAACAAGATACAAAACTTCTACTGCCAAAAAAACAAGTCCCTTTGCTGCCTGTTTATGCATCATATTTCCAAATCCCATAATTAACATGGAAAGCTTTGTTTCAAATCCTCCCTCTGTAACTGCTGCCTTTACTGTGTAAGGCGTAGGAAACTCATTCACTCTTTTTTTAAAAAATGCCATAAAATTTCACCCCCTTTTCCTTAAATACCACTGCTATTCATCGCGTCATTCATAGCCTGTGTTTGTTCTTTTGCATTTTCATGTGTCACTGTTTTATTACGAATCCCTTTTCCCATATTTTCTACTGGTGTCCAGCAATTTGACATGGCACTTACAAATGGTTGTAGAATAGAAGTACGATTAAAAGTATCATTTTGTGCTGTTACTAGCATATCGCTTGCAATTGTTTCGTCCATTAAAAGTTCTGTATTGCATGGCACTACATTTCTTAATTCATAATGAAGCCTTTGTGCCTCAGCAGAGCCTAAATAAATTGCAAGCTGAATTGCCGCAACCATATGTTTTGAAGTTGCATTTACTCCAATTGCCTTCGATCCAGCATAAGATAACATTTGTTTTTCTTCTCCATTTAATGTATACATAGGCAAAGCTGCTACACCCATATTATCTCCTAAAATTTCCTTAATTGATCCAGCATCCCAAGAACCAGTAAAAATTGCTTGAATACTTCCATCACGAAGTCCTGCCATTCCAGAACCATCGGCATCAACAACAAAATTTGGATTTGCCATTAAATCAATTAAATAATCCGTCACAGCTTCTGCCTTTTCTCCTGCAAAATCCACACCTGCTTCTTCCACCGTTCCATCTTCAAATAAAGTACAACCATTTCCTACATAAAAAGAAGGCAGATACCAAGAATTTGTAAATGGGAAAGAAACAACACCACGCTCCAACATCGTATCTAGATTTTTAATATCATCTTCTGAAAACACGCTCTTATCATAAAACATATACCAAGTATTTGTTGTAAATGGAACACCATAAAGATAACCATCAGAACGCAGAGAATTTACAATTGTTTCTGAATTTGTATCTACAATTTCCTGTTCATAAATTCCGCCAAATTTAGCTGCCGCCTTTGCATCTTTTAATACGGTAAGATTATCATTTGCATACATAAATACATCTGCACTTGATTCTGGATCTTGTGCTACGGTAGAAGCTGCAGTTGCTTCATCTGCCACTCCATAAATAAAGTGGATATTATACTCTTTATGTTGTTCTGCAAATGCCTCACAACATTTTCTCAGCCATTCACCGCTGTCTTTTGATTGATCCTCAGAGGGTGCCCATACCATTAAACGGATATTCTCTACTCCATCTCCTGATGATGACTGCCCATTAGAACTACAGCCGCTTATAAAACAAGTTATAAGCATTGCCATTAAAATTACCAATCTTCTTTTCATTGTTCTTTCATCTCCTCCTTCATTAAAAAGAAAATCAAAAAGTTTCGCTTAGTTTCTTTATATTTTATATTTACTACTTTTTCTCTAAATTGTCAATACTTTTTTGTCATTTTCACAAATTTTTTTTCATTGTTTTCATAAAAAACATAATTTTTATACAAAGAACTTTATTGTTCTATACGAAACTTGTCTAAAATTATTTTATTATATTTATAGAAATTTAGCTGATATTACTTTTTTTATGCCGCTAAAAAGCGGCATCACTAGAAAAAAGGAAACTATATGATAAATTATAGAGCTTTATAGAAATAATTTGATTTTATTGTTATTTTCCAATACTTTCTGCAAGTGGTTCTATTTGACAAAGCATATTTCTAATTTCTTCTAAAATTGCTGCCTTCTTTCCATCACTTTCTTCAATATCATTAATTGACGCTAAAACCTTATCATAATGCGATTTTGACAATACAACAAAATCTGAAATCTCTCCCATTTTATTATTAGAAATATGAATTGCATCTGAAATTTCTTTTTGTACATCAGTTACTTCATCTGTCTGCTTTTTTATTGACTCAAATATTTCATGTGTTGCATCTACATTTTTTTCATTTGCTTCTAATGCTTCTTTAGAACTTAATAAGGAATTACTTAATTCCTTTGTTTCTCCTTCTACATGAGAAACACTTTCATTAATCGTTTCTATTAACTTTTTAATTTGAGCTGCTAATCCCGTTACTTGATTTGCAACAACAGCAAATCCCTTTCCTTGTTCTCCTGCACGTGCTGCTTCAATAGAAGCATTTAATGCCAACATATTTGTTTTATTTGCAACAGAAATAATTGTTCCTGTACAATCTCTAATTTCTTTTACTGCTATTTGAAGTGCTCCAAACGCTCGATCCATAAAATAAAGGTTTTCAGAGGCTTTATGGGAATCCCCTTTTAACTGTTCTACTTGTTCTTGTGCCTTTTCTACAGAATGAATAATATCACTTCTTACCTTTTGAAAAGAATCGGCAGCTTTTGAAATCCCATCAAACATAGTATGAAATTCTTGAATATGATCGGTCAACCCATCCATTTCCTCTAAAACTGCCAAAAATGCTTCTTTAATTTGCAATATTTGTTGTGAAATTACAACTTCTTCATCTGATAATTTCTCATACTGTCCATCTACATATTTTTTTGTATAAATAATAGGATAAATCTGCTCTTTTAAATTATCTATCAATACTTCTTCTTTTTGCTCTTTTTTTTCGATTGTTTTCTTTGAAAATAATCCCATAATTCATTGCCCTTTCTATTCAAATACTACACAAGAAAATGTTTGATTTGTATGTTGACCATTATAATGTTCTCCTAACCCAATCAGTCCTGCATGTGTTCCTAAATCATTCATTTGCTGAAAATAATTTTTATCATAATGATTTTGCTGAAATAATAAGTAACGAAACAAACAATTAATGGAAAAAATGCCAGAAATGCGTTTAAAATCCTTTTGAATATCTGACACAGTCCCTTTTACAATTTGATCAATTTCTCCAATTTGAAGAAAATAAACAACATCCTTTGGAAATACTTTTCGATAACAAGCATACGCTTTATTACCAGCATCTTCTTTTAACGAAACAATATAAGTTTCATTTCCAATCACGCGTCCTAATGGATTTACAAAAGTTTGATTTCCAATCTGATCTGGAGTCACGTTACATTCCCTTGTATAAACATTCTGAAATGGCTCACCATTTAATTCACAAATAATATCCTTTTCTGGAATTGCTTTTGTTACAATATATTTTTTATCTGTTCTTAAATATAAATTTTCTTTATATACTTTCACTTTCCCAGAATGATTTTTCACAATCGCATATGCACAGGCATCTTGATATACCGTTCCATTTGCAGAAACAAGTCCTTCCCAAGCAGTACCACCTGTCAATTGAATCTGACCTTTCTTTAGAACTGTTTTCATTGTTGTAAGAACACATTCATCATTATTACTACAAAAGTCAATACATACTGTATTGCTTGAAGTTCCTCCTACCTGCCTTACATCCTGCTCAAATTGGTAAATCCTTTTTACTGGCATCTTTGATACATCAGTTAAAACATTTGCTGCTACTGTCACATCTCCACAAAAAGCAGTTACTAAAATTCCTTTTTCTAATACAGTAGTTCCACCATAACTTTGCCCAACACATCCAATACTTGGAATATTTGGATATATTGTTTCTAATTCTTTTACTTTACTCTCAAATAAGTCTTTTTCACTAACACATAAAATAATTAATTTAGGAGAATCTAACCCTCTGACGGCCTCCTTAAGATCACAATTTTTGCTTGTTCCTACAAATTGCTTCATAAAATCTCCTTTCTCATTCATAAATTTAGTATATCTTATCATAGATTCTTTTTATTTTCCACCTTAATTTTATCTTTGACATAATAAAAAGAGTAGTAAACTCTATCTACTACTCTTTTCTTTATTTCTCAAGAATCATTAAATACTTTTATAAAACTCCTGTATTCTTTTGATATACACGAATGGACATTTCATAAAAAAGGAAAAAAATAACAAATACAATCAATACAGTAATCACATTAATAGAAAATAAATTAGTAAACATCATTTTCCCTAAAGCGTGTACAGAAAAATAAGATGAGATTGCCATAATAATGAGTGGTAAAATATAGGAGATTCTTAATTCATTTACAATAGATTTTTTTAGCACTTTATGCTCCATTCCCATCTTCTTTAAGATAAGATAACGCTCTCTTTCCTCAAAAGCATCATTATATAATTTCATAAACATAATACTTCCACTTGCTAGAATAAATACCATAAACATAAAAATACAAATAGAATATAATACTTTAATCCAGTCAATTTCACTACTTTCTGGATCAATCGCAACTCGCCCAAGATAACTTTCCTTTTTTTGCTCAACAAGGCCATCAACTGCTTTTTTTACTTCCTGAAACTTGGAAAGCTCACTGATTTTATAATTATAAATAAATAATTCCTCTCCAAATGGTTTTAATTTTTCATATTCTTTATCATTTACAATATAAAATCCCAAACTTTCTTGTAAATATCCAAGATAAGAAACTTTTGTTTCTCTTATTTGCTTATAATTTTCTCCATGAATCGTTATTTCAATATTAGCATCTTCTGTGATTAATGACAATAATGGCATATGCCCTGTCTGTATCACTTCGTGATCTTTTGGTTCTTCTAAAGAAAATTCTAAGCCTATCTCTTGTGCCAATTGTTTTACTTTTGAATAAGAAAGAAACGAGGAAATTTTATTAAAATCATTTGATTTTACAAGTGATCTCTCTAAATTAACAACAGAAATTTCAGAAGCATATTCCAGTTTACTATATTGTTCTATAAATGCTTGCGTTTCCTGTCTTAATCCACTTTTTTCACTTAAAAATTGAAACGTATACGTATTGCGAAATTGAATCATATTATCATATCGATTTTTCATAGCAAAGCTTGTTGCTAATGCTGTTACAGAACAAAGTGTTAAAATGCAGACCATAGCATACGTATTATAATTTTTCTTTATACGAAAAATAACATTATTAATCCAAAGTGTTCTTTGTTTTTTATAAAGAAATTTTTTATTTCTTACAAGTCCTTGAAAAATCATAGGAATAAATCCACCAAATAATAAATAAACACCAATAACAACAAGAACAACTGCAAGTAATACATTTCCTAAAACTTCTTGACCTCCATCTTTAATTGCCATATAATATCCTGCTATTAAAATAAAAAGCCCAAGCACTGTTTTTATAAAAAGAATTACAAGATTTTGTCGTACATATTCATTTTGCTTTGATGCAGAAATCATATCTTTAATACTGCTTCTTACAATATTAATATATCCCTTGAAAACAAAAATCATATAAATAATAAGATAAACAATTCCTGTAATCAAAATAGGTTCGATAGTAAATTTAAAGTTAATTTCTACTGCAATATCAGAAAGTGCTAATAAAATCATTTGAAATAATTGTGTTGTAATAATACCAAAACCAACTCCAAAAATAAGTGCAGAAAAACCAATCATTATCATTTCTAATATATATAGTTTTCCAATTCTTTGATTTGTTAATCCCATAAAGATATAAACACCAATTTCTTTTTTTCGCTTTTTTAAAAATACATTCATAGCATACCAAATAAAGAAAAGCATAAAACATCCAAGTACAAAAGAAATCGACTGAACGATAATATCAATATATTCTTTATTTCTTGAACCAAGCACTTGAAAAACATCGGAATAAATAATATTTTGAAAATTTAAAAATATCAATATGGTAAAGGATAATGAAACAACTAAAGATAAATAGCGTTCAAAACTACTTTTAAAATTTATAAATGCCAATTTTGTTATACTCATAAAAATCACCTCTTATTTATGCCTGCTGCAATACCTGCATATCAATAATTCTATCATAAAATTCTTTTCTATCCTCTCCATGGCTTAATTTACATTGAATCAAACCATCACTTAAAATATAGACATCTTTCGCATAAGAGGCACAAAATGGATCATGCGTTACCATAAGAATTGTCGCCTGTCCTAAATCATTCACTTCTTTTAAACACTCTAATAAATCTCTGCTTGACTTTGAATCTAATGCTCCTGTTGGCTCATCTGCAAAAATAATCTCTGGTTTTGTAATTAATGCTCTGCAGGCAGCCCCTCTTTGTTTCTGTCCACCAGATAATTGATAAGGATACTTTTTTAAATGTTCCTTAAGGCCAAAAGTACGACTTAATTCCTCTGTTTTTTGGATACAAAGCTCATTACTTACATTATTTAACGATAATGGAAGAGCAATATTATCTTGTAATGTCATGGTGTCCAAAAGACTATAATCTTGAAAAATAAATCCAATCTTATCTCTTCGCAATTTTGATAATGCCTTGTTTTGCATTCTTGTAATATCATTTCCATCTAAAAGAACAGAACCTTGTGTAGGCTTATCAATCGTAGAAAGAATATTTAAAAATGTTGTTTTTCCAGAACCAGAAGGTCCCATAATAGCTATAAAGTCATGTTCAAAAATAGTTAAATCAATTCCTTTTAATACCGTTGTTTGAAAATCTTTTGCTCCATAATTTTTCATTAAGTTTTTAATTTCTACCACTTTTTTTTCACTCATATTTTATATCCTCCTTATAATATTTATCTATATTATAAAGTAAATAGTGAAAAAAATCCTTACATTTCCATTACAAAACTTTTTGCAATCTTACATTTTTTGTTAGATTTCTTTTTCTTTTTCTTTTTTTATAAATGAAAATATCCTCTCTGATCTTGAAAAGTAATACAAAATCTTGTATATTCTCCATATTCGCTTTCTACATTAATTTCATGTTTTAATTTATCCGCAATTTTTGCCACAAGATATAATCCCATTCCTGTCGATTTATACTTTCCATTATGATAATTACTTCCTATAAATCCTTTTTCAAAAATCCTTCTAATATCACTTTTTTGAATCCCTACACCATTATCTTCCATAAAAAGCTTTTTTATTGTCTGCGAAGAATCTCCATCTTCTATCTCTTGTATCCAAATCTTTATTGTGGGGTATTCCTTTCGATATTTTATTGCATTATTTAATAACTGATCAAAAATATAAACAAGCCATGATTTATCTGTATAAACATAATGTTCTTTTTCTCCAAGATAATTTTCAATAGAAAAATGTTTTTGAATTAAAAAAAACTGATTATTTTTAATCGATGTTTTTATACATTCCTGTAATGAAATCTTTTTTATCTGTAAATCAAAAAAACTTGCCTGAAGCTTCGATCCAAACAGCATTGTATTTAACTGCTGATTTATCCGTTCCAAATTTTCCCTCATAGAAAGTCTTACCTGTGCATCTATTATTTTATCATTTACTAAAAGTGCTGCTGCCAAAGGAATTTTCACTTCATGATAAAACTTCATTGTATAATCTTCTAAATCACAATTTGCCTCAAACTGTTCTTGAAGCTTTTTCTGTAAAACTTGAATATCATGTTCTATAATCTCTTGATTTTCAAAAGTAGGAAGTTCTTTATAAATAAGATCTTTATATTCCAATAACTTCTTTTTTTCCATTTCCATTTTTTTAAATTTAAAATAGTCTATAAAAAGAAATAACAATATAATAACAATTATTAAAAAATCCAAATAAAAAAGATATTCTTTTTTTGTATTAGAAAGAAGAAAAATAAAATAAAGATTAAAAGACAATATGAAAAAAAAACATAAGCTATAATATTTTCCATTCCTTTCTATATATTTTTTCCATTCTTCTTTCATGTAATGATATATCCCTGCCCTTTCTTTGTTTTAATAATCTCCTCTCCACTTGCTTCCTTTAATTTTGCTCGAAGTCTGCAAACAATTACTGTCAATGTTCCATCAGATACATATTCATCCGTATCCCATAATTCCATCATAAGTTCCTCTCTTGTTACAATATTCGATTTATGATCTAAAAGTTTTCCCATAATTCTTCTTTCTGATTTTGTTAATTCAATTTCTTTTCCATGAAAAAATAATAATTTATTACTGCTGTCAAAGGAAAATTCCTGTCCAAAAAAAATCTGTTCCTTTATCTTATATTGATAGGTTCGTCTTAAAATAGCCTCTATTTTTGCCCTTAATAATTCTAGTCCAAATGGTTTTTCTATATAATCATCTCCCCCCTCTGCAATTCCCATAATTTTATCTCGGTCATCATTGCGACTGCTAATATAAATAACAGGAACATTGGAATTTTGGCGAATTTTATGACACCAATAAAATCCATCATAAAAAGGAAGATTAATATCCATAAGCACAAGCCCCGGCATACAAGTCAAAAATTCTGAAAGAATATTTTCAAATTCTTTTACAAGAATGATTGCATACCCCCATTTTATTAAAAAAGAACTTAATTCTTTTGCTAATAATTCATCATCTTCCACAATCATAATTTTAATTTTCTGCTCCATAATGATCTAATCCTTTCTATTTTTTAGCAATTTCAAATTTTATATAAAAACTTGTCCAACCATTTTCACATTCCACCTGAATTTTTGTTCCATATAATTGTGCAATATTTCTTGCTATAGAAAGTCCCAGTCCATATCTTCCTTCTCCACGACTGCGTGCCTTATCACCACGATAAAACTGCTCAAAAATTTTTTCCCTTTCTTCCACTGGTATTTCCTTTCCTTGATTTCTAACAATAAAAAAAGCTTTTTCCTTTCTTCTTTCTAAACTTACCATTGTTTTTGCCTTTGGATTTGTATGTCTTACCGCATTATCCAATAAAATCGCTGTTAATTGCTGAATATCCTTTTCCTTTCCATAGATAAAAATATCTTTTTCTATCTGTATTTTCATAGAAATTCCTCTTTCATATGCAATTACTTCAAATGGCAAAGCACTTCCTTCAATACAACTACTTAAATTAATGACTTCAAGTTTTTTCGATTTTTTTTGAAATTCCAATTTTGATAGAGAAAGCATTTCCTGTACTAACGCATCCATTTTCTCATTTTCTGCAATCATATAATCTAAATATTTATTATCCTCTATTTGCGATTTTAACATTTCAAGACTTGCTTTCATAATACTAAGTGGCGTTTTCAGTTCATGACCAGCAGCAGAAATAAATTCATTTTGTTTTTCTAATGCATTTTCCATAGGCTTTACTAACCACCCTGAAATTCCATAAGATACAAATGCCCATATCACAAAACTTATAAGACAAATCATACATAAAAAAAACAGCATATGCTTTTGCTGATTTTCAAAAAAACTAATATTAGTAAATACTATCAATAAATTTTCTCCATCCTTTGACAATCTATATTGAAAATGTTCAAAATATCCCTTTTTTACATTTTCTTTTAAAATATTTTCTGCCACAGTAAGAATTTCCTGCTCTGATAGTTTACTATCATTCCCTTTTTCTAACACTGTCATTTGTTCTTTTGGATCTTTTCTTACAACATAAATTTCTGATAATTGTAGGGTTTGATTTTCTTCTTTTAATGCTGATTCTGTTATCACATTACGATCTTCTCCATAATAGGAAAAACGCAATTTTACATTTCTTGCATAATGACTAAGTTGTCTGCTTATCTCCGAACGATTGGATTCTCTATGTGCTGTATAAAATATAAATAAAATCGCTATAAATGCTGTTATAAAAATAACATATAATAAAATTGTTATCTTCCACTTTGTCTTTTTAATCATATCCCACCCTAATATTTCCTATCCCTGTTCTTTTATCTGATAACCAACACCACGTATTGTAACTATTTTAACCTGTGATTCCAAAAAAGCAATCTTTTTTCGCAAAAAAGAAATATAAACTTCTGCACTATTATATTCTACTTCCGAATCATACCCCCAGATACGTACTGAAATTTGCTCTTTTGATAGAACCTGCCCTGCATTTAATATCAGATATTCCAAGAGACGATACTCTTTATCAGCTAATGGCATAATCTTTCCACTTTTTTTACAAGATAGGGTATGCTCTTGTTTATTTAAGTTTAAATCCCCTAGTGATAAAAAATCCTCAAAACTTCCCAATAATTTCTGTCTGCGTCTTGTAATTAATCGAAGTCTTGCTGCTAGTTCTTTCATTTCGAATGGCTTTGTTAAATAATCATCTGCTCCAAGATCTAATCCTAATACTTTGCTGTCAACATCTGATTTGGCTGTTAAAAATAATACAGGAACTTCTCTATTTTCCCTACGGAGTGCCTTTAAAATAGAAAATCCATCCATGCCCGGTAACATCACATCTAAAATAACGGCATCATAAATTCCTGACGCTGCTAGAAAATATCCATCCTCCCCATCGGTACAAATTTCCACTTGATGAGATTCCTTTTCAAGAAAATCCCGAATTAAATCGGCTAAACGATACTCATCTTCAATAATTAATATCTTCATTTCTAAATCATCCTCTATCTATAATTCCATTAAAAACTATTTATTTCAAAAGACATACAAATAAATTACAGCATAGGAGAATAGCCTTGAAATTTCCTTGAAATAATATTTCTTCTATATTATCAATTTTTCCAATATTTTTTAAAAAGCTGCATGATTTCTTCCCCCTTTGCTGTCAATCCATTTGATAATGGATGAATTACAGCTGATCCAATTGTTTTATAATTTGTATAAAGTACCTGATTTAATATAATATCCCCTGACTTCATCTCTTTTAAAATCCTTTTTGTTAATTCTATTTCTTGCGATATATCGTCATCTTCCATTAAAGTCTTCTTTTTATTAACAACACCATATTCCGTTACTGCAAAAAAACATTTTTTCTTTATTTTATTTCTAATTTTCTTTATTTGTTCTATATCTAAAGAATTAGCCCCATTTCGTTCATATAGATGAATGCTTCCATAAATTTTCTTATATCCAAATTCTTCATGATTAATAGCAGAGATTATTGTTTTATTCCATGTCTTATATTTTTTTTCATTTCTTTCTGATTTTGGAGCAAATTGTACATAAAATGGAAGTTTACACTTTTTAAATTGTTTTATATATGTTTTACAAGCTTCCACATATTTTTCTGGTGTCATATTGGCTGTTCTTTTTGTGACTTCTTCATATCCTTCAATTTTAGAATCTGCAAACTTTGGAAGATATTGCTCATTTCCAAGTTCAATTGCCGAAAATTTCAAGCCTTTTTGCTCCATTCTTTGATAAAATTTATACTGATTTTTTACTGTATCATTAAAATTAATAACAAAAATATAATTACATTGATATTCTTGTTGTATTTTTGCCCATGCCTCTATACTCTTATCTGTCCAATCCTTTGAAAATGTTTTTTGAGAAATTGTTCCCCCTTGAAGTCGTAAATAAATCTTATCTGTACTAACATTTTTCTTTCTTAAACTTTTAAATAATTTTTTTACATATCGACATTGTCTATTTGTATCTAAATTTCCTTTTGCATTAAATCCCAAATAAACTTTGTTATTTACCTTAATACCAGAAGAACTTACTACAGAAAGTTCACCAGAAATTGTGCCACCTGATGCTTTTTGTCCATAAATGCATTCAAAAAGAGGTTGCATAGATTCTATCCATAGATTTGTTGTTCTATCATAAAATTTTGTATCTGAATTTACGGCAAATGGAATTTTTGCATTTGTCAATTGTTCTACCATATAAGCAGCAAAGGCAATTTGTTCTTCTATGGTATAACTATTTCCTTCATTATAATTTCCTGCCATCCATGCACCTACCCATGTTGGAATTTTTGTTTCTTCCTGCCATTTTAATGCCAGTTCAATTTTATTTGTAATAAGTTTCTTTTCTTCTTCTGTTCCTGTTGTCCATAATTTTCTTTCATTTACCTTACTTGGTCCTGATGCATAAAAATGCCATTCCGCCATTAAATATCCGTTATGTCCTGTTGGTATTTTTAATTCTGATAAATACGCTGCATCCGAACGCAATCTTGGAGAAATAATTAAAATTCTTTCTGGATTTGTTTTTCTTATTTCAGGTACTATACTTTCATATAATTCATTTAAAGCTTCTGGTTGTTTATTAATTGCATCGGAAGCTTCAATTAATAAATCAAATGCCAATAAATAAGACTTATCTTGATATCTTTCTGCCACTGCAGACCACCAATCTGTTACTTTTTGAATAGCTTCTTTTGTTGGATTCTTTTTAAACTCTTTTGCCTGATATGCAATCACTGGAATCAAATTATTTTTTAGACAATCCTCTATTTGTTTATCTAAATATTGAAATAATTCTTCTGTTGCTTTAGATTTAATACGGATTCTAACATGTCCCAATCCAGAAGATTTGATTTTTTCACTAGCTTCTGTTTGATAATATTTCATTCCTTGTTCTGTTTTACACCAATCTACATCCATACCCTTTCCAAGCAGTTTTTGATAATCCCATGGATCGATTGGTTTTGTTCCATCAAAAGCAGAAATTGTTTTTTCTTCTGCTTTTATATGAATTTTCGCAAAAATTGGAATCATACAAGGAATTATAATACCAACAATAAGATACATCAAAAAACTTTTCTTAATACTACTCTTTCCACTTTTTTTTCTTTTTTGCATTTTCTTCACATTTCCTTTCTTTTATATATTGATACTAAAATCTTATATCTGCTAAGTGAAATCAAAGTGAAGTTTTTTAAAGAAAATATCCAAATACTACACCGTTTTCTTTGTTTTCTGCAAAAACATTCCCTCCCATCAATTCTACTGCCGATTTTACAATTGCCAATCCAATCCCATGTCCTCCACTCTTTTGTCCTTTCCTTGACTTATCTATTTTATAAAAAACATCCCATACCTTTTCAAGTTCTTCTACTGCAATTTTATCTCCAGAATTAAATATAGAAACTTTAACTTTTTGTGCAAACTCTTTTACCATAATTACAATTTTTCCTTCATATTCTACATATTTCAGTGCATTTCCAATTAAATTTTCCATAATTCTTTCTAACAAAAAACAATCTGCTTTAATAATTATATTTTTATCACATTCTAACAAAAGATTACATTTTTTTTGTTCCAATGAAATTTCATATTTTTCTAATATTTCTTCTAAAAAAGCATATATTTTTATAGATTCTATTTTCGTTTCTATCATAACTTGCTCTAGTTTTGACAATTCAAGAAGCTCTTTCACCATATGATCCATTTTATCACATTCTTCTACAATAACTTTACAATATTTCTCACGTGATATTTTATCTTTTGCAATGCCATATTGCAAACCATCTGCATATCCTTTAATAACAGCAATAGGTGTTTTCAGCTCATGAGATAAATCTCTTACTAACTGTTTTCTTCGAATAATATCTTGCTGCATATGATTTACACTATTTTGCAATTTTTCTGACATTTGATTAATACTTTCTGCAAGTTCTTTAATTTCATCATTTCCCTTTATATTTATCTTTCGTTCAAATTTTAAATCTGCCATTTGTGCTGTAACATCACGCATTGTAATAATTGGCATTGTAATTTTTTTTGAAAAGATGGATATTACAAGTAATGCCATAATAAGAATCATCATTCCCACAATGAAATAAAACTCATTTGCAATTATAACACTTTCTTTTACATTATTTGTATTTTTCATTAACACTAATCTATTTCCATTTTTACAATAAGAAATACAAATAATTTTAGAATATAATTTATTTTTTTTCTCAAAAACTCTGCAAATATAAGGAGAAATTCCCTGTTCTTTTACCATTTTTTTTATTTTTCCAAAAGGAATATTACTATTATCTTTTCTATGATAATAAGAAGTTTCTTCTACTTCTAAGTTTTTATCTAAAATTAAAATTCTTATTTTTCGTTCTTTCCCATATTTTATAAGATATTGTCTTTGATTTTCTTTTTCCCTTTTTATTCCTTTCTCTATATCTTTTGACATGGAAATAAAATTTTTCTCTGTTTTATATAAGTAAAAATTTTCCAACAATAAATAATTAATAATAATTCCCATTATCATAAATACAAAAATTAAAATAAATACAATTATAAAAAGTTTCTTTTGTATTTTCAAAATTTTCACCATTCCTTTCCAAAACACAAATATTTTATAAAAAATATATTATATTGGCGGTCGAAAACAATATCCACTTCCTCTAATTGTTTGAATATAATTTCCTGTTTCCTCTAATTTTGCTCTTAATGTTTTAATATGCGTATCCACCGTTCTGCTATCTCCTGAAAAATCATACCCCCATATTTTTATAATCATTTGTTCTCTTGTCAATACAATTCTTGGATTTTGTAAAAAATATAATAAAAGCTGATATTCTTTATTACTTAAAAATATTTCCTTTCCTTTTACAAATGTTTTATGATAAAGTTGCTCTATTTTAATACCAGCAAATTCTATTGTTTCCTCTCGTTTCTTTTTTGTTCTTCTTGTTAAGCTTTCTACCCTTGCGAGAAAAACTCCATATTTAAAAGGTTTTGCAATATAATCATCTGCTCCAAAAGAAAGACCTGAAATTTCATTAAAATCATCATCTAATGCTGTCAACATCATAACAGGAACTTCTGAATACTCTCGAATTTCTTTTAAAACATCCCACCCATCATACTTTGGCATCATAACATCTAAAATCACCAAATCAATTTCTGAAATATGAAGAAAAAAATAATCTAATGCTTCTTTTCCATCTTTTGCAGAATAAACACAATACTTTCTACTTTTTAAAATATCTTCTAATAATTCTCTAAAATGATCGTCATCATCTGCAATTAAAACTGTTATATCCATAATAAACCCTTTCTTTTACTTTTATCGCTTTCCTTGTATCTTTTAAAATATCTTCTATTTTTCATTTCTTATTTCTAAATCCAACAAGACAGAAGAATAATATTGTTTTAACTCATCAATAATTATTTTTCTATTTATCATCACTTTTTGCAAGTCATCGAAAGAAAGCTCAAGCTTTGCTGCATTTCCTAACATACGAATACGAAAATTTGTAAATCCAAGAGAAAATAAAAAATTCTCCGCTTTCTCTGTTTTTAAAAGACTCTCCTTTGTAATCTTCTCTCCTGTTGAAATTCTAGTCGCAAGACAGGCATAAGCAGGTTTTTTAAAGGTAAACAACCCCGCTTCTTTAGAATATTTGCGAATATCCTCTTTTGTTAAACCGCATTCCCGCAATGGTGAACGAACCGAAAGCTCATGAAGTGCAAGCATTCCCGGTCGATCATCTTCTTGATCGGATGCATTTGTTCCATCAAGCAGCAAAGAAAAACCATCTTTTCTTGCTTCTTTTTCTATCATAGAAAAAATTGCTTTTTTACAATAATAGCAACGCTTATCTGTATTTTCTACGATTCTTTTATCAGAAAGGATATCCATTTCCAATATTTTTAACCTAATATGTAATTGTTTCGCAATTCTTTTTGCATCTTCAAGCTCAAACTGTGGTTGAAAAGCAGACATTACATAATACGGCTGTACAATTGCAGAACATTTTACTGCATTATATAAAAGATAAGCAGAATCCACACCACCAGAAAAAGCAATGGCAGCTTTTTTATATTGATGAAAAAAATCTGATAATGTCATATCTTATTTCTTCTCCTATCTTATTTTTATATTTTTTAAATTATCCACATTAATTAAAAGTTTTTCTATATTAATATATTATAACTCAATTTTATAGAAAGTGCAAGACAAGAAATAATAGAATATAGTTAATTTATAATATTTTATACTGTTTTTTATTTTCAAATAATACAAATAATTTTTTTTGAAAAATTTTTATTTTTTTGAATGATTTTCCTATTCTCATTCGTATTATAAATGAAACCATCAAATATTAAATAAAAAATAATAAAAATATGGAGGAAAAAAATATGAAAAAATTATTAACAGGAATTGCAATGATGACATTGGTATTTTCTATAGGCAGCATAGATGCATCTGCTGCAAGTAATGCTAAAGCAAAAAAAGCAGCAGTTACTACAAATATTTGTGACTACTGTGGTGCATCCTGCGAATTTGTTGATGCTGACGGTGATGGCATCTGTGATAACTATATTTCAGGTAAATCGGGACGTGGCAGATTTTATGTCGATGCTGATGGCGATGGTATCTGCGATAATGCTGCAAATGCATCTTGTCAGGGAAGAGGTAGAGGTAAAGGTCGTGGTCGTGGCAGATGCGGCGGAAGAAGATGCAGATAAAAATTTAAGTTAATTATTCATTTCTTATGATTGCAAAAGGCAGAAAGTAGTTAATTATGCGGAGTGAACAAGAAGTAAACAAAGCTATGGAACAATATTCTGATACTATTCGGCGGCTTTGTATGATACACTTAAAAAGTTATCATGATACTGAGGACATATTTCAAACAGTCTTTTTGAAGTATGTCCTAAGCTCCGTTGTCTTTGAAAATGCTGAACATGAAAAGGCATGGTTCATTCGAGTTACTATTAATGCTTGTAAAGACTTACTAAAAAGTTTTTTCCGTAATCATACTGTTCCATTAGAGGAACTACTTCATGAACCAGCCGAACTTACTTCAGATAATCAGGAGGTACTAGAGGCTGTTTTATCTTTACCTAATAAATATAAAGATGTTATCCATCTCTACTATTATGAAGGATATTCCGCTGCTGAAATTAGCAATATCCTTCATAAAAATGTAAATACTATTTATACACTCCTAACAAGAGCTAAAAAGCTATTAAAAGAAAAGTTAGGGGGTGACTTCTATGAATGACAGAATAAAAGATGCATTTGATAAAATCCATACAGAAGATGAATTGAAAAATCATACAAAAGAATTTCTTCTGAAAAAAACACATAACTACAAAAAAAGAACATTTTTTTCCTATAAGCCACAGTTTGCTATTGTCTGTTTTTTATTCCTACTTATTGGCATTAGCTATACCTATTATACGCCAGTTATTACCATTAGTTTAGATATCAATCCCTCCATTGAACTTCGTATTAATCGGCTTGATAAAGTCATTGCGGCTGACGCATATAATGAAGAAGGAGCTGTTATTTTATCATCTGTCAATATTTATCATCAAAATTATACAGACGCTTTAAATAAAATTTTGGAGGACAATTATATTAAACCTTACTTAACAAAGGAGCAATTAACTACCATTACGGTATTTGGAAAAAATCAAAAAAAATGTGATCAAATGCTTGCTAATGTAACCTCTTGTACAGCTTCCTATCAAAATGTCTGCTGTTCCTTAGGTCGGCCTGAAGAAGTTGCAAAAGCACATGAAGCAGGACTATCTTTTGGAAAATATCGGGCTTTTCTAGAACTTCAAGCTCTTGATCCTGAGATTACCACAGAAGATGTGCAAGGTCTTAGTATGCGGCAAATACGAGATAAAATTGATGCATTATCCTCTGAATTAGATACTTCTGACGATAATACAAATAATACTACTACGAAAGAAAATGAACAAAATTCCAACTATGAAAAGGAATGTGGATATGGAAATGGAAACGGGAATGGGTACGGGCATAAATATGGTAAAGGCAATGGTAAAGGGAAAGGGAATGGCTGGGGGAAAAAAAATTCACAGCAAAATTAAAAATAATACAAGACTTATATAAAAATAGAGACTGTTTATGTAAAAATAAATCTTATAACAGTCTCTATCTATATTATAAAGATATTATTTTATAAACATACTATAAGAGTATTCCTTTATTCAAAAATACCTGTATAATGTACAATTAACAATGCACGAAAAGTTAAATCACATTGTTTACGTATTTTTGCTCTCCAATCGGTTTCTAAGGATGCTCCAAAATATGGAGACCAACCTCTAAATTCCTTTTCATATATTTCAACAGAACAAACTCCGTCCGAATTAATGTTATCGATAATAAAATCCACTTCTTTTTGCAATTCTGGTAAATAAGGATATAAGCCACAACGAGATAACCATTCAACTTTTTCTAAATTTGTTCTGCGGATTCCATCCTCTCCATGAAAATTCAATCCCGTTCCAGAAATAGAATATCCTTCATTTAATAACCACAACGGCTTTACTGCATAATTCTTTATCCAACAATCAACAGATGTATTTATAATATCTGTTCTATCTGTTCTCATTAATTTTTTAAAGGCTTTTGCAAGCATTGCAACATTATTTTCATTTTTCCATGTATTCGCTGTAAATGCTAAAATCTCAAGATGATATCTGCATGGCCATCTTTCATTTTTAATAAACAATCTACTTCTTTTTGTTGGTCGTGAAACGTCTAATATAGAATCTACTTCTGTCACTCTTTTAAATGATTCTAAGGAAAGTTCTATTTGCGGTGCAATATCTATTATCTCATCATAATGTGCTCTTGCAATACAAGCACATCGAATAAGATTAGAACCCGATGCTGGAATTTCAAATTCTGAACCTATATCCACAAATTCTGTTTTTTTATAAGCCTCCATAGCATTATCCAAAATTTTTGTTCCCTTTAATCCTTTTTCTCCCATGTATTTCGTTCCAACTTCCTGATTGTCATATCGACCTGCATTCTTGTTGCTTCCATGAAATCCTAAACCAATCCAACCATTCTCTAATTGCTTTTCTCCAATAACCTTTATAATCTTTTCTTCCAATATCTGTTCTTGCAATTTCATTTCTTCTTGTTTTGAAATATTATTTAAAATTTCTTTTTTTACTCTTAGTTTTATTGATGGATTTGCATTATTTAATAAAAAATCAATCATCTTTTTTTTCATGTAAAAAGTCGCTCCTTTATCAATTTAATAAATTTTTTTACTTCTTACTTTATTTTTTCACTTTCACAAAACAAGATTTCCCACAAAAACAAATTCCATATTTAATTACATGATATCCATCTTCTACAAACTCATAATCATATTTTCTATCTTCTATTTGCTTTAATGCTTCTTCACATACAGGTAAAATCTCTTTCCTTTTTTTTACATATTTTAGCTCCATAATAATCGCTGGAGCTTCTATATTTTCTGGATAAAAAATTAAATCTGATCTTCCAATACCACTTTCCCTATTTGACTTAATTTTATAGTCATCCCAATTTTGAAATAGTCCAAGCATAAACCCATGATAAAAAGCTTCTGCACTGTCATAAAAACTAATTGATTGCATTAAAACATGCTCTATGATTTCTTTCATTTTATTTACATCTGCCTGTATTGTTGCTATATAAAGTTCTTCCCTACTGCCCGCTGCCACTTCTTCAAACCATTCTGAAATTGTATTTTCATAAATAAATTCTACTTCTCTATTTGGAATCTTCACTTCTAAATAAATTGCATTTCGACTAATCATTCCAAGTCTTTGTTCTTCTTCTTTTGTAAGTTCTCCTTTCTGAAATTCTCTTACTTTTGTTAAATATCCTGTTAAGAATAAAAAATTCCAAAAGTCATTATTTTTATTTTCTTTTTTATAATTACTTTTTCCAATGTCTTCATAAGTTACTTCTTCTTTTACTTGTATTACAATGGTTTCTCCATGAATTAATCTTTCTATTTGTTCTTTTGTTCTTTTATCTGTTCTTACTAAAACTTCTTTAATAATAGCATTTGCACTGGTATTTGCCCAATATGGCTCTGGTCTTGTATCAGGAAACGAAACAAAAGAAGATACAAAATTAATGACTGACCACGGATTATATAAATTAGAATCACCGAAATAATATCCATTATACCACTCTTTTACATCCATATAACGAAGTCCCATTCCATAATATTCTAACATTACCTTTACTTCTTGTTCCAAGAATCCAAAATGTTCACTATATTCTCTATTTCGTATAGAAATTACTTTTAAATTATTCAGTCCTGTAAAAATACTCTCTTTACTAATACGTAAGCATCCTGTTAATACTGCAAATTCTAAAGAAAGATTATCTTTTAATGCAGATTCAAATAAAGAACGTACAAAATCTGTCATTTCCTGATAAAATCCTCTGGAATAAGCTCCTTCTAATGGGACATCATATTCATCCATTAAAATAATAACTTTTCTTCCTGTATGCCGATACAAACAATTACTTAAAAATTCTAAAGAACAAGCATAATCATCATATCCTGCTTTTCTTTCTATAATATCTAAAAATTTCTGCTTTTCCCCTTTCATCAAACAACTACTCTCTAATAAATAGTTATGCCTTATAAACTCTCTTGAAATTTCATATACCATCTGTGCATAAGCGGAAGAAAAGGTACTCTGTTTTGCAGATTTCCATGTAAAATAAATAACAGGAAAAGAACATGAGCTCTGTCTATATTTTTCTCCTGCTTGCATAATATTTAATCCCACAAATAATCCTTGATTTTTTTCATTTTTCTCCTGCTCCATAGTATCTTCAAAAAAATATCGCAGCATACTTAAATTTAATGTTTTTCCAAAACGGCGTGGTCTAGTAAATAAATTCACTTTTCCTTTTAAATCTAATAATTCTTTTATTAACAATGTCTTATCTATATAATAATATCCCTGTATAATAATTTCTTGAAAATCATCTACACCAATTGGAAGCGGTTTAAAATTTTTTTGTAGCTTTCTCATATTATATTCCCTCTTTCACTTGAAATAATGTGATATAATCTACTATACTCACGAGCGAAAAATTTTTCCTTTTTTCGCTCGTGAGTTCGTGCCGACCGCAGCCACGAAATAGCTTACTTCTTGTCATGCTCAAATGGGCATGACCTACCTTATGCGGTCGTGCACATCATATTATACCGTAGCATAATAGAAAGCACAAGACTATCTCTTATAATATTGTGCTTGTGCATTCCAAAGCTTTGCATAAAGTCCTTTCTCTTGTTTTAATAATTCTTCATGACTGCCATGCTGTATCATATTTCCATCATCAAAAACAAGAATATTTTCACAAAATCGACAGCTTGACATACGATGTGAAATATAAATCGCTGTTTTTTCCTGCACCATTTCATTAAATTGTTCATAAATTTCCAATTCAGAAATAGGATCAAGAGCTGCTGTTGGCTCATCAAGTATCATAATAGCAGCATCTTTATATAATGCTCTTGCAATGGCTAATTTTTGTTCCTCACCACCAGAAATTTCCACGCCTTCCTCTTCCTGCTTATAAATCACTGTTTCGATTCCTTTTGGCATTTCCTTTACTCTTTCAGAAAGTCCTGTTTTTTTAAGACAAAGCCACACCTTTTCTTTATCATAAGAAGTATCTGCTGCTACATTTCCTGCAATAGAAAAAGAAAGTAATTTAAAATCTTGAAATACTACACTGAAAATTCGTCTATATTCATCATAATCATATTTTCGAATGTCAATATTATTTAATAAAATTTCACCTTCTGTTGGATCATAAAGACGACATAACAGCTTAATAAATGTGGACTTTCCTGAACCGTTTCTCCCTACAATTGCCATTTTTCCTCCCACTTTTATTTTTGCTGTAATATGTTTTAATATATCTTCTTTACTATTTGGATAATGAAAAGATACATTCCGAAATTCTAATTCATATTCATTATCTAACCGTTTTTCAATTGGCAATGTTCCTTGATATTTTTCATTTTTTAATTCTAAAAATTCTGTATAATTACAAAGATATTTACTTCCTGTTACTACATAAGAGGAAAAAGAAATAAATTCTGTAATTGCTTGTACAAAACTTGTAATTGCACCAACATATAATGTCATATTACCAATCGAAATCTCACCCTGAATTGTTTTTATTCCTACAAAAAGATAACTAATAAAGAGAATCAAACAGGAATTTACTATTTGCATTTTTGATTGATAGCAAACTTGTTTTTCTCTATTTTTTCTTAATTTTTTCATAGAATAATTTTCTCTTTCTTTCATCATATGTAATAACATAGAAGTCATATCATAAATTCTTACCTGTTTTCCTTTATGATAATCTTGAATAAAATTATAAAAAAATCGAAATTCCCGATTTAGCGGAATACAATCTTGAAAAAAATCATATTCCATCTGATTTGCTTTCTTTAACATCTTAAAATTAAAAATAGCTACAATGAAAATTAAAAAAAATAAAACAAGTCCTGCTTCTTTTACTTGAAAAACAAGCTTTAGTAAAATAAGAAATGCAGAAATTCCATAGAAAAAGCAAGAAAGCATTTGCGTTATATTTTGACAATAAGTACGAAAATCCCCTCTGGCATTCATTCCTTCTCTAACACTTTCAATCTTATTTTGTATTTCTATCGTTTCTAATATCTGATAATCCATAGTTAAAGCTTTTTTTGTTATCATAATGTCAGCCGTATCCCCTATTTTTCTTCCTATTACAATTAATATTTTATCTATTGCATGCATAAGAAGTGTTAATATCATATTAGAAACCACCATAATAATTACAAAAAAAAGAACTTCTTTCTCTGATTTTCCAATGATAATATTATCCAATGTCTTTGCTGTTATAATAAGATTACATACGGTTCTTGCACAAGAACATAAACTCCTTAGAAAAGAAAGTGGAAAAAACCATGGATTCATTTCTTTTAAAAATCCTAATAAATACAGCATTTTATAAAATTCATTCTTTTTTTCTTTTTCTTTCATATGCTTTCTTCTCCCTTCTTTTCTTCCTTATAATAATGACTTTGAATATGATAAATCTCTGCATAACGTCCTTTTTTATCCAAAAGTTCTTGATGGCTTCCTTCTTCTATAATCTTCCCGTTTTCTAAAAATAAAATCCTATCACAAAACTTTGTACTAGCAAGTCGATGAGAAATAAAAATACTTGTTTTCTTTTCTGTTAAATCATGATATTCCTCATAAATAGCACTTTCTGCAATGGGATCAAGGGCTGATGTTGGCTCATCAAGAATTAAAAATGGTGCATTTTTATAAATACATCTTGCCAACATTAATTTTTGTGTTTCTCCACCAGAAAGCTGAATACCATGTTCATCAAAAGTCAAGCCAAGATAAGTATCTTCTTTTTGTTCCAAACTTTCAATTTTTTTCCGAATCCCTGCTTGTTCCACAGCCTCCCAAAATCGTTTCATATCAGTTTCTTTTTTTTCTTTTCCTGATACAATACTCACTATGGAAATCGATAAGATATCCATATCCTGAAATACAACTCCAACCATTTTAAAATAATCTTCTATAATATAATCCTCAATTAATCTATGATTAACAAAAATTTCCCCTTTTGTTGGATGATAAAAACCACATAAAAGTTTTACAAGTGTTGTTTTTCCAGCCCCATTTGCTCCAACAATTGCAATTCTTTCACCAGAATGAATATGAAGATTAATATCCGACAATATCTCTTGTTCTTCTTCTCCATAACAAAAAGAAACATCTTTAAGTTCAATCTCTGGTGCAAATTTTAACTGTATTTTTGGTATAGTTATATTTTTATTTATTGATGTTTGTATCTTCTTTCTTTTCTTTTCTTTTATTGTATCCCCTGTTTCCATTTGATCTAAGGAAATTTCTTTATGATGAAAACTATCTGGCATATCTAATGTTTTTCGAAACTCCACAATCAATTTATCTGCTGTCTTTATTTCCATACAAGCATTTACAAAACCAAAAATCCAATCAGAAAATCTTGCTACAATACCAAGCATAAGTGTAAGTTCAGATAAAGAAATTTTACCACGAAATGCCATACGAATAAAAAGAATATAAGCAAATCCATCACGAAGTGCTATAAAAATAGTGTCTGATGCTGCAGGCAGATACCACCTTTTTTCAACACGCTTCTGCCATGCACATCCTTGATCCCTATAATCAAATAAAATACGATGTAACCATGATTCCATTCGATAAATTCTGGCATCTTTTCCAAAAGTGGGTTCTAATGCACTTCTCTCTATAATTCCCATTTTTCTTGAAATTTCTGTATTTTCCTCCATAACAGAATTCATATAATTTCTTGCAAATTGATTAAAATACAGATTACATAAAAGCATAAAAACTAAGATAAAAAGAATACGAATATCTACCGTAAGAATTGCTCCGCCAAATACTATCATTCCAATAAAATGAATGATTGCATTTGGTAATTCTCTATAAACACGTTCGATTCCAAAAGCGTTCCCTCCAATTGCCATAGCAGCTTTTCCAATCTGCTTTTGATTTTTATTTGATTCCCAGTTACAATAATCTCCTGTCATACTTTTTTCTATTAATTTTCCCATAAACCCATAAGTTCTAAAAATGACTATATAGTGCTGATAAAACTGTTCCGATACTTGATGTACAAGCAATAAAATTCCATAAAAAAGAATCAAAGCCCCTACTTCATAAAAAAAATCAGTAATACCAAGTTTATGTTCGATTACATAGACTGCTCTAGCAGGAATTAAAACGGGAACACTCACAAGTAAAATCTGACTAATAATAAAAACTGGTAATAGTATCTTTGTTTTTTTTTCGAATTGAAATAAATTTTTATAAATAAATATAATATTTGAAATAAGCCCATATTGTTTCATTTTTTCTTTCCCCCATTTCTATTTATACTGAACAATCAGTTCTTTTGACCATCAATATAATTTATCTTAAGTATAACAAATATATAAATCCATAGGGAAAAAGTTCCTAAATTGCAAAAAATCGTTCCTAAACTGCTTTTCATAAAGAAACAGAAGTCTTACTCCACTTGCTTATTCCTCAAATGGCAGCATAACTTCTGTTGCAAAAACTCCCGGTTCATTTTGACGATTAATAAATCCTTTATATTTTTCTACAATTAGATTAATACGCCGCAAGCCATATCCATGATTTCCCCGTTTATTTGTAATATATTCCTTATCAAGTTTTCGTACCACTTCATTGGTTGCATTACTAACAGAAATATATAACTGACTTTTCATAACACATAGATAAATTCTTAAAAATTTTCGCTGTTTTCCTTCTATTTTTTCACAAGCCTCAATTGCATTATCAATTAAATTTCCTAATAATATACATAAATCTACCTGATTAATTGGTATAAGCTCTGGCAGTTTTGCATCACATTTAATCTCTAATCCATTTTCTTCCGCTAATGTCAATTTACTATTTAAAATAGCATCAATACCAGTATTTCCTGTTTTATATTTTAAATCAATTGTATTTAATTGTGTTTCCATTTGATCAATATAATCATTGACTTCTTTCAATTCATTTAATGCTAAATGTGCACGAATTTTCTGCATATGATTATGATAATCATGTCGCCATTCACGCATAGTCATATAAATATGATTTATTTCCTCTAACTGCATCGACATAATTTTATCCTGATATTCGTAAAAATACTGTTCTTGCCTTCGTTTATTAAAAAATAATATAATAAGAAAAAGTATTGTAATTACTAACATATTTATTTCCCTTTCTTATCTATCATAAATAAAAAAATTGAAATTTAATATTGAATTTCTTGAATCTTTATAGTATAATGAAAAAAGAACAAATGTTCATACAATAGTTGACTAATTTAAAGTGAGTATAGAATATCATCTGACCATTAGCCAAAACTTTAGCGTGATTTTTCTATGTTTAAAACACTACTAAAGACAAACCACAGAAATAATAAAATTATAGCAATCCTTCGATCATTTGTAAAGAAAATTTTATAAAACTGCTAAAACCATTTGTAACCTATGATATTATCATTTTTTACAGGAAAGGAAGTTGTTAAATGAATATTGATGAACGAATCCATACGATTATGGAAAAAATGAAAAAACTCTCTACAAAAAATCCAGAATTTCCCTGCGGGGAATTTCCTCCAAAATGGGAAAAACCACTAACAGAAAAAGTTGTAGCAAACTATGAAAAAAACCATCATATTACATTGCCCGAAGATTATAGAAAATTTATTACTACAATAGCAAACGGTGGTACACAGCCATTTTATGGTCTATATAGTCTTAATGAACAATCATCAGAATTTCATGTTGCTATCAATGAGAAATTTCCCTATACCATGGAAAAACCATTAAATATTTTTCAACTTTCTGACGAAGAATACGATGCTATTTTTGAAACGGAAGAAAACAATATAGATGCAGGCTATTTATTTTTATGTCATGAAGGCTGTGGTATGTATAGTATTTTAATTGTAAATACAGAGGATAAAGATACCTATGGAACTGTTTGGTATTATGATCTTGCCAATGATGCAGGCATCTTACCACTAATAAATCCAAAAAATAAGAAACCTATGTATTTTCTTGATTGGCTGGAATATTATGTAGATAAAACATTAGAATTAGATGATTCTGATTATTTTAGCTATGCAGATTTGGTTGGATTTGAAGAAAATTAATATTATAAAAACAATAGAAATCTAAATTACTTTATAGGAAGCAGTCAGTTTTTTGACTGCTCCCTATATTCCTATCCTTATTACCTTTATTCTTTATAAAAATCAATAAAAGCTTCACTTAAAGATTTATAACATCCCCGACTTACCTTAATTTTTTTTCCATCACAAAGAATACATTCTGACTTTATGATTTTCTCAATATTTTGTACATTTACTAAGATAGAACGATTTGCCATTACAAATCTTTTATCTACTAGTTCTTCTTTTATTTTTTTCATAGATTCCTTATAATTATATTCTCCATCTTTTGTTTGAATAAAAATATAATGTCCCTTTACTTCCACATAAAAAATATCCGATTTTTTTAATTTCAGAAAATCACCCATATAATTTAAGCAAAAATACGCTTCTTGCACTTTATTTTTTTCTGGTAACTCTATATGTTCTAAAGCTTCGATTAATTCATTACTATGATATGGCTTTAAAATATATCTTACAGCTCCCACTTTATAACCATCAAAAACAAAATCCTTATCTCCTGTAATAAAAATAATTTGTATTTCCTTATCCCGTTTCCGAATCTCCATTGCAAGGGTCATACCATTCATTTCTTTCATTTTAATATCTAAAATTAAACAAAAAAATGGTAAATCTATGGGATAACAAAATAATAATTCCTCTGCACTTTCAAAAGTTTCTACTAATATTTCCTGTTTCTTTTGCTTATAATATAATGTAATTTCCTGTTTTAAATATTTTTGTTGTGTAATATCATCTTCACAAATTCCTATTTTTATCATATTTTTATCTATCTTTCTTTATTATCTTAACTTAGAAATAGCATACATTGCTGCCCCAACTGCTCCAACAATTTCTGGTTCTTTGCAAATATATAATTTATTTTGTATTTTTTCTTCTACTGCATGTACAACACCAAGATTTTGTGCCACGCCTCCTGTCATCATCACTTCTGGTTCTAAACCTACACGTCTTATCATAGAAAACGCTTTTGATGCAATAGCATGACAGATTCCATTTGCAATATCTGCTTTTTCTTTATTATTGGCAATTAGAGAAATCACTTCGGATTCTGCAAATACAGTACACATACTTGTAATTATAATTTCCTCTTTTGATTTTAGAGCAATTGCTCCAAGTTCTTCAATTTCTACTTCTAAAGTACGAGCAATTGCTTCTAAAAAACGTCCTGTTCCTGCTGCACATTTATCATTCATTACAAAATCTATGACTTCTCCTTCTGAATCTAATTTAATTACTTTACTGTCCTGTCCTCCAATATCTAAAATAGTACGCACATTTGGATTAAAATAATGAGCCCCTTTCCCATGACAACTAATTTCTGTTACTGTTTCATCTGCAAAAGGAATACTAACTCGTCCATATCCTGTGGATACAATATAGGAAATCTGCTCCCGTTTTAATTTCGCCTTTTCTAATACTTCCTTTACTACACGCTCTGCACTTTCTCCTGCTTTCGCTCCTGTTCGTACTACAGAAAATGCTTTCATTTCTTGATTTTCATTAAGAATGACTGCATTTGTGGAAGTAGAACCACTATCAATTCCAAGTACATACATCTTATCGCCCTCCGTCTTCTTTGCATATGTTTTCTTTTCTATTTTACGATTTCTATTTACTGCTGCCACATGAGGCAAAGATAATGATTCTAAAAATGCTTCCATACGTGTTAAGATCTGCCCATAACTTTGTTTACTATAATCTGTTTCCAAAAGAAGCATTGGCTTTTTTAATGTTTCTTTCAGCCATGCATATTCATAGGAATAATTATCACAAAACTGTACTGTATGATAAATAATACCATCTGCAAGATCTGCATATTTTTGAATCATTTGGTCTCGATTCGATGCTGCTTTCATTCGCATACAGGGAAATTGCCCTAATAATCCTCTAATATAACTAGGAAATACATCCTTTTCTAAAGAAAGCCTTCTTCCAAAGCCTGTACAAGTTAAATCAAATAAAATTGTCACTGGACGATTCTCTAAAATTTTATAAATTGCTGGATTTGCTCTTGCACCTAAAATACCGATTTTTATATTTTTATCTCTTTTCATGTTATGCAAATCTTGATTTATATGTTCTTTCTTTTCTTCCTTTTCTTGTATCTTCTGTTTAAGAATTTTCTCCAATATTTTTTCATCAAAAACTTCTCCAGAAAATTCTTCATATTTTTGAAGCATTTCCCGTATTCGTTTTTCATATAAAGAACACCCAGCGTGTCCTGCAATTCTTGGAACATCTAAAATATAAACAAAAGTATTTAATAATTTCTCTTTTAATACATCATAGACTCTGCGAATACTATCACAACAAGTTGTTAAGATAATTGCTTCATAATCTTGCCCTTGTTCTAAAATAGTTTCTACAATTCCTTTTGCAAAACTACATAAATTAGGATGAAGCAAAGTATCTGCTTGATTAAAATTTGCTACATCTGGTTCAATTTTCTTTACTTCTTTACCAAAAGCTTCAAAAATTTCAATAGGGGTATACTTACAAATATAACCAATCATATTAGATCTCTCCTATCATCTCAAGAAATGCTTCTAATCTTGTTTTAATTTGCCCATCATGACTATTTCTTTTATCAATTCCATCTCCATCAAGAATTAGCATTGGTATGTTTTCCTGTTTTAATGCTTCTTTTAACATAGCACTGCCGCCATCTGCCTGTTTACATCCCCAGTGACAAAAATGAATTGCTGCATCAGGTTTAAAAATATCTGCCATTTCCTTTATATAATTTGCTTTATGTTTATAAGAACCATTAAAAACATTATGCAATAATTTCTTTGCAAGACTTTCCAAAGGCTGATTAGGATTCATTTCTTCCATCGTGTCAAGAATAATATCTGCTGCAAAAATTTGATAGTCTTTACTGCAATCAAAATACTTCTTTAAGCTTTCCTGATAAAATGGCAAGAGATGCACCCATAAAATTCGTTTTCCCAAAAAAGGCGGACAATGTTTTATTTCTTCTATCATAAATTGCACTAATTCAAGAAATTCCTGCCTTCCCATCATTAAATGTGTTCCCATCATTAAATATAGTTGATGAATAATTCTTCCCGGATAATAATGTTTCTGCAAAAGATTTGCAAACTTCCGAAGTTCTTTTCTTGTTTGATTTTCAATTTCTAAGGACTTTTTTAATTTTTCCATATCACAATGACAGCCTAAACTTTTTTCGATATAGATTATCATATCTTTTAACTGTTCTGCTAAATAAGAAACTGACTCATCATCATCTTGATATGGAACATCTAATAAAAAGAAAGGTACGCCCACTTTTTTTTCTAAATATCGAAAGGTATTTAAATTTCCATCACAAGTAAGAGAAGTTGTAACAGCAAATGATGGGGCTGGCACAACTTGACTTGCAACTGCTCCTACAAATGTTTTATGATAAGAACAAAGTGTTGGTGCAATTCCTAAAGATTGTGCATAATCAATAAAATATTCCTCCATATGAAATCCTGTTAAATAACAGCTTAAACATTCTATGGAAAGCATCGAAAGTCCCATACTTTCAAAAATTTCACAAGGTGCAAAAATATTTCCCCATAGATAACTCCTTTTATGATTTAATGCACTTGCAACAAATTTCATCATCATATCTTCTAATTTCTGATAGCCTTTTGTAATTTGTTTATCTGGCAAAAAACCTGTCCGCAGACAATTTGCCCGAAAACCAAGCTGCATTTTTCCCCATCCTTTTTGCGGATCTATCTGTGCTAAATTTTTTGTATATTCAATATAACGCTCCGCAAGATTCATTTTTCTTCCTCCTACCATTTATCTTTTTCTTTCTTTTCTTCTTTATTTTCCCTCTACTCTTATTATACTATAACACAAAACGTTCCTTTTTGTACAAAAATTTTTATCCCTTTTAAAAAATCATCTTCTTATATACCTTGACAGAAAATAGTTCCTTGCCTATACTACATATAATAAAAATTTGATATTTTTCTACTTTTTTTATAGTCATAAAAAACAATTACTTAGGAGGTAATTTTATGCATAAAACACAAATTTCAATACCTATTCTTATTTTTGGTCTTTTTAGTGCTCTTTTATTTCTTGCCCCATTTTTTAAATCCATTGTTAATTTAGGTAATGTAACGGGAATGATAATTTCTCTTTTCCTTATTATCTATGGACTATTCTTTCCAAAAATTAATCATATCATTGCCTGTTTTTGGAAAAAACCGATTGGAAAAATTATATTATCCCTTTCAGGTATCCTCTGTTTTCTTATTCTCTTACTTACTATTATCATCACAGTATGTCTTGTTAATGCTGCCTTTCAAAAGCCCCCTAAAAATACAAATGCCATTGTTCTTGGCTGTGCTGTTCATGGTACTAGCCCATCTCTTATGTTACAAAGAAGGCTAAAAGCAGCCTTACATTATTTAGAAGAAAACCCTTCTGCAAATGCTGTTCTTTCCGGCGGAAAAGGCCCCGGCGAAGATATCACCGAGGCTCAATGTATGTTTGAATATTTAACAACACATGGAATTTCAGAAAAGCGACTTTACCTTGAAGATCAATCTGAAAATACCAAGCAAAATATTGAATACTCCAAAAAGATTCTACAACAAATACAGACAGAAAAGGAAATTACTATTATCACAAATGAATTTCATCAATATCGTGCAAGTCTTCTAGCGAAAAATGCAGGATTTACTCCTTATAGTATTAATGGACAAACACTTTTCCATCTCTTGCCAACATATTATATTAGAGAACTTTATGCTGTTTTATATCAATGGATTGCAAACTTTTGATATTAAACATTTCCTTTTACTGTTTTCTTCACAGTTATTTTCCGTCCAAAGATACAAATTCCCTGATTATCTGTTCCAGTTAATGCAAGCGTTGGCTCCATCCTTTCCCAATCCCATGCGGGACATACAAATAATGTTTCTTTTATTGGTCCATATTGAAGTTCTATCATATCTTCCCCTTTCATCTTCCATGTTCCAATAATCGAACAACATTCCATACGTCCATTTTGATTTAATTTTAAGGATACAGAATTTGTTACTCCCTGTGGCATTGCCGGAGCTAAACGGATTCTATCATATCTTCCAACAATATCTTTTCTTTCTATCTTTTGCCGTCTTTCTCCTGCATACCGCATAGGATTTACAACTGGCCAACCATCTTCTGTAAAAAACATTTGATAAATATGCATATTAGAAAGCTGTGGATATTTAAAATCTGCTTCTCGAATATGGCAAAATAAATACCAACGTCCATCATCATCACAAAGTACAGAATTATGCCCCGGTCCCATATAAGCTTTATCTCCCTCAAAATGATATCCGCACATTGGCATAAATCCAAGACTATTATCTATATCATCTAAATCTGTCATAGCTCTGCCATTATGATCAAGATAAGGACCTGTAATACATTTACTTCTGCCAACACGAATATTATAATCATTATGAAGAGAACCATAAGAAACAAATAAGTAATAATATCCTGTTTCTTTATGATAACGTATATAAGGTCCTTCTACTGCTGTATCCATAAATTTTGGTCGTCTTGCAAGACAAGTTCCAACACCTGCTTCTGCAGCAAGTCCTGTTTCTTTATCGAGCTTTAAAATATGACAGCCGCCCCAGAAAGATCCATATACCATATAAGGAATCCCTGTTTCCTCTTCTATTACAAGATTAGCATCAATGCCATTGACTGGCATCGTATCATCTGTTTTTAATACTGTTCCCCTTGGAAGAAATGGCCCTTCCGCATGATTTGATACAGCAAGAAAAATAATGGATTGCTGCACACCCCAGCTAGAATTAGAGCAATATAGGCGATATTCATCTCCCACCTTAATAATATCTGGTGCCCACATATCTTTACTTCTTGTCCACTCTATCGCATCTTTTGGCGGCTTTTCCATAATTTTCCCCATATTTTCCCAGTTTATCATATCTTTTGAACGATAAAAAATATAATGAGTACAATATGCATAGTAATATCCTGTTTCCGGATCTTTAAAAATTGCTGGATCATGTGCACCCCATGTACTATCCGATGGAATCTCTGACATTTTAAAACCCGGATGAAAGTTTGGTTTTTCTGCCAACATTTTTTTGGGGTGTGGAAAGTCTATAGTACAATTTTCAAAAACAGCCATAATAAAAACCTCCAATTATAAATAGAATATATAAATTTATGTTTATTTTATTATAAAATTTATTTTACAAATAACTTCTAAGACCATTTTAGATTATGAAGTTCTCCTTTTAAATTCATAGATTTAAAACCATTTTGCCGAAGTGCCTCATATAATACAATAGCAACAGAATTTCCTAAATTTAGGGAACGAATATCTCCTATCATTGGAATCCTTATGGCATTGTCAGGATGCTTTATTAAAATTTCTTCTGGAATTCCGGCACTTTCCTTTCCAAACATAATATAACTATCTGGTTCATAAACTACTTCTGTATAAATTTTTCTTGCCTTTGTTGTTGCCATATAAATGTTAGCACCTTGATTTTTATATAAAAAATCTTCATAATTATCATAAACCATGACATCTAACTTGTCCCAATAATCCAGTCCTGCACGTTTTAATGATTTTTCATTTATCCGAAATCCTAATGGCTCAATTAAATGCAGTCTTGCATTTGCTGCTACACAAGTTCTGCCAATATTTCCAGTATTTGCAGGAATCTCTGGTTCATGTAATACAATATTCAACATGACTATTTTCTTCCTTTATCTATTTTTATCTTTTCTTCTGCCTTTAATAATACATGAAAGAAGACCCATGCAAAAAGCACAGGCCTTTTCATTTCTACTATGCAGGAAGAAAGAAAAATATGCTTTACCTTAATGCAATATTTACACCTATCCGTTTATCATTATCAAAAATCAACGGAACACATATATTTTTTGTTTCCAAATTAGAAAATGACATATCTCCAATTGCAATCACTGGTGGCGTAATATCAATACCAATCCCTTTTGTTGAAAAAATCGTTGCTGCATTTCCCATAATCATATTTCCAAGTTCTCCAATTGCACTTTGAGATAACTCATCCATTTGCGTTATTGTCATCATACACATTTTAGAAGCAATACTACAAGCAACCTCATGACACATTTCAATCAGTACCTGCCCACGCATTTCACCTGTTATACCGATTACAATAACAACAGCATTATCACTAAATTTGCAATCCGACAAAAAAGGCTTTCCAACTTTACAGTCAATAAAGCACATATCTTTTAAAATCTTTGTTGCTGATATCAAAAAAGGATTAATATGTTCTGCATTCATTTCAGCCATCTTGTATCCCTCCTGTTTTCTGAAAATTTATCTCTATTAAATAATAGTAGCAATATCTATTCTATATAAACAGTAACAATATCTCTCATAGTATGTATCATAACATAAAGGTAGGTAGGAGTTCAATATTTTTTGGAAAAATATTAATTTTTCTTACAAAAATTAATAAGTAAGAGTTAAATGCCTTTTCACAAACTGCTCCATTCGATCTAAAGCTACTTTTAAATCTTCAATAGAATATGCATAAGAAATCCGCAAAAACCCTTCGCCACATAGTCCAAAAGCTGTTCCGGGTACAACAGCAACTTTTTCTTCTTTTAAAAGTCTTTCTGCAAATTCATCTGAAGTCATTCCAAGTTTTTTAATGGAAGGAAATACATAAAAAGCTCCAAATGGCTCAAAACATTCTAATCCCATATCACGCAAAGCCTGAATTAAAAATCGCCTTCGTTGATCATATGTTTCCCTCATAAGTTCTACATCGCTATCTCCGCTTCTCAATGCCTCTATTGCTGCATATTGACTTGTTGTTGGTGCACACATAATAGCAAACTGATGAATTTTAAGCATTTGCTTTAAAATCCGTTCTGGTGCACAAGCATATCCAAGTCTCCACCCAGTCATAGCATATGTTTTGGAGAAACCATTAATAACTACAGTGCGTTCTTTCATTCCGGGAAAAGATGCAATAGATATATGATTTCCAGAATAAGTAAGTTCTGCATAAATTTCATCCGAAATTACATATAAATCCTTTTCAATAATAATATCTACTAAATCCTTTAAATCTTCATAAGACATAACACTCCCTGTTGGGTTATTTGGAAATGGAAATACAAGAACTTTTGTTTTCTCTGTAATAGCATCGAAAAGTTCCTGTCTTGTTAGCTTAAATTGATTTTCTTCTTTTAATTCAATAATCACTGGTTTTGCATGTACAAGCTGTGCACATGGTAAATAAGATACAAAACATGGCTGTGGAATTAATACTTCATCACCCGGATCAACCATAGCTCTCATAGCAATATCAATTGCTTCACTTCCACCAACCGTTACCATAATTTCTTCTTTTGGATTATAATGCAAATCAAATCTACGTTCCAAATAATAAGAAATTTCTTCTTTTAACTCCTTTAATCCTGCATTGCTTGTATAAAATGTTCTTCCCTGTTCTAAAGAATAAATTCCTTCTTCTCGAATATGCCATGGTGTATCAAAATCTGGTTCGCCAACACCAAGGGAAACCACATCTTCCATTTCACTAACAACATCAAAAAATTTTCGTATACCAGATGGCTGAATTTCTTCTATTATATTTGATACTGGATTTCTCATGGTGTAATCAACATCCTTTCTTTCTCTTTTTTTCCACCCTCTAGTGCAATTCCATGTTCCTTATATTTTTTTAATACAAAATGAGTTGCTGTACTTAAAACTGCCTCCATAGTAGAAAGTTTATCTGATACAAATAAAGAAACTTCTTTCATGGATTTTCCTTGAATAATAACGGTTAAATCAAAACCGCCAGACATTAAATATACACTGTCCACCTCATCAAATTTATAAATACGTTCTGCAATTTTATCAAAACCTTGCCCACGCTGTGGTGTTACCTTCACTTCGATTAATGCTGTCACAATTTCACAATCGGCTTTTTCCCAATTAATTAATGTTGGATAACCGCAAATAATCCGTTCCGCTTCCATTGCCTGAATCTCTTTTCTTATCACTTCTTCTGTCTGCCCAAGTCTTACTGCCAATTCTTTTGGTGTTAGATGGCTGTTTTTATCAATTGTCTTTAAAATTTTCTTTCTCATATTCTTTTTGCCTCATTTCTGCGAATTTTTCGCTTATAATCAAAATTAATATATAAACTGCAACCCTTTTGGTTGATGTTGTCTAAGTTTTACTGCTGTTGGCATTGTAAGATAACAACAATCTTCTCCATTACATACAAGCTTATCTGCATTACTTTCCATTGTTCCAATAATAGCGGCTTCTATCCCATAAGATTTACATTTTTCCACAAATGTTCTACCTTGATTTAATGCAAGTATCCATGCACTTCCGGAGCGAAGCATATAAGGATTTACATCAAAAAACTCACATAATTCAATGGTTTCCTGATAAATAGGAATCTCCTTTCTTTCTACTAAAAATCCTTTCTTTGTAATAGAAGCAATTTCCCAAAGTGCACCAAAAACACCAGTTCTTCCTATATAATAAATACCAATATCTTTCCTTGTTTTGATTACTTCCAGCTTATTCTCTAGCTCCATTTTTGATGACAGACTTCTTACTCTTTCCAAAAAACGTCTGGAAAATCTTTGTTCTAATATCGTTCTCCCAGCATTTTCTAACATAATTGTTCCTTCTAGTGCAGCAGTACCGACCATAACAAGTTCTTTGCCCGGTAAAAAAGCCTTAACATTATAAAAAGGCAGGCTCTCACTCTCTTTTCTTCCAAAAATAGTCAGAAAAAGAACTGTATTTATTACATCTGGAGAACATTCTGCCTTTACATCAGAAATTTTTATTTGCTTTTTCTCTGCAATCCCTACAAGACAATCCATCAAAAAACGAAGACAAATTTCCTCTGTCTGTTCTGGTAACATAATGAAAACGGTCATCATCATGGGCTTTGCAGATAGAATAGAAAGCTGATTAAAAACAGCTTCTATTTGTACTTTTATGTAATCACTTCTTTCTTCCTCTAATAACCATACAGGTGCAGTAGCTGTATCGGAAACCGTAATGATATCGGAAGAACTTTCTTTTTGATAACAATGTTCCATTTTTTTTAAAATTGCCCTTTTTTTAATTGTTTCTTTCACTCTTCCTATTTCCACGTTTTATCCTCCAGACAAAATTATGTATGAAAAGGATAAGATACTGATAAAAATCTTCATCATTCCTTATCCTTTTTTATAAAAACAACACTTCTTTGCTATTCCTGTGTTTCTATGGAAGTTGCCGCTTTTTTTAATCCATCTGTATAATTTCCTAATTTTCTTTCCTCTTTTTTTGTTTCTTCTTGGGAATTATCTTGATGTTTTCCCTTTGCTGTTTTCGTTCCTATTGTCACATATCTTGGTGTTGCCGTATATTCACTATAATTTACTTTTTCTCTTTTTTCCTCTTTTCCATCTA
>CAJTJZ010000008.1:0-28036 GCA_910576895.1 uncultured Lachnospiraceae bacterium | reverse complement strand
GATGTAATTTTATATAATTCTGTCTTATATCCTGTATAAGCTTGCTGAGTTACTACTTTTTCGCCCTTTGGCATATTGGGATCTTCTGTAATAATATCCTCCCCCGGTTTTATTGTCTCTAATACTTTGGAAACATATTCTATGGTACGGTCTTGTGGACGCACTTCCTTACCCCAAATACGAAAAGAAATTGCTTTATTTTCTGTTACTGCTTCTATATAAATTGGGCTACTTCCATTATTGGAAAACTTTAAATCCTTATAAGTTCCTGCAATTGCTGCATCCTTGCTTGGTTCTGCATAACTGACTGTCATAGAATGCGGATTCCTTTGTATTACATTTAGCTCTGCCCATAAGACAGCATTATATAATGCTGTTGTTGCTTGACAAATTCCGCCACCAACACTCTCCACTACTTTTCCGCCTGCATAAGAACCTGCTTTTTTAAATCCATTTTCCTCTGTAATTGGATAAAGAGCCTGATACATGGAAAATTCCTCTTTTGGGAACATAATTGTTCCATCAATCAACTTTGCTGCATTTTGCAAATTTTTTGTTCGATTATCATTAGAAGAATGATATCCTGATGAAAATTCCCCTAAAAGATCACTGCATTCTTTTGCTTTTGCAGAATCAAATATTGGCATTACTTCTACTGTAATCGCTGGAATGACAAGCTCTGAAGTTCTATCCCAATCTTCTAAAATTGTTCTTCTAATTTTTTCTACTGTTTCATCTTCCACAACCTTGCTGCCACTTTTTGAATTTTTAATTAATGGTTTTCCCTGCCTTTGATGAATTTGTGCATTCTTTGGCTCTGTATTGTATTTAGAACATTCCTTAGAAACAAAACTACGAATTAATTCCGTATCTAAAGAAAAAGAATGTTCATAGACAATCGTTTTTTCCTCTATATCCTTTGTTTCCATATAGCGTTCCAATAGATTCCCTTCCTTGCCAATATTTGCAGCTTTTTTGGCAAGATCTTCTTTGCACTCAAATCCTAAATCAGCAAGTGTTGTAACTGCTGATTGCTCACCATTAATTGTGACTGTAACTTTTGTTTTCGCAAGATCTTTTAAGTAATTCTCCTCTGCTTTTACTGCCTCATGTCCTGTCAATCCACTAAAATCAATACCATCAATAAAAACACCTTCACTAACTACATTTTTAGCTTGTGCATGTCCTGCCATTATCATACTACACAGCAGAAAACATACTACGAACCGCATGTTTCTTTCCATTTCTCTCCATCCTCCAAAAATAGGTCATACCCTACAAGAAATAAATTGTTTTTAAAAACAATTCCTATTTGACATTTTCCTTCATTTTAGGTACATTGTACATGAATGAGGATAGTATTTCCGTTTTTGCTTATTTTATCTTTCTTAGATAAAAATTTCAAAAATTTTACAATATTATTGGTAAATAACGCTTAAGCATATTGGAACTACCATTACAATAATCAAAATAATTACAATAATAACAGAAATTGTTTGTTTTGTTTTTTTGTCATGAAAATTAATCATGCTATCCTTCCTTTCTATTTGCCTTTTGCATAATTTAAAAATATCATTGGCTACCTTGTTACTTTTAAAATCTTCCCCCTTAAAGAAAGGAGTTATCTTATTTATGGTTCTTAGAACGATTATTTTTGTTTTAATCTGGGTTTTTGTATTGCAATTTAAATTAATGAAAAACAGCAATCAAGAGTCAGAAGCTTCCGCTGCCTTTTGGGAACGTGAACGCAAAGCAAATTTCACCCGAAAAAAACCACTTCCTGTAGATGATTATATTAAAATCCCATTAGAACAGTTACCATTTTCTACCGTAGATGATCCACAGGAACAAGAAATTCAACAGCAAATCACTTCCTTATCAAAAGAACCCATTTTAAATGTCTCTGATATGACCAATACAGATATCAAACTTACCTATGGTTCTGGAAATTTTCAGCTTATTGCAAGGTATGATCAAAACTTCCAGCAATTACAACAACTTTTAAAAAAATGGGCCATTCTTTTATATGAACATGGCAAAAAGGCAGATGCAAAAACAGTTTTGGAATATAGTATCTATCTTGGTTGTGATATCAGTAAATCCTATACGCTTCTTGCCGATATCTATCAGGAAGAACAAGACTATATCTCCATTCAGGATTTGATGGATGTTGTCCAAAACCTTCATACCCTAATGAAAGATTCTATCCTTCGTCAACTTAAGGAAAGGCTGCCAAAATAGCAGTTGCCTTTTCCAACTGTCCACTTTTAAAATAATCAATCAACATGGAGGCTTCGCTTTTTGTAAGACGTTCTAACGAAACCTCCTCTATTTTATGATATTTCAACAGATCAAGCAAGTATTTTTTTTGCTTTGCAGTAGCAGATTCTGATTTTTTTATCTTTGTTTTTAATTCTTGCGGAAAAAATAGCTCTTGTTTTCCCGGTAAGTTTCCAAATTTCTCTAACATTTTTAAATAAATCTTTGCACAAGAAATCGCATCATAACTTGCACGATGTGATTTTTCTATATCAATTTCATAAAAATCGGCTACAAAAGATAATGTTTTTTTCTCTAATGATGGTAATAAAATTCTCGCAAGCCGCAATGTATCGATTCCTTTTCTTTCAAAAGAAATTTTTTGTTGCATACAAGCAGCTTTTAAAAAACTGTAATCAAATGGTAGATTATGTCCAAGTAATGGAAAATTACCTGCAAATTTTAAAAATTCGGGTAAAACATGTTCGATAGGACATGCTTTTTTTACCATTTCCCATGTAATTCCTGTTAATTTTGTAATTTCTCTTGGTATCACTTTTTTTGGGCAAATAAGACTATGATATGTCTTATCTAATTTTCCATTGCTGATAAGAACTGCCCCAATTTCTATTATCTCATCAAGTCCAGCAGATAATCCTGTTGTTTCTACATCTACGGCAACAATTTTATCTTGTTGGTATGGTTTTTCCATTGTTTCTATCCTTTCTTAATCTTCTTTTTTCTATTACTTGTAGCTTGCAGTAATTATACACGTTTTTTTGTAAAATGCAAAATATATTTTTTCTTTTTTCCTTTTCATTGCGGATATCTCCACAATATTCTTTCGATATTTTTTCCTCTATAATTTATACGAAGAAATGAACCTTCGCATTTTTTGCGAATTTTATCGACTGTTCTAATATGCAGTTATAAAAGACAGCCTACATATTCGCTTATGGCGAACCTACAATTTCAAATACTAAGTTCAGGTGGGTGATTTATATGCTTGATTACAGTCCTCTATGGTCTACCATGAAAGAAAAGGAGTTTTCTCAATATCGTTTATTAAAATCTGGTATTGATCATAAAACTTTAGATACTTTAAAGAAAAATAAAAATATCACTGTGATTACTATGGAAAAATTATGCAGAATACTAGAGTGTACCCCAAATGACATTGTAGCATTTACAAATGAACCCGACTAGTTCTTGATTTTCATTTATATAATTCAGAAGATTTTTGCAAACTATCTAATTTTCTATGACTTCAGAAGAATATCAGCCTGTTTTTACTCGAACTCTTTTCCAATCCTTTTTTCTTAACGCTACTTTCTTTTTATTTCTTAAAAATATAAAAGGCTGACAATATAATAAAAAATTTTAACTTTATGCCAAAAGTAATCCAAAAGATTTCTTTTGGCATTTTCCTTTTATTGTAAAGAAAAGAAGTATAAAAAATATATATTTCTCCTTGACAAATTCTATTATGAGTGCTACCCTATTTCTTGTAGAGGTGCGTTTTTTATCAGTATTCCGGTAGATATGTCAGGCATAGAAGAAACCGGCAGAAAGGAAAAAACGCCGAAGATGGAACGTACCATGATGCGTTTCTTCTGGGTACAGGTACAATATATCTGTAACTGTCATCGCAAGATGGAGAGCTACTTAGAATTTTAAAAGAAATATTATCTTTCTTTGTATTCATAGGATTGGCTCTTATTGCCGATCCTTTTTCTTTTATAAATGGAACAGTTAAAAAGGAACGGCATAAACATATATTATGGGGTTCTTATAATAATTTATCAATCCTGATTAGCAAATACCGCTTATGCGGAAGAATGGAGGAAAAACTATGGCAATTTTTACAGGTGCAGCAACTGCAATTATTACACCAATGAAAGAAGATGATACTGTAGATTTTGATCAACTAGAAAAATTGATTAATTTCCAAATTGAAAATGGCACAGATGCAATCGTTATTTGTGGTACAACAGGAGAGGCTTCCACATTGACTCATGAAGAACATATTGAATGTATTCGGGCTTGTATTTCCTATGTAAAAAAACGTGTGCCTGTGATTGCAGGAACTGGTTCTAATTGTACAAAAACCGCTTCTTATCTATCACAGGAAGCACAAAAGGCAGGTGCTGATGCTGTGCTTTTAGTCACACCTTACTATAATAAAGCAACACAGGCGGGACTGATACAACATTTTACGCAAACAGCAAAAACAATTGATATTCCAGCAATTCTCTACAATGTACCAAGCCGTACTGGTTGCAATATTTTACCAGAAACTGCGGTAAAACTTGCAAAAGAAGTAGACAATATTGTAGCAATCAAGGAAGCAAGTGGTGACATTTCTCAAGTAGCAAAGCTTGCCAGTCTTTCCGAAGGGTGTATCGATATCTATTCTGGAAATGACGATCAAATTGTACCAATCCTTTCTCTTGGCGGTCTTGGTGTTATTTCCGTTGTTTCCAATATAATACCAAAAGAAACACATGATATTGTAGCAAATTATTTAGAAGGCAATATAAAAGAAAGTCTTACCTTACAGCTTCGCTACCTTGCTTTGATGAAAGCACTTTTCCTTGAAGTCAATCCAATTCCTGTAAAAAAGGCATTACAGGATATGAAATATTGCACTGGTGTTTTAAGAAGCCCTTTAACAGAAATGTCAGAAGCAAATGCTGCTATCCTTGAACGTGAAATGAAAAAAGTCGGAATCTTATAATCCTTATTATAGAAGCAAAAAACAAATTAAAAAAAGCTATCGAAAAGAAAGGAAGGAAAAAACAGATGACAAAAATAATAATGCATGGCTGCAATGGACATATGGGGCAGGTAATTTCTGAGATTGTAGCCAAAGATGAAAATGCAGAAATCATCGCTGGAATTGATATTATAAATAATAAAGAGAATGGATATCCTGTCTATACAGATATTAATGACTGCACAGAAAAAGCAGATGCTATCATTGATTTTGCCTCTGCAAAGGCAGTTGATAAATTACTTGATTATGCAGCAACAAGACAAATTCCCGTTGTTTTATGCACAACAGGACTTAGCGAAGAACAAATTGCAAAAACAGCAGAAACAAGCCGTAAAGTAGCAGTGCTTCGTTCTGCTAATATGTCACTTGGAATTAATATGCTTTTAAAACTTGTACAAGATGCAGCAAAAATATTGGCAAGTGCCGATTTTGATATTGAAATTGTAGAAAAGCACCATAATCAAAAATTAGATGCACCCTCTGGTACTGCTCTAGCACTTGCCGATTCTATCAATGAAGCTATGGAACATCAATATGAATATCGCTATGATCGTTCCAAACTACGCCAAAAAAGAGAAAAAAAAGAACTTGGTATTTCCTCTGTACGAGGCGGTTCAATTGTTGGTGAACATGAAATTATTTTTGCTGGTATTGATGAAGTTGTAGAAATAAAACATACGGCATATTCCAAAGCTATTTTTGCAAAAGGTGCTATTTCTGCTGCAAAATTCTTAAAGGGAAAACCAGCAGGTATGTATGATATGAGTGATGTCATTAATTCATAAAAAGCAAAAAAAGAAAGAAATCTTAAAACAAAAAAGGAAAGAAATCTATGGCAAAAAGAATTACAAAGGCTGAACGAGAACGTATAAAAAATATCCTTGCAGTTCTTGATAAGGAATATGGAACTGATAAGAAATGTTATCTTAACCATGAAAGTGCTTGGCAGCTTTTAATTGCTACCATATTAAGTGCACAATGTACGGATGCCAGAGTTAATATTATTACAAAAGATTTATTCTGTAAATATCCAAATTTGGAATCATTTGCAAATGCCAAACAAGAAGAATTAGAACAGGATATTAAAACAGCAGGATTTTATAAAAATAAAGCAAAAAATATTATTGCCTGTTCTAAACGACTTATAGAAGTATATCATGGAGAAGTTCCAAAAAAATTAGAAGATTTAATTACACTAGCAGGCGTAGGACGCAAAACTGCTAATGTAATTCGTGGGAATATTTATGATGATCCCAGTATTGTTGTTGATACTCATGTGAAACGAATTTCTAATAAACTTGGATTTACAAAAGAACAAGATCCAGTAAAAATTGAATTTGAATTAATGAAAATTTTGCCAAAAGATCATTGGATTCTTTATAATATCCATATTATAAGACTAGGAAGAACGATCTGTACTGCAAGAAGTCCAAAATGTGATGACTGTTTTTTAAAAACATACTGTAAAAGTTCTAACTGTAAATAAATCCCCAAAAAATAATTATAAGTAATACGATATTTCGTTTTTACTTAATGTTTTTTACTTGAATTTGCTGTTTCTATATGTTAAAATAAATAAAAAAACAGCAAAATATCATGCCTAATGCTATTATACTAGCGGTCGAAAAACATGACCGCTTAGTATAAAGTGATGTGCACGACCGCACAAGGCAGGTCATGCCCGAATGGGCACGACAAGAAATAAGCCACTTCGTGGCTGCGGTCGGCACAAACTCATGAGCGAAAAGAGGAAAAATTTTTCGCTCATGAGTATAATATCCATTGTCACAAACAGCATTAGGCAACAAGGGGAAATGGCTTATGAAAAAGAAATGTGCAAAGGCAATAACTACTATAGATTTTATTATAAGAGATACTATATTATTATATTATAATGGTACTGCTAAAACAGTAGTAATTCCAGATAATGTAACTATTGTTAATAACAATGCTTTCGCAGGCAATAAAAATCTCACTAAGGTTATTCTTCCTAATAGTGTTATTACCATAAAAAGTGGAGCTTTTTATAGCTGCAATCATTTAAGCAGTATTATCATTACAGGTAATGCTACTATGATAGAAGATCTTGCTTTTTATCATTGTCCCTCTTTAAAAGAAATTCTTATTACATCTAAAAATAAAAAATACAAAACCATCGATGGTCTTTTATATGAATATGATCAAACTAACTCTTGTCTTAAATTAAAATTCTGCCCTACAAATAAAAAAGGTAACTGCATTCTTCCTGAAAATGTAACAGAGATTGCAAGGGCTGCATTTCTTGGCTGCAAAAATTTAACTTCTATTACACTTCCTTATGGTATAAAGAAATTGGAAAACCGTATTTTTTGTGACTGTACCCATTTAAAATCAATTGCTATACCAAATAGCGTTACAGAACTTGGTGACTGGGTATTTCTTGGCTGTAAAAGTCTAAAAACACTTACTATACCAAACCATGTAACAATAATTGGAAAAGCAGCATTTGCAGACTGTAGTAGCTTAACAGAACTTACCATACCAGACAGTGTTACAGGACTTGGTGACTTTTTATTTATTAACTGTGCTCATTTAATTCGTATTACAATTCCAAGTAATGTGAAAAATATTATGCCAAATATGTTTGACTCCTGTCCTTCTTTAAAAGAAATCATTGTAAATGGTAAGGATACCTATATTTCTTTTGATGGTGTTTTATTTAAAAAAACAAAAGTAGGTCTTAATTTAATTTTTTATCCTGCCAGCAAAAAAGAAAAAGCTTATATCATTCCAAAAAATGTAACCTCTATCATGAATTATGCTTTTATTCACTGCCAATACTTAACTTCTGTTACCATACCAGACAATATAGTATCTATAGAGAAATATGCATTTTATGATTGTAATGATGATCTTACGATTTTTTATTCCTCTCCTATACCCTTAATAAAAAATAAAAAAAGCATAAAAAAATCATCTGCATAGAAAATATTCTTTATAAAATACAAAAAAATATAGCATTTTCTGGAAAATCTGATATAATAAAAGAAGAACAAACATTCTTATTTTTTTTAACCTTATCTATTTTTGAAAGGAGATGCTCTTTATTTATGGGAAAAAACTATCATTTTCAAGTAAATCTAAGTGGTATGTTAGACATTCTATCCAACCATTTATATAAAACAGCCGATGTATTTTTACGAGAACTTTTGCAAAATGGTGTGGATGCGATTACTTTGCGGCAAAAAAGAGAACCCGAATGGAAGAAAGGAGTTATTCAAATTCAACTCCTGCCTAATAAAAAAATAATATTTACTGATAATGGAGCAGGACTTACAGAAAAAGAAATTCATCATTTTCTTTCTGTTATTGGACAATCCTCTAAACGCAATTTTTTAGAGGAGCAGTTACCTGAAGATTATATTGGACGGTTTGGTATTGGATTGCTTTCTTGCTTTATGATTTCAGATTCTATTATAATACATACAAAATCTACAAATGATGAAAATGCTTATGAATGGATTGGACTTCCTGATGGCACTTATACATTAAAAATCAAAGAGGAGAAAAAAGGAAAAAATGCCTCGACTCTTATTGGCACTTCTGTTATTTTAACTTGTAAGCATGGATGTGAATCTTACTTTCAGGAAGAAACAATCAAAGAACTTGTACAATATTATGGCCTGCTTTTACCTATTCCTATCTATCTAAACGATTATGAAAAACCACTCAATCATATTCCAGAAAATTTTACACCTATCTGTCGTGCAAATCTTTTATCCTTTGGATCATGGCTTTTTGACGAAGAATTTCTAGATGCCATTCCTATTAAAACAAAACATTTATCAGGAATTGCTTATGTTCTGCCCTATGCAACTGATTCTACTGTAAAAAACGGCCATCGCATTTATTTAAAAAATATGTTGCTTACCGATCAGGGAATGCCACTTTTACCAGAATGGGCTTTTTTCTTACGCTGTTTTTTAAATACATCTTCCCTTCGTCCAACAGCATCAAGAGAAAGTTTTTATGAAAATAAAGATTTAAAGCTTGCCAGACAAGAACTTGCTGATACCATAAAACAACATTTTAAAGAACTTTCCAAAGAAAGACCACAAGTTTTACAAAATATTGTTTCTATTCATTTTCAAGCGATTAAAGCTATGTCTGTATGGGATGATGAAATTTTTCGTCTATTTATTGATTATCTTCCTTTTGTTACCTCAGAGGGAGAAATGACAGGATCTGCATTAAAACATATAGATACTGCCTTTTATCTTTATGATATTCCCCGTTTTCATCAATTAAAACCAATTTTTATTGCACAAAATAGTCTTTTAATCTGCACTGGTTATAATTATGATTCTGAACTTATTCCAAAACTTGCTACTATGTTTGGACTTTCTATTACACCGCTGCATGGAGAAGATATTGAAGAAGTGTTAAAAACAATTTCTTTTGAAGAACGCCAAAAAGCAGTTACTATCTTACAAGTTATGAATAAATATCTGGAAAAATTTGATTGCCGAGCAGATATTCGTTATTTTTATCCAATAGATTTACCAACACTTTATTATATGAGTGATGATGTTCGTTTTTTGCGGCAAATACAAAGTGCAAAGGAAAGTTCAAAAGGAGTTTTTTCCGATACTCTTGGCTTTCTTTTATCTGAAACAGAAAAAAAGCCACTTTCTATCCTTTACTTAAATTATCACAATCCACTCATTCAAAAACTGCTTTCTATCAAAGAAAAAAAGACTTTAAAAAGTGCTGCTATTATTCTTTATATTCAAGCACTGACAACAAGCGGACAAGCTTTGCATCATAAAGAATTAAAAGCATTAAATAAAGAACTTATGTATTTATTAGATTTTCACAAAGAATAAGGAGGCTATTTATGAAAAAAAGTTTTGATGGAAAAAGAATAGAACAGGAATTACAATTTTTAAGCGGAACAGCAAAAATGGAAGCTCTCTTAGCTGCAATCAAACAAGCAGATGAAGCAGAAGATCATTTTTACCGAATGTTACTTCGATATGAGTATGCCTGTGAAGCTACCTTTCATGATGATCCACCAAAAGCGATGCCCATTGCAGTAGAATTTCGTACAATTTTTGAAGAACATCCCGATGTTCTTGGCCCTAATGGTGGAGAAATGTATTTAATGATTATGCAAATGGCAATTGATCCTGTAGTTTCTCTGCCACAAATTCCCATTGCACAATGGGAAGCTATGATGGAAGAATTTTATCATTTAGTCAAACGATTTAATATAGGACATCGTGTTTACTGGTGGCAATTATGCCAGTTTATGGTTTATATAGATAAACAAAAAGCTTTTTCCTATTTTCAAAGATTTTGGAAAACAGGACGTGATGATCTCTCCGATTGTCGTGCCTGCGAACGCTGTTATGCTATTAAAATGTATCTTCTTATGGAAGATGAAGAAAACGCTGCAAGTCATGCAAAACCAATTAAACAACGCCGTCTTCGTTTTTGCAGTGATACACCACATTTAATGCTTTTATACTATATTGAATATGCGATGGATCATGGAGATTTAAAAACTGCCATTCCTTATGCAAAAGAATTAAAAAGAATTGGGCATCGTGATCGAGGGGACTTATCTTATATTGGTGCTGTTCTTCGCTGTTTTGCCTACTCGGATCTTTCTCATGGCATCGAGCTTATGAAAGAAGCCTTTCCTTGGATTGCTGGTATGTGGAATGAAAAAATGGTATATGACTTTTATAAAGGAGCATGGACTATTTTTCATGAACTTTCCAAACAAGAAGACAGTATTTCATTAGAGCTACCAGAACAACTTTCCTGCTACCGAAGCGATCATATTTATCAAACAAAAGAAATGGAAGCATGGATTTATAAGCAAGCAAAAAATATTGCAGAACGATTTGATCAAAGAAATGGCACAGACAGTTTTCAAAGAAATCTTAATCTGGCAATCAAAGAACCTACAAATCTTCCTTAACCCGCAATTTTATAAAAATATAAAACATCGTTCCTTTTAATTTTGCCTCAATATTTCCCTGCTGTTGCAAAATAAGTTCTTTTGCAACAGCAAGGCCAAGTCCTGTTGAAGTTTTATTTCTTGCCTTATCCGCCTTATAAAAACGTTCAAATACTTGCGTAATATCAATTTTTTCTGGATATTTTGTTTTATTACAAATAATAAGCTCTAAATTCTCTGCTTTTCTTTGTAAAGAAATTTGAAGAAATGTTTCTCCATGATCAAGTGCATTTTTTATCACATTTTGTAAAACTCGATTCATTGCCTGCACATTTCCCATAAAAAAAAGCATTTCTTCTGTAATAGCAAGCTTTGGTGCAATTCCCTGTTTTTTCCAGTCTTCATAATAAGAAAAAATCACATTTTTTAAAATACGATTCATACAACAAAGCGATAACTCTAAAGAATAATTATCATTTTTCAATTTTGTAAAAGTAAAAATTTCCTCCAATAAATCTTTTAAACTGCAAATTCTTTCTTTTACAATATTTGTATACCGTTTTTGCTCTTTTTTATATTCCCTTATGTTTTCTAATATTTTTTGTTTTTCTATCCCATCTTCTATCTTATGTTCCTTATCTACTTTTTCCAATATTATATCCATTTCCTGTATTACTTCTAAAAAGGCTATCTGACTTTCCTTTTCTTTTTCTATACTCATTTCTAAAAGTTGTATATAACCATCTAAAGAAGTAAGTGGTGTTCTAATATCATGGGATAAATTTGTATATATTTCCGAAACTACTGCTTCTCTTTCTCTATATTTTTTTCTTTCTTCTCTTCTTAACAGTAACAGTGTATTTAAACGATCACAAAGCATACCAATTCCGCCAAAATCAAACTGCCTTGAAATCAACATATTACTGTCTTTTTCTTCTAAAAAGGCTATCTGGCGACAAATATCTTGTATCTGCCGCTGATAATTCCATAAAATCAAAATAAGAAATAAAATCAAAAAAATTAAAAAACCAATAAAAATAAGAAATAACATGATTAAATATCTCTTTTCTCAAATACAACACTGGCAATAAAAATAGATACCGCTGCAAAAATAATAGAAATCATGATTGCCTCTATACTGTCTTTTCCTGTTAAGTTCTGTGGAAGCATTGACATTTTTCCAGTTAATGTGTAAAACATACAACTAAAATCTTTTTTCCCAAGATTTTGTACTGCTTTATCGATTACTCCATAGACAATTACCATAAGATTCATACAAAGGCAGATAGAAATTGTCATAGAACCTACTTGGTTTTTTATAAGAATTGCAATCATCATACAAACCATAGCAAATGCAAAATGAAGCAAAAGCTGCGTAAAAAAATATAATAAAAATATTTTTCCATCTCCCCATACTAAATATCCCATAAAAATCCAATTGCATATCGCCTGCCAAAAAACAAACGTCAAAAGCAAAAAAAATGTATAAAGAAAAACTGTAAATGATTTTGAAAGAATCAATAACCATCGTTCCTTTATTTGCCCTGCAATATTTTTCACATAACCGCTTGTAATATCTGCCATAGTAAAAATAATGGTAAAAATAACTAAAAATAAGGCTGTAAATTTTCCCTGTGTATTTGCATAAAACATATTGTAAACAGAAACTTTTTCTCCCGGCTTTGTTGCTATATTGACTGACATACCAAAATTTATTTTTTCTGGTTCTGGATTTTCTGCATTTTCTGCTGCTATTTCTCTTTCTTCCAAGAAATCTTCATTTTTCTCTACTACAAATTCTAAATAAGTTGTAAAAGCAATTGCAATCATCATAGAAAACAAGACGGTATAAAAGCTTTTTGTCCGAACCATTCGGTAAATATCCATTTTAATACTATTTATCATTTTAATCCCTTTCCTTTCCTGAAAAACATTTTTTTAATAAAGCAAAAATAAAATAATAATTGTTGTTTTATGCACTTGTTAAATTTAAAAAATAGCTTTCCAGTTCCTCATTTGCAATGGAAATACTCTTTACCATAACCCCTGCTTTTGCAAGCTCCATATTAAGCCTTGCACTATCTTCTAATCGTTCAAAAATATAGATTTTTTCCTTACTCATTACTTGATAATTCAAAAATCCTAGCTGTTCCAAAATTGGTACTGCTTGTTCTGGATAATCTACTACCAATTCTATTCTTTCACCGCAATGCTTCATTAAATCCTCTTTTGTCAATTCCTGTAAAAGACTTCCTTTATGAATAATTCCATAATCGGTAGCAATTTTAGAAAGTTCCTCTAAAAGATGACTGGAAATTAAAATTGTCATATTCCGTTCTTTTTTCAGCCGCAAAATTGTATCTCTTACTTCCACAATTCCCTGTGGATCAAGTCCATTAATAGGCTCATCTAAAAGTAAAAGATCGGGTTCTCCAACTAAAGCCAGTGCAATTCCAAGACGTTGCTTCATACCTAAAGAAAAATGTCTTACTTTCTTATTTCCCACATCAGGAAGCCCTACGGTTTCCAAAATTTCTTCTAAATAGCCTTCCCGTTTTACTCCAAGTAATTTACATTTCATTTTTAAATTATCTCTCGCATTCATTCCATAATAAAGTCCCGGTGTTTCAATTAAACAACCTACTCGGGAACGCACCATCTTTAATTGTTTACCTGAATAGCCAAATAATTCTATTTCTCCTTCTGTTGGTTTTGCCAATCCGCCAATCATTTTTAAAAATGTTGTCTTTCCTGCACCATTCCTTCCTATAAATCCATAAATCGCACCTTTTTTAATATGGATATTTACATGATCGACTGCTTTTTGATGTCCATATTGTTTTGTTAGCCCTTTTGTCTGCAATAAAATTTCACTCATTTTTTGCCACTCCAATCTTTTCTTTTTTTATATGTTTTCATTTATTTCTTGATAAAATTTATCATAGCAAAAAAATCCTAAGAAAACGCTAAAGAAAAGTAAAAAAAGAGTAAAGTTTATATAAGACGATATCCAATTCCCCAAACAGTTTCAATATATTCCTCCTTTGTAACTTGTTTTATTTTTTTTCGAATATTACTAATATGCACATCTAATGTTTTTGTTTCTCCCATATACATTTCCTGCCATGCATATTCAAAAATATCTTCTTTACTAAATACACGCAATGGATTTTTAATTAATAATTCTAAAATTAAAAACTCCTGTTTTGTAATCTTAGGCAAAACAGTTCCAGCAATACTAACGGTAAAGTTCTTTTTATCTATACATAAATCCCGATAAGTAACTATCTCTTTCTTTTCCTCTGCCAAATTTGTCTTCATAGAATGACGAATCTGTACAGAAATCCTTGCTAAAACTTCTTTAATTTCAAATGGCTTTGTAATATAATCATCTGCTCCATTTGTTAAAAGCGTTACCTTTTCTTCTAATGCATCTCTCGCTGTTAAAACAATGACAGGGATATTTCCTTGTTCTCGAATCTTTCTTAACACTTCTTCTCCGTTAAGTCCGGGCAGCATTAAATCTAGTAAAATTAAAGAAAATTCCCTTTGTTTTAATACAAGTTCTGCTTCTGTACCAGAAAATGCTTGCACACATTCATAGCCTTCTTTTGATAATGCTTCCTTTAAAAGATGATTAATATTACTATCATCTTCAATAATTAAAATCACTGGCATAGAAAATCGATTCCTTCCTTTTTTCATTTTAAATTTTATACTCTATTTTTATAACATTTTACAAGACTCCCAATGATACATAATATGGCTAAAATCCTTTTGTTCTAAATCTTGACTAGGAATAAAGAAGTGTGCAACACCACAACCACCATATTGTAAATAATAATCATTTTCATCCAAATAATGCACATCAAATTGAAATAATTGTCTATCATATTGCTGAAACTGTTCTCTATATTCCTTATAATTTCTAGGATCTTTTCCTACAAAATCAGAATATCCTAAAATCCAATGACCGGGATAATCAAATTTATCTGCCACAATATCGGAATCTAAAATATGATAGGGATTTTCCATAATATTAATAGAAAACCTTTGTTCTATTGCTGTTTTTAATTCCTTCCTAAATCGGTAATCTTGCATATTCATAAATACTTCTTTCTTTTCTACATCAAAAGCAAGCTCTTTAGAAATAGGCATATGAATATATCCCTTTTCCTTCTCTGTACTATCTGGCAAGCCAAATGCTATCAATTCTTCTTTTGTAATATTATAATCAATTTTATTATGATAAATAACTCGAAACGTATTCTGATCATCTGCTGCACCAAATCCTTGACAAAAAATTTCTTCACCATCACCAAAAAACTGTAACATGCCTCCTTTTAGTAATAATGCTTCCATAGGATTTTGATCTAAATTAATTTGTGCTATTAACATTAATTTTTTTCCATTTAAATCACATGGATATTCTTTTTTTAAATCCCAATAAGCAAGTCCGCCAAATTTACTATCAAAAAGTCTGGGTTTTCTTTTTTTATTCATTGTTAGGGAATAAGCTGTTATTTTTGTTCTTTCTTTTATTGTTTCTAAAATACTATCTATATTCTTATAAATCGTTTCCTCTGTTTTTATTTCTCCATGAAAATTAGAAAAACCAATATTAATCTTAAGACAATCCCTCAATTTCCAACCATAACTTCCATTTTCCATATACCAAAAAAGAATCCCTGTAAATTCACGTAAAACGACTTCTTTCCCGATACTATGACCCCATAATTTCCATACAAGTTTTTTCTTCTTATCTAAAAGCCCCTTACGAAACTTCTGCTGTTCTGCTTTATTATGACATTCAAATGCAAATTGTTCCAAAATATTTAATTCATAAGCTCCTCCTACTGCTTTTTCAAACTGAAAATATAAAATAGGAATCTTATAAAAAATTTCCGCAAGTATACTATCTAATTGTTCCGCTAATTCTCTTATCATCTCTGCCTTTGTAAATTTTGTAAAGAAATCAACTTTTGTCTGCTCTCTATGATAGATAGATTCTAAAAAATCCTTTCTATCATAACAATATTCCAATCTATGATCAAAACGAGAAATGCTTAAATATCCTTTATAAATTTCTATTAAAGATACTTTTGTAAAATCAAAAAGTTTTGCAAGAAGTGCTGCTAAACTTTCTGTTTTTATTATATGAATCCCATGAAAAGCATAATAAGTACCACTTTCTCCAATAGCAAAATATTCTGGTACAAAAGTTTCTTTTAGTGTATAAACTTCTTGCAATCCAAAACGCCCTATGATTCTGTATTTTTCTTTTATTCTTTTTTTTAATTCACTTAATCCAGATTGATCATCTAAAATAGGATTTTGAATCATAGGATTAAATCCAAATGGATTTATTGCACAATAAAATACACGTTTTTGTATTTTTTCAAAATCATAAGAAAGAACACAATAACTTTCTGTTAAAAATTCCCCTTCTTTTTCAAAAAATTCCTTTATCGGTTTACTGATTTCCCCCTCACTTCGTGGAAATCCAAAATAAGAAGCTTCTATCCTTCCTTCTTGTTTTCTGCGATATGTATCATAATATTTCCATGCTTCTATAATCTTCTCTGCCTTTTCTTCCTGTTTCTTATCTTCCAAAGAAATTGAATGAATAAGACCTAAGTTTGGCTGTTTTAAACTCTTTGTTGTTTCTAAACCTGTTTTCTCTATCTCCATAAATATCCTCTCTACCTTCTCTAAAAACCAACGATAAAATAAATTGAAACCAATCATTATATTCATTATAATAAGCAATAAGCAAAATATCAATATTTTAATCATTTGAATTACAAGAAACAAATAATCAAAAAAATTGATTCTATTGCTTCTTTCAATGGTTTATGATACAATAAAAATTATAATATAAAATTTTATAGGATTAATTTTTTCAAAAAATTCATCTTATTTTGTGGGGAAATATATGGAACAAAAATTTATGAAAGAAAAGAATATCTTACCATTAGTTGTATCTATGTCACTTCCAATGGTAATTTCTATGGCTATCAACTCATTATATAATATTATTGATAGTTATTTTATCGCTAAAATTAATGAAAATGCTATGACAGCGTTAGCTCTTGTCTATCCAGTACAAAATTTTATTAATGCTATTGCTATTGGCTTTGGTGTTGGTATGAATGCAATCATTTCCTTTTATTTAGGGGCTAAAGATCAAGTTCGTGCAAATAAAACAGCTACACAAGGCGTTTTTTTTAGCTTTTTACATGGTATCCTATTAATGCTTCTTTGTATTTTGTTTGAACGGCATATAAAATCTTGCTTCTTTGTATTTTTTATATGCCTGTATTTTTAAATAGTTTTTCATCCGATAAAGAAATTATAACATTGGCATTATGTTATTCTTCCCGAGCATTTTTATTTTCTCCTATTATCACACTAGGACTAGCATTTGAAAAAATTTTTCAATCCATAGGTAATATGAAGGTTTCTATGTTCAGTATGATATGTGGTTGTATTGTCAATATTATTTTAGATCCTATGATGATTTTTGGAATTGGGTTCTTTCCTGCTATGGGTATTGCGGGAGCTGCCTATGCTACAGGCATTGGACAATGTGTTACATTACTTGTATATTTATTATTTTATATGTTCTGTCACATTCCAATAAAAATAAACAGAAAGTATTTAAAACCTGATATTGCGATTATAAAAAAGAGTTATTCTATAGGAATCTCTGCAACTTTAAACTTAGCATTACCTTCCTTATTGATTTCTATTTTAAATGGAATTTTAGCAAACTTTTCTGAAAAATATGTGCTTGTTCTTGGTGTATATTATAAATTACAAACTTTTATATATTTAACTGCAAATGGCATTATTCAAGGGATTCGTCCTTTAATTGGCTATAATTTTGGTGCAAAAGAATATGGTCGTGTTAAAAAAATTTACCATACTGCATTAATTATGAATTTTATTATTATGTCCATTGGAACTATCTTATCATGGCTAATACCCGAAAAATTAATTGGATTATTTACTGATAATACGGAAACAATTACGATTGGAACAACCGCTTTGCATATCATTAGTTTCGGTTTTATTATATCTGCCGTTTCTATTACTTGCTCCGGTGCATTAGAAGGGTTAGGAAAAGGATATCAATCTTTATTTATTTCATTATTACGATATCTTCTTATTATTGTACCAGCCGCCTATCTACTAAGCAACTTTATTGGAGTAAACCAGATATGGTATGCTTTTTGTCTTACAGAATTTATAACTGCCTGCTTTGCTATCATTATCTATGAACTCTCCATTACCTAAAGAGGACTTAACTTGACCCACCCCCCTTCCGTATTGCTACGATGTTTTTCTGCCTTTCTTATTCTATTTGAGATACTTACAAACTTGAAGTTATCAAGTGAATAATTTTTTGTCTAATTTTTTATATAGTTTCAGCCAGAAAACCCATGGTCTTTAGACTATGGGATGAATGGCATTACACGAAAAACTTGTCTTTTTGCAAACTATATGGTATAATATAAGTATGTAAGCACATTATATCCGTACTTTGACAAGTTAAAATAGGTGGTTGTACTGTCTAACCGTACAGTACGTAAAATTTTAAACGTCAGTTAGCCTTCTGTAAAAAGTGTAGTCATACAGCTTACAAAAAAGTAGCGTTGTGCTTGTGATACTTTTCATGGATGAAAAGTACCATAAGCTATACAGTAGAGGCGAAGTGGACACGCCTATAAGAATAAGGATTGCCTGACTTGTCAGGTGGAAACTTAAATATCAAACTTCTTAAATAGAGTTGTTAGGCTCTTAGAAGCCCATTACCTTTAGGTGATGGGTAGTTCACATAAAGATAACTTGACATATAAATCTTACAGGTGTAATATTTATATAAGTACCACAAAATATTCTGATATTTTTTAAATAAAAAATTTTTATTTTGAAATCTTACAACTGTAATATTTGCAATGATACCTATATTAAAAATAAAATCAGACTATAGCAGTAAAAAAATGAATGGAGGTCAATTATGAAAGGAAAAAGCAAACAAAAACGAAGAAAAACGAAAAAAAGGATTCTATGGATTGCAATTATTATTATGGAAATAGCTATAGATATTACTGTGATATCTATGGCAGGAATGTTGAATAAGAAGAAGGAATGGAAAACACCAACAGAACTTCTTGTTCAATATATGAATTGTATTCCAGTACAGGAGTATAAAAAAATGTATGATATGCTTTATATAAAAGAATCAGGCATAAGTCAACAGGATTTTATAAAGCGAAATTCAGCTATTTATGAAGGTATTGGAATGCAGAATATGACAATCGAAATACTGGCATATCATGAGGAAGAAATGACAGTAGTATATCAAACTTCTTTTGATACAGTTGCAGGAAACATTAGTTTTAAGAATAAGGCACTTTTTATAGAAAGTGAAAATGGCTATCAATTAGTTTGGGATGATTCCTTGATTTTTCCAAATTTAACTTCAGTAGATAAAGTAAGAGTTTCTACGATACAAGCAAACCGAGGAGAAATTTTAGATAGGAATGGACAAGTTCTTGCGGCCAAAGGGTTAGCATCTTCTGTTGGCATTGTTCCGGGAAAATTGGAAAATAGAAAGAAAGCAATAAAAAGGGTTGCTAGGTTACTGGAAATAAAACCAAAAGTAATTAAAAAGAAATTATCTGCTCGTTGGGTAAAGGATGATTCTTTTGTTCCTATGAAGACGATTCCAAAGGTGGAAGAAATTGAATTAATAAGAGTAAATCAAGACAAAGAAGTGTTACAGGAAAAAGAAAGACAAGAAAGACTATTGGAAATTTCGGGAGTTATGATATCTGATATTGAAATTCGTAAGTATCCATTAGGTAAAGCGGCAGCACATTTGATAGGATATGTACAAAATGTTACGGCCGAAGATTTAGAAGAACATACAGAAAATGATAGAATTACAAGCAATGCTATCAAAGAATATACAGTGAATAGTGTAATTGGCAAAAGCGGAATGGAGAGCTTATTTGAAAAAGAACTAAAGGGTCAAAATGGCTGTAAGATTTGCATTGTGGATTCAGAAGGCAAAGAAAAAGAAGAACTTGCTGATATTTTGGTAGAGCATGGGAAGGATATTCAACTAACAATAGATGCTAATTTACAAATTTCTTTATACAAGCAGTTTCAGGAAGACAAAAGCTGTTCTGTAGCCATAAATCCATATACTGGAGAAGTGTTGGCTTTGATTAGCACACCAGCTTATGATAATAATGATTTTATTATGGGACTATCAAGTGAACAGTGGACAGCACTTAATGAGGATGAAAATAAACCTATGTATAATCGATTTCGGCAGGTCTTTTGTCCGGGTTCAACATTTAAGCCAGTTACGGCTATTATTGGTTTAGAATCGGGAGCAATTGATCCAAACGAGGATTACGGAAATGTAGGATTAAGCTGGCAAAAAAATGATTCTTGGGGTTCTTATTATATAACAACGCTCCATACATATGAACCAGTTATTTTAGAAAATGCATTGATTTATTCTGATAATATTTATTTTGCAAAAGCAGCATTAAAAATTGGTGCAAAAAAAATGGAAAAATCTCTAACGCAATTTGGATTTCATAAAGAATTGCCATTTGAGATTAAAATAGCGAAATCACAATATTCTAATTCAGAACATATGGAAACAGAAATACAGTTAGCAGATAGTGGTTATGGACAAGGTCAGATTTTAGTGAATCCCTTGCATTTGGCATGTATTTATTCTGCTTTTTGTAATAAAGGCAATATGATAAAGCCATATCTTGTCTATCAGAATAAAATATCTGTAAAATATTGGATACCAGAAGCATTTTCAAAGGAAACTGCAAATCAAGTATTAGAGGGAATGAAAAAAGTTATCAATGATTCTCGTGGAACAGGATATGCAGCTCATCGAAATGATATAGTCCTTGCAGGGAAAACAGGTACAGCAGAAATCAAGGCATCAAAAGATGATATTTCTGGTACGGAATTAGGTTGGTTTTCAATTTTTACAGTAGAAGAAACAGTAAAATGTCCTATCTTGATTATCAGTATGGTAGAAGATGTAAAAGGAAGAGGAGGCAGTGGATATGTTGTTAAAAAAGACAGCTTGGTTTTGGAGGATTGGTTTAACAATAATTAGTTTCATATTAATACTAAATGTTTTTGAATGTAATAGTACAATCAAAGAGGAAACAAAAGTTATGGAAACAATAGATAAAGTACAGGTAAAAGAACAAAAGGAAAAAGAAGTGATAGAGCAATGGGAAAAAGGCTATGATCTTCCTGTAGATAAAAGGGAGAAAAAAGAGGCTAAGAATGATTTAAAAAAAGTAATGGAATTCATTTTTAATATTTATAAAAAGGAACATAAAGATATCGATTCTAATGTTATTTTAAGTGATAAGACAGTTCTTAAAATACAGCAAAAAATAAAGGAAATGGGATATTCCGTTGTGACATTGATAACATATTCCAATATGAAAAATTATAAAAAAATGGATTCTTTTCTTAAAAAATGCAAGATAGGTGAGCATGGTTCTGAGGTGATTTATGAAATATATAATGATGGTGGGATTGGCAGAATGAAATTCATTTTTGATGGAACGGATCTATATCTTATCAATGCAAAGGGGATATGGGATGATAATAATAAATTAAGTATATCTTATATTTTTTATAGCAGAATTAAAGAGTGGGGATATACAAAAAAAGGATGGTTTTGTTATAAATTATGTGTGCCAGAGCCGCCAGAAGTTAGTGAGATTATAGATGGAAGCTGTTTAATCAGAGTAAAACCAATGACAAAAGAACAGCGTGAAATGTCTAAAAAATGTGTTTTCTGTCTTGGTTATAAAGGAAATAATCTTTTGTGTTCTAACTGGGATGCAGATCATATAGAGAAACTTGATTTTAATGGATTGTATGAATATTTGTATATAATGAAATATCAAGCAGAGTTTCCTTTTGAAAATTATTCAAATGGAATCCCAAAAGAAGAATTTGAAAGTTTGATTATGGAATATCTTCCTGTGACAAAAAAACAGATACAAAAGTATGCAGTATTTGATAAGAAAAACAAAACGTATTCTTGGGAGCGACTTGGATGTTTTAATTATGCACCTACATTTTTTGGAACTTCATTGCCAGAAGTAACAAATATAAAAGAAAATAAAGATAATACGGTTACATTAACGGTAGAGGCTGTTTGTGATATGGTTATTTGTGATGATGCGGTTATAACGCATGAACTTACCATAAAGTTTGCAGAGAACGGTAGCTTTCAGTATTTAAAAAATGAAATCTTAAATGATGGAATTATGAATATACCAGACTACCAATATCGGATTTGTAAGTAAAAACTATAAATGCAAGAAAAAGAGAGAGGATAATATATGAAGAAAGGTTTGAAAATTATTTTATATATTATAGGAATAATTATCTTTATTGTATTGTTATTTTGGTTATCCATTTCCTATATTACAAATGATAAAAAAACAACTTGTGATACTTCCATTTCAAAAGATGGAAAATATACATTGCTGCTTCAAATGATTGGAGAACCAGACTGGCCTTTTGGTTCGGTAAGTGGGCGGTTAGTTCTTAAAAAAGGGAAAGATAAAATATCTCAAACAGATTTTGAATTGAGAAATGATGGTGGGAATATTAATAGTAATTGTTGGAAAGTTACATGGTATGAAGATTATGTAGAAATAATTCTGTCAGGGAAAGAACAATTTGATAAACAAATCATTTTATATAAAGATTAAATATTCCAATCGTTTATTATAAAATGTTTGACTTGCAAAAGAAATACTTCTTTATAAGTAGTAATATAGTTATTTACAGATATTGTTACTTATAAAGAAGTAAGATTTAAGAATTAAAAATAGAAAGCAAATATTTTATTGTATCCAGATATTCCTATCAGATAAGATAGACATAGTTATTTTTGTAGCATTGCTTCCAGTAGCATCATTATCGGCTTTTATATTAGTAGCAAAAAAATATGTCTTATCTATTGTTTCAATGAAACCAAGAAACCATCCATTGATATTTTTTCCATTGACACATCCAGTTCCCGTTTTTCCATAGAGTGTTCCAATATCAGAAGTGGAAAGACAGATGGAATCTTTTATTGCATTAATATTTTCAGGAGTAAAATGAAAACTGTTATTTTGCAATTTTACTAAAAGTTCGACTTGTTCTATTGGAGAAATTTTTAAAGAAGATTCCATCCAATAGGTAGAAAAGTCACTGTTTATATCTTTATTTCCATATTCAATTTTTTTGATATACTTATTTATAGAAGCTATTCCAAGCTGTTTGTCTATAGATTCAAAATACCAATTTACAGAAGCATTCATTGCTGATTGTAAGGTCTGATCTTGATTCCATGCTTCAAATGGATAGTTTTTTCCATTCCATGTAAGAAAGGAGTTTTTAGGTGTGATAATATTTTCTTCCAACCCAAACAAGGCATTGTATATCTTGTAGGTAGAATCTGGTGCAGTTCGCAATGTGGCTTGATTTCTATTATATATATTCCAAGTATCATTTTCTAAATCATATAAAACAAAACTACCTTTATATTTTCCAAAATATGTAGAAAGGTCTATATAGAAAATATTTTTTGATTTCGTTTTCCATTGATAATGATTTTCATTAGCTGCATAAGTAGAAAGAAAAGGTGTAAATCCTAAAAAAAGAACCGTAGCTAACAAAAATGCAGTGATACCTTTTAGCTTTTTTAGAAATGTGGGTTTTTCATAGGAGGCAATATGAATAATTCTACGTTTTATTTGTTTTATATTTCCACCAAGGCTAGTAAAGGGAAAAGAAGTAAGAGATATTTTTTCTGCAAAATTAATTAATGTATTACCATATTCCTCATAATCATCTTCTTGAAGCATTTCCAAAACAGAAGTATCACAAGCAATTTCTCTATCATTACGCATTTCTTTCAGTGCATATAAAACAAGAGGATGAAACCAATAAATTATTCTAGTAAGGTTTATCAAATAATTTGCAATCGCATCTTTGTGTTTATAATGTTGCAGTTCATGTAATAGGATATATCGCATCTCGGATTCTTTATAATCTGAAATTAGATGAATTGGAAGATAAATACGTGGTTTTAAAAGTCCTACAATGATAGGAGATTTTAAAAATGCAGTACTGTAGATAGGAATATTTCTATCAATGTTCATTTCTTTCAAACAGTGGTGATATAATTTTGAAACTTCTCTATTTTGAAGAGGAAGTGCAGATTTTTCCAAAGTGTATAAATGGAAAAATGACTTGATAGTTAATATCATCATGATAAAGATACCAATAATCCATAGGAAAAATAATAGATATCCTATAATAGATAATGTCTTGTTATCTACAGAAAGAGTAAAGTCATTGATCCAATTAGTATCCCTAGCAGAATTTTTATCAATAACTTTTCCTATAAAGTTTTGCATATTGGTAGTGGAAGGATTTTTTAAGTGGTTAATCCATAATAGGATTTGTGGAAATTTAATTAGGCGGAATGGTATCAAGGGAACTGCTAATAATCCAAGCAGCAAAAACCATAAATTATATTGCATTCGACTGGAAAGGCTGTTTTTAAATATCTGTTTGACTAGGAAAAAAATTACGATAATACCACTAATAAATAGATTGCATATAAAAAAGCGTATCATAAAATTAGCCATATTAACTGCCTCCTTTTTTTGACTTATCGGAAAGAAGAAAACGTAAGTGCTTTATTTCCGCTTCTGAAAGCTTGTCATCTTCTATGTATGCAGATAACATGGCAGTAATATCTCCATGATAATAACGTTTCAGAAAAGAGTTACTTTCTTGATCAATATATTCACTTTCCTTTATAATAGGGGTGTAAACAAATACACGACTTTGTTTTTCATAAGCAAGAGCACCTTTTTTTACAAGACGTTTAATTAAAGTTTGTATTGTTTTAGGACTCCAGCTTGTAGTCTGTAATAATTTATCTGTTATCTCATTCGTATTAATCGGTGCATATTTCCATACGATTTTCATAACTTCAAATTCTGCTTCAGAAATTTGTGGTAAATTGCCCATGAATTTTCCTCCTTTATTTTTCTGTCTTATTTTTCCCGACAAATGGGAAGTTATCTCAAAATATAAACAACAATAAATCCCACCAAAAATGTAAAAAAATAGCTGTCCAAATACTTTTCGTTTTAATAAAAGCAAAACTGAAAATACAACTTAAAAGCAAAACAATGATAAATCCCCCATCTGCAAATGAAGAAATAAAAGTACCACTTTGAATCCATACTGGAAAATGAATAGCTAAAAACATCAAGGAATTGATAAATACAGCAAGATATTTTTTCTTATCTTTTAAAATAGCATTCAGAAAAAGTCCCCTAAAAACCATTTCTTCTCCAATGGCTATAGAAAGTACCTCTATTATGGTGCTGATTCCAAAAGATTCATTTATCATAAGTTTGCCATCGATTAAATACTCACTTATCATAATATAAATTGTAAATAATAATATGATAGGAACTACTATCCAACATTTTTTGTTTAATAAATACATTTCCTCTTTTTCGATAAACATATGGTTGCTAAAGATAAAATGAATCAGTATTGCTGGTATAAGCCAAAGTATACACTTGATATACACTTCTTTTGTAAATTCGTCTATTTCAATTTTTGCTTTCAAGTACAACTCTAACAAGCTCCAAAAACTATAAAGTATAATGGTATAAATTATAAATATAGCACTTGGCTTTGAATTTATTCTCAAGTTGTTATCCTCCTTAAATCCTGATTTTTCTTTATATGTATATATGATTTTCCAATAAGCAGTGTTTATTGAATTATTCAACGCTGTTATTTTACCACAATTGTGTGTACAATTGTGGTAAAATAACAGCGTTGAATAATTTACCACAATTGTACACACAATTCCATTAAATTTATCAATAATTTTCAAAGTAAAAATTTTAGATATAAGACTTGACAAACATATCATTAGTATGATAATATAAAATACATACTTATAGTATGTTAATGAGGTGAGAAAATAATGGCAAGAAATAAGCATCCAGAAGAAACAGTTAATTTAATACTAGATGTTGCTTTTCGTTTATTTATGAAAAAAGGATATGAGCATACTTCTATTCAGGATATTATTGATAATTTAGGTGGTCTTAGTAAAGGTGCTATTTATCATCATTTCAAATCAAAGGAAGATATTTTAGTTGCTGTTACAGATAGAATAACAGCAGAATCTAATCAGATGCTTGCTGCTATTCGTGATCGTTCTGATCTTAATGGAAAGGAAAAGTTAAAAACAATTTTTAAAGAATCCATTCTACGGCCAGAACAGAATGATATTTTTATGGTAGCACCAGATTTTCATAGTAATCCAACGCTTCTTTTTAGCCTTTTGCATGATACGATAGAAGAAGCAGCACCAACCTATATTTTGCCAATTATTGAGCAGGGTATTTTAGATGGTTCTATCAAAACGGATTATCCAAAGCAATTAGCAGAACTGATTTTACTTGCAGCGAATGTTTGGATGAATCCTATGATGTTTGACAGTTCGGAAGAAGAATCTTATTGTAAGTTTATGGTATTTACCCAAATGATGCAAGGTTTTGGACTGGATATTGTAGATAATGAGATGTTAGAAAGATTGCAAGAACTCACATCTATTTATCGAAAGAATAAATAATAGATTGCAGACTTCATTATATAATATATTCGATGAAATATCAATAAAAGGAGTCTATGTATGGAACAAATCACTATCACAGCTAAAATACAGGTAGTTCCCAGCAGCCATGATAAAGTATTACTTAACGCTACTATGTCTGCGTATGCAGATGCGTGCAATTATGTTTCAAACTATGTATTCCAGACACACAACTTAAAACAGTTTGCACTTAACAAGGTTTTGTATTTTGATTTAAGGGATAGGTTTGGTTTAAAATCCCAAATGGCTCAGTCTGTTTTAAAAACTGTGATAGCAAGATACAAAACTATTCTTGAAAATCAGAACGAATGGATACAACCATCTTTTAAAAAACCTCAGTACGACTTGGTTTGGAATAGAGATTATTCCTTAACTCAGAACTGCTTTTCAGTCAATACGCTTAATGGTCGTAGGAAACTTCCGTATTTTACTGAAGGTATGTCTAAATACTTTGACCATAACATTTACAGCTTTGGCACAGCTAAACTTGTAAATAAGCATGGAAAATATTTCCTGCATATCCCTGTAACTTATGATATTGAAGAAAGCAGTATTTCTGACATCTGTAATGTTGTGGGTATCGATAGGGGTATTAACTTTGTTGTTGCAACCTACGATAGTAATCAGAAATCAGGATTTGTTAGCGGTAAAACTATTAAACAGAAAAGAGCACATTATTCTAAACTTCGTAAAGAGCTTCAAATGCGTCAAACCTCATCAGCAAGACGAAGGCTCAAAGCTATTGGTCATCGAGAAAACCGTTGGATGCAGGATGTTAACTATCAGGTATCGAAGGCACTCGTGAAATCTAATCCAAAGCACACTCTCTTTGTACTTGAAGATTTGTCAGGTGTTAGAAATGTCACAGAACGTGTTAAAACTAAAGACCGCTATGTTTCTGTATCATGGTCGTTCTATGACCTTGAACAGAAACTAATTTATAAGGCTAAACAAAATCAGTCTCTTGTATTAAAGGTTAACCCTGCTTATACAAGTTAGTGTTGTCCTGTATGTGGGCATATTGAAAAAGCTAATCGTAACAAGAAAATACATTTATTCACTTGTAAAAACTGCGGTTACAAATCTAATGATGACCGTATTGGAGCTATGAATCTGTATCGTATGGGAATAAACTATCTTGCTGATAGTCAAGTACCTAATACAGTTGTAACAGAGTAAACTCTGCTACAAAGGGTGCTGTCAACCATCCTATGATGTAACGCCACTTTAAGCATAATGCCTATTGGGGTTAAAGGTCGGAGGCATAAGCCGTCAGTACGACTGGGCA
>CAJTJZ010000007.1:87756-88172 GCA_910576895.1 uncultured Lachnospiraceae bacterium | reverse complement strand
AACGCTGAAGGCATCTAAGCGTGAAGCCCACCCCAAGATGAGTTATCCCATGGCAAAAGCCAGTAAGGTCCCTTAAAGACGATGAGGTAGATAGGGCAAAGGTGGAAGTGCAGTAATGTATGGAGCTGATTGCTACTAATAGACCGAGGGCTTGACCAAAGGAAAGAGAAGAAGTCGTAGATTAGAAATCTATGGTAAGAGTCATAGAATGCTAATTTATGACAAGAGTCATGGATTAAAAATCCATGACAGGCCATGTGCAGTTTTGAAGGTATATCACTTATCATAAGGAGGGGTCTAGGAAGTAGGTAGATTCCTTATAATTGTATGTGATAAATTTTTTAGAAATTTATGATAGAGTAACTTTTGTTATAGACTTCTAACTTATGACCTTGTAATCCTCGATAGCTCAATGG
>CAJTJZ010000007.1:0-87724 GCA_910576895.1 uncultured Lachnospiraceae bacterium | reverse complement strand
TAGGTTCGAGCCCTACTCGGGGAGCTTTTTGGCTCCATGGTCAAGAGGTTAAGACACCGCCCTTTCACGGCGATAACAGGGGTTCAAATCCCCTTGGAGTCACTTGATTTTGGAACCAGATCGTTTTATTAAAGTCAATAAAATAATATGGCGAGTTAGCCAAGCGGTAAGGCATGGGTCTGCAACACCTTGATCACCAGTTCAAATCTGGTACTCGCCTTTGAAAGAGTCCTGAGTTTTCAAGACTCTTTTTTTATTTAATAGGAAATTCCAAGGAATTTCCTATTAACAGCTTTCTTTGGAAACTGCAAAGCTTGGCTGACTATTGCAATTATATTCGAATAAGAGCAAGCAAGTTTGCTTTGTTCTTTTTACATCTATAAAGTAAGTAAGAACAGTAACAAGAGTTCTTTTTACTTTAAATTTTTTTAATTACAAACTATTAAGTTATGAATTTATTTTTTTTCCAAAAGTTGCTATATATGATAATTATTTAATTTTAACAAGCAGTTGACAAACGAAGTTGTGATAGATAGAATAGAGATTGGCAATTCGGAAATACAAAGAGTAAATATTGTGTTGTTATTTTGGAGGGAAATAACAATATAGAAATGGAGAACAAAAAAGATGGCAAAGAAAAAAGAAATGATAATAGGCATTACAGCAGTATTATTTGTAATTTTGATTGGATGGCTAGTATATTTAAAATCATATCATAATACGGCAGTATTAGATGATAAGGTAACAGCAAATGCAAAGGATCGGCAGGACGAACAAGAAGAAAAACAAGAGGAACAAGGAGAAAAGGAAAATTCTGAAATAAATGATGAGATTGAAGTAGAGGTAACAGAAGCAGAAAGAGCTGAAAAAAAGAGATTAGCAAAAAAATTGCAAGTGCCAAAAAAATTATTAGCACTTTATTCAGAAGAAGGAACTTCTCTTTCTTGGAAAAAAGTAAAAGATGCTGATGGTTATCTTATTTTTCGTAGAAAGAAAAATGGAACATTAAAACAATTAGCAGAAGTGGATACAAATTCTTATATAGATAAAACAGTAAAAGAAAAAACAGCCTATCGTTATCGAGTTTGTGCTATGGTAAAAGCAGGAGAAGAAATTTTTGAGGGAGAAATGACAAAGGGAACGGCTTATTTCCATTTAGAAATTGATCCCGAAAAACCAATGGTGGCATTGACGTTTGATGATGGACCAAGTATTTATACAAAAGAAATTTTAAAAACATTGAAAAAATATGATGCTCGTGCTACGTTTTTTATTGTTGGGGAACGTGTATCTAGTTATGCAGATACTATGAAACAGGCAAGTAAACAGGGCTGTGAAATTGGAAGTCATAGCTATAGCCATGCGAATTTGGGAACAGCAGCTCTTTCTACAATTAATAGTGAATTAGACAAAACAGAGGATAAAGTAAAAGATATTTTAGGGTATTATACAGGAATTATGCGGCCGCCTTATGGTTCAATTGGTACAAAACTGCGGGAACAAGTAGGAAAACCGATGATTTTATGGTCAATTGATACTTTAGACTGGAAAACTAGAAATGCAAAATCTACAGAAACAAAAATCATGTCAAATGTAAAAGATGGAGATATTATCTTAATGCATGATTTATATTCTCAATCAAGAGATGCAGCAATTAAGGTGATTCCAAAATTAATTAAAGAAGGGTATCAGCTTGTAACGGTTAGTGAGATGGCAAAATATAAGGGATTTTCTATAAAAAGTGGAGAGGCTTATACAGATATGAAACAGACAAAGAAAGAATAAAAATAGAGTTCGATTTTTATAAATTATAATTAACAATAGGAGGATAAAATGGCAAAAGGCAAAGTGGTACTTGGTATGTCTGGAGGTGTAGATTCATCTGTAGCAGCTTATTTATTAAAAGAACAAGGATATGAAGTGATAGGGGTTACAATGGAAGTTTGGCAGCCCCTTTCACAAAAAGAACAGCAATTAGAAGGAGGTTGTTGTGGTCTTAGTGCGATTGAAGATGCAAGACGTGTAGCAGCAGAACTTGATATTCCTTATTATGTTATGAATTTTCGAGATATTTTTCAAGAAAAAGTAATTAATAAATTTATTGATGAATATTTACATGCAAGAACTCCAAATCCTTGTATTCTTTGCAACCGCTTTGTAAAATGGGAAGCATTATTAAACCGTAGTCTTGCAATGGGTGCAGATTTTATTGCTACTGGACATTATGCTAAAGTTGTAAAGTTAGAGGAGGATCTTTATCAAGGAAAATATACAGAAAAAACAAAAGGAGCTATTTGTAATTCTATGGGAAGATATGCCATTAAAAAATCAATTACAAAGAAAAAAGATCAGACCTATGCACTTTATAATTTAACACAAGAACAGCTTCGTCATACCTTAATGCCAATTGGAGATTATACAAAAGAAGAAGTACGTGATATTGCAAAACGAAAAGGACTTCCTGTGGCAGAAAAACCAGATAGTCAGGAAATTTGTTTTGTATTAGATAAGGATTATGCAGGTTTTATTGAAAAAGAAATCGGGTATTGTGTCCCAGAAGGAAATTTTATTGATAAAAATGGAACGATACTTGGCAGACATAAAGGACTGATTCATTATACGATTGGACAAAGAAAAGGATTACAATTATCATTAGGAAGGCCTGTTTATGTATCCAAACTTTTACCTAAGACAAATGAAGTGGTGATTGGAGAGGAAACCGAGGTTTTTACCAAAGTGATTTCTTGTAATGATTTGAATCATATGGCAGTACCACGATTTCCAACCAATGATCTTGTTATGGCAAAAATACGATATGGTAATAAAGAAATGCCATGCCGTATTGAATATTTAGAAGAAGATAAGTGCTTATGTACTTTTGAAGATAGTGTTAGAGCTGCTGCTCCCGGACAAGCAATTGTATTCTATCAGGGGGACATTGTGCTTGGCGGAGGAACAATTCTTGCATAGTTTTAGTTTAGTCATAAAGTGATTTTGCCAGCAAAGCTTATTACAAAGAACGTTTTCGTGTTCTTGAAATTGGCGGTCAAAAAACCTGACCGCTCAGTATAAACTATAATTTTTTTAGTTCTATTTGGTAAGCTAAAAATTCTCCTTGTTCTATTGGTATTGGAAGTCCTGCATACATAAGTGCAGAACCATAATAGGATTTTCCTGTATTTATATCTTGATAAATGGCATCTTTTTGTAATCCTTTTAACTTTACATAAGAAACTGCCATATTTCCATGTAACTCAAGCATTACAAGATTTAACAAGGCTTGACTTTTATCTTTTGAGAGAAACATCCAAGCTGCATAAATATCTTGAAAGGGATTTGATAGACGATAGTAATCTCCTTGTTCAATTAATTTTGCATAATGCTTATATTGTTTTATTTGTGTCTTGATTTCTTTCTTTTCTTCTGCATTCAATTTTGCAAGATCAAGTTCATAACCAAATGTGCCTGCCATAGCCACAATCCCTCTAGTATGTAAAGAAATACTGCGTCCTGTTTGATGATTTGGCACAGCAGAGACATGTGAACCAACCGTAGAAATGGGATAAAAGAAAGAAGTTCCATATTGAATCAAGATGCGGTCAAGTGCATCCGTATTATCACTGCACCAAATTTGCGGTGTATAATATAACATTCCTGCATCAAATCGACCGCCTCCGCCACTACAACCCTCAATTAAAATATGGGGATATCTTTGTAATAATTGTTCTAAAAAATCATAAAGTCCAAGTACATAATCATAAGATACTTTTCCTGAATCAGTGATTGCAGAATAAAATTCAGCAATGCTGCGGTTCATATCCCATTTTATATATTCTATATTTCCCTGATCAAGGATACCGCAAATTTCATCAAAAATATAAGATCGAACCTCTTTTCTGGAAAAATCAAGAACAAGTTGATTTCTACCTCGTATAGGATTTCTTTTTGGAACTTGAAGCACCCAATCAGGATGATTTTTGTAAAGAATACTATTTTCTGAAATCATTTCTGGCTCTATCCAAATGCCAAATCTAATTCCAAGTTGATTGATTTTTTCAATTAATTCCTTTAGGCTGCAGCCTAGTTTTTCTTCATTTACTTGCCAGTCTCCCAGTCCGCTATTATCATCTTCTCGATTTCCAAACCATCCATCATCCATAACAAGCATATTGATGCCAAGTTCTGAAGCTTGCAAAGCTAAGTTATAAAGTATTTCTCCATTAAAATGAAAATAGGCAGTTTCCCAACTATTAATTAAAATAGAAGGATATGGTTCTTGTCTCTCATTTTTTCTGCATAGATGGTTTTTAATACAATTGTGATATTGTCTGGATAATTGCCCAAAGCCTTCATCAGAATAGGTTAAAATAGTTTCTGGTATGATAAGGCTCTCTTTTGGATTTAATGGATAATGAAAAAAATCAGGATGTAATCCAAGCAATATTCTTGTTTGATTAAAAGGATCTTTTTCTACTTCACAAAGAAAATTTCCGCTATAAACAAAAACCATACCATAACAATTTCCATAATCTTCCGTAGTATCTTTTTCCGCAATGATAATAGCTGGATTATATTGATGGCTAGATGTTCCACGCCGACTTCCTATGACAAAACTTCCATGATTTATTTCGGTACGCTGAAATTGGCGTTCCATTTCATGCCGTCCATAGAAGTTTAACAAGTCATAATCGCCTGATAAAAAATCAAGACAGGAAGAAGCTGCTTTTTCGACAATGATTTGCTGCGTTCCCTGATTGATTATTTTTACACTTCTTGTAATGATATCTTCTTCTTCTAATACACCATAAAGCAGTAATATTTGAACATGACTAATAGGATCTTCCATAAGGATTTCTAGCGTTTGTGCTTCTTGCGAGGATGCATATACAGCAGGAAGCTTAGAAAGACTATATTTTCCTTTTTTTATTGTATGACTTTGGTAACGTAAATCACAGTATTCGGAATGATCGGCATTTTGGATGAGAAGTGCATAATTTCGGTAATCGCCAGTTCCGATAGTAGGGTATTCTTGTGGCAATACATCTAAAGAATAGGTTCTATTGTTTTTTGCATCAGATGGGTTTCCGGAAAATCCCCTATCATAAAAAGGAAGGAGATAATCCATATTCCCAGACAGTTTTTTACCATAGTATAAATGGAAAAGAAATCCAAAATCATCTACTTTCATTTGATAAGTAGTATGTAATGTGTTTAATGTAAATAAATGATTTTCATTTTGATAAGTAATTGCCATAATTCCTCCATTTATCAGATTATTTATTTTACAGCTCCATTCACAACACCATTTAAAATCTGTTTCTGGCAAATTACATAAAAAATTAAAATTGGAATTAACGACATAAGATAAGAAGCAAATGCCAAGTTATAATTTGTACCAAATTGTGACTGAAAATTTAGTTGTGCAAGAGGAAGTGTATTTTGTTCAGAACCTGCCATAATAACAAGAGGTGTCATAACGTCATTCCAAACAGATAATGCTGTTAAAACAGCAACGGTTGCATGCATTGGTTTCATAATAGGAAAGATAACTTTCCAATAAGTACGCCAAGTAGAAGCTCCATCTACTTTTGCTGCTTCTTCTAGTGCCATTGGAATATTCACAAGATAGCCAGAATATAAAAGAATATTCATTGGCATATAAAAGACAATATATAATAAAACAACACCAAACCAATTTCCTAAACCCATTTCTGCTGTTTGTTTTGCAAGAGGCATCATTAAAATAGCAAAAGGGACAAACATACCACTAACAATAAAAAGATAAACAAAATTATAAAACTTACTTTTTGCTTTATTTCTTCCTAAGGCATAGCCAAGTAAGGAATGAAGAATAATGGAAAGTACAACAGTAATTACAGTAATTAATAAACTATTTCCTAAAGAGTGCCAAAAATCAGTAACTTGCATAGCTTCTTTAAAATTATCAAGACTCCATGATTTTGGTAACGATAAAATTCCGCTAATGCTATTTGTCATTTCTGAAGGCTGTTTAAATGCAATTACGATGGTCAGATATAGTGGAAAGATAATAGTAGAAAGACCAAGAATTAGGAATACCATAATTGGCCAGTTTCCTTTTATTTTCATCATAGCTGTTCCTCCTTTTTACTGGAAAATTTCATTTGCCCAACGGAAATGATGACAATGACAATAAAGAATACAACGGCATTGGCACTTTGAAAACCAAATTGACCTCCAGACATACCATTATTGTAAATTAAATAGGAAATGGATTCTGTACTTTGTGCTGGACCACCTTTTGTTAATGCCATAATTTGATCAAAGACCATTAAAAAGTTTTTTACACATAATACCATATTAATAGAGAAAAATGGAATAATCAATGGGAAAGTTAAATAACGGAATTTTTTCCATCCAGTTGCTCCATCCAAACCGCCAGCTTCATAAACATCTTCTGGTACAGTTTGTAATCCTGAAATATAAATAATGGTGTTCATTGCAATTGCCTGCCATGCACATACCACCATAATTCCAATCCAAGCAGCACTTGGACTTGATAAAATACTTGTTTTTAAAGCATTAATTCCAATCATATCTGCTAGTGCTGGAAGGATATAGGTAAAAAAGTAATTAAAAATATAACCAACAACAAGTGCACCTAAAATATTTGGTAGGAAATAAGCACCCCGGAAAAAGCTTTTTGCCTTTATTTTGCTATTTAAAGCTAATGCTAAAAGAAGGCTTAAAACATTAACAATAATTGTTGTAAAGACAGCTAATTTAAAGGTAAATAAATAGGATTTTCCTACACGAGCATCAGAACATAAATCAATATAATTTCGTAGTCCCACCCAATCATAAGAACCAAATCCTTTAAAATTTGTAAAGCTATAAATAACACCACGAATTAAAGGAATGGTATTAAAGCAGATAAATAGTGCTAAAATGGGAATGGTAATCAGTAAAAAAGTTCTTTTTCTATCGTTTTTCATAATAAGTCACGCTCCCTTCTTTTTTTTAATTGTTATGTTCTTTTTCATATTGTTGTACTTGACGGATAATATCCCGGTTATACCGCTGCCAGTCCGTATCAAATTTTTTTAAAAAGGCATTGGTATCTTTTTCAATTAAAAATGTTTGAAGCTGTGCATCTACTGCCATTTCAGAAGGATAATAATGATCTTGATAATCTGTCATAAGTCCTTTTTCAATAAATTCTGTCATTCCATCTAACATAGAAGCTAATTTAAAATTCCCTTCTTTACAAGGAATAGCATTTTGTGCATCGATATAGTCTTGGATATTTTCATCTTGGTAAAGAAAATCTAAAACTTTATATGCTGCTTCTTTATTTTTGCAGTCTGCCATAACACAAAATTGAAGATCAATACCAGAATTTAAAGTGTTACCATCTTTTTCGTCATTGCCCGGCATAACAAAAGAATTGATAGGTAAATCTGGGTTTACAGACAGAATTTGAGGAACAGCATAACTTCCAATTGGATACATAGCGGATTCACCTCTTGCAAATGCAGTACAGGCATCATTGTAATTATAAGCAAAAGGATCTTTAGGACCATAATTTAATAATTCCAGATATTTTTCTGATAACTCTTTGTACTCTTTAGAAAATGTTGTTTCACCACGGTTTACTTGTTTTGCAGTATCTGCAGGTGCAAGATCAACTGCCATAGCATTCCAAGGAGCTAAACAGGTCCAAGTATCCTTAAAGCCGAAATAAAAGGGAAGGATATTAGCAGCTTTTATTTCTTCGCATAAACTGATTAATTCTGGCCAAGTTTCCGGAATATTCCATCCATGCTCCTCAAACATTTCTTGATTATAAAGGATACCAGCAGCGTTTGCTACATAAGGCAAGGCATAACTTCCATCTGTTGGAATAAGCTCTAATGCTTCATCAATATCCAGATAAGCTTGTTTTATCTCCTTTCTTCCTTCATAATCAGAAATATCAGATAAAATTTCTGCATCGACAAAATAAGAATAATTAATATCACCTCCAATTCCAATAATGTCAGGATAATCTTCTCGAATAAATCTTGTTCTTAAAATCGTCATAGCATCATTAGGAGAGCTAATTTTTAATTCAATATCATCATGTTCTTGATTGAATTTTTCTTCAACCGTTTTAAAATAATTTGCTGCTTCCGGTTTGTACTGCACGATTTCAATTTTTGTTTTTTTGTTATCATCAGAGCTTGCACATCCTTGCATAGTAAATGCAATCATCATTAGAGAAATGGCAAGCATTAGAGAAACAATTCCCTTACGTTTCATCGCATTTCCTCCTTTTTTTTTTGATAGTAAGATTATAACATATCTTTATGCTATCTATAAATATCATGATTTTATATGTTTTATACCATTATACTACTTTTTATTGTTTTTCTTGAAATCATCTAGCATTTTGGTATATAATAAAAAAAACAACAAAGGAGAAATTTTTTATGAGTGAATTTAGGTTTTCTGTTTTTCCAAGTGAAAATTTTGTTGATATGGGATTATATCAATTTGGCTGGGAACAATGTGATCCTTCTCATTCTTTTGGACCTGTTGCAAGAAATCATTATTTATTTCATTATGTACGATCAGGTACTGGTCTTTTAATGGCAGATAATGCAAAGGGAGAAACAATCACATATCCTATTAAAAGCGGACAAGGATTTATGTTATTTCCTCATCAAATAAATACTTATGTTGCTGATGATAAGATTCCATGGGAATATGTATGGATTGAATTTGATGGACTACGTGTAAAAGAAATGTTAGATGCTGTTGGACTATGTATGGATCAGCCTGTATATAAGGCAAGATATAAGGATATTGCAGCAGCAATGGATGCAGAAATGATGTATATTGTTAATCATAAAGAAGAATCTCCCTTTCATTTAATTGGACATCTTTATCTATTTATGGATTATTTTGTACGTTCTGCAGTTTCTGTATCTACAAATAAAGAAAGTGGGTTACGAGATTTTTATATCAAAGAGGCTTTTTCTTTTATTGAACAAAATTTTCAAAATGATATTTCTGTGGAAGATATTGCAGCTTCTTGTGGTTTAAATAGAAGCTATTTTGGAAAAATTTTTCATGAGAAAACAGGAAAAGCTCCACAGACATTTTTAATTTCCTATCGTATGACAAAAGCAGCAGAATTATTAAAACTTACAGAATTGTCCATTGCAGATATTGGAAATGCCGTTGGATATCCAAATCAACTGCGATTTTCTAGAACATTTAAAAATGTCTATGGAGTTTCTCCTAGACAGTGGAGATATGAAAATGGTAAAGCTAGTTTAATAAAAAGATAATAAGGCTATTGTATAAAAAAATGATTAGCAAAAAGGATAAATATGATGTTTTTGCATATAGTCTGTTGATTTTTGTAAATCTTCAAAACTTCTTACTTCAATTAAAAGAGAAGGAGGATGTTTTAGTGATAAAACAAAATCTTTAAAAATATCCCAAGGGAAATTGCCGCTGCCAACGATTTGATGCAAGTCTTGTTCTCCATCATTGTCATTAATATGAAGATGGCGAATATAAGGTTTTAGACTTTCAAACCAAAAACTAAGCGGACTGCCAGAAATAAACGCATGGGCAGTATCAAGGCAGACAGCAAAGCGATCCTCTTGCTCCATACGTTTTGCAAGTTCTGTAAGAAGATAAGGACTGTCATCAAACATATTTTCTATATAAATTTTCTGATTAGGATATTCTTTTAAGATCTGTTTCCAATAGATTTCATTTCTATTTATCCAATTAAGAAGATAAGGTTTTAATCGAAAATTTACAATATAGTTTGTATGAAAAATAACAGCTTTTAATCCCATATCTTTTGCAATTTCCATACATTGATGAACTCGAAGATCACTAACAGCAAAAATTTTTGGATCATCGCTATTAATGCAAATATCTAAAAAAGCACCATGCAAGGTATCATTGGAACGATCTCTGTCAAGTTCCATATATTGATACATAATTTTCTTTTTTTGTTCTTCCTGATCTAAAATCGCAGGAAGAAAAAATTCATTATATTCAAAAGCAGCATGATATTGTCTGGAAAATTCTGCATAATTTTTTAGCTGCGTTAAAGAAGGGATAATAGATAGATTGTTCATGCTTAAACCTCCAATAAAAAATGTATTCTTTTACTGATTATTTATATTTGCAGAAAAAATTTTTTCTTTCTTAAAAAATGGATCTTGCTCATCAGGAAGTGGAAACCAAATTCCTTTTAAGGCATATACTTTTACGTTATGTTTTTTTCCTTTTAATGTATATTCACCAGCAAAGTTTGTTTGGATACGTCCTTTTAATCGTTCATTCATTTCTTCACTGATTAAAATTTGTCCCGGTGCAGCAATTCCTTCTAAGCGAGCAGCCGTATTCACTGTATCACCAATAGCCGTATAATCCATTCTGGATTCACAGCCAATATTTCCAATAACAGCTTCTCCACACTGAATGCCAATACCAAAAGTAACTTGTTTTCCATACTGTTTTTGGCAAAAATTATTTAATTCCGAAGCAGAAGAAAGAAGTTCCCAAGCAGCACAAACAGCTCTATACTCGTAATCTTCTAAATCTGTTGGAGAATTAAAGACAGCCATAGCAGCATCCCCAATAAATTTATCTAATGTACCATTATATTTAAAAACAGCAACTGCTGCCAGCGTTAAATATTGATTTAATATTTCTACAATTTGTTCCGGATCTAGACTTTCGGAAAGAGAGGTAAAGCCGCGAATATCTACAAATAGCACAGCAATATCTTTTTTTACGCCGCCAATCTGTGCTTTACCGCCATTTTGTACAATTTGTTCTACAACATTTTCATCTACATATTTTTTAAATGTTGTTTCCATTTTATAACTGCTATATTTTGTTGCCCAATAACGTACAAATAAGTTAAAAATAGTAATAATAATAACAAGTCCCGTAGGAATTAGAATTAAAATATAATAGCCGAAAAGGTTTAAAACACCACAGGTAGCAATAAATAAAAGAAGTAATATAATGGCAGAAAGAATTGTTTTTTTATTAGAGCTATAAGAGGTGGCAATAAAAAAAATAGCTGCAAAAATAGAATAAAAAATAGCCATAAAAGAACTAGAAATAGGATGTCCTGTTCTTTGGGTAAGTAGTGCTTCTAAAAGGTTTGCCTGTACTTCAATTTCCCGCATTTTTATATTACGCTGATTTGGCACTTTAAAGGTAGAATCATCTTCGGTATAATCGCCAACATAAACAATACTATTTTCAAAAATAGAAAGATCAACGTTGCCGGAGATGATATCATAAAAGGAATAGATATTATAATCATTACTTTGTCTTGTATAGGTAAAAGCAAAAGAATTATTATCATCTACTTTTGGGAGAACATAGTCTTTTCCTAAACTGTCCCTATACATTTTATAAGTTTTAACAGCAAAGCTATCATATTCTTTATCATTTACAACAATGCTTAAAATAGCATTTCTTGCAATACCATCAGGGGAATTTTGCATATTGTTAATTATACCTGTTTCTATATAAGGAACAAGCTTAGGAAAGGGAAGGGAAATTTCAGTAGAAAAATCGGATAATGCTAAAAAATTGGAATTTTTTCCATTTTTCTCCTGTCTTTTTGAAATTTTAAAATCCTCGCTTTCCATAGTAATTGTGGAACTAAAACAAATATTATGATATTTTTTACAAGTATCTACAAGGATTTGATCACTTTCTGGATTTTTTATTTCTGTATGATCGAGAGCAATACCAATTACACTTGGAGTATAACCAGAATTATTTAAAGTTTCAATTAATTGTGCTGTTCGGCTTCTTGACCAGATTTCATAATCTCCCAATTGCTTTATCGTAGCATCATCAACAGCAATAATCTGAATGGCTGATTTTGCTCTTTGAAGCTGAATTGATTGAAAAATGGCATCACTAATTTGCTGATCAATGTTTACAAGAACATTATAATAGCTAAGAGTAACAGCTAAATAAGCAAAAAAAGCAGTACCAAGAAAAAGATAGATTTTGTGAAAAAAGCGATAACGCTTAGTCTTTTCCATTTATTCAAATACCTCCGCCCAGTTGGTATAGGAAAGAATATGTTTTTCCTGTCGATCTAACTCCTCATAAAGATTGTCATATACCGTTTTTAAAATATATTGAATAAACGGTGTAATATCGTGAAAGTTATTTTCACTATTTTCCAGTGCTTCATAGTAGGCAGGTGCTGTTGCATTAATTGTTTTGCTTAAAGTAAGTGCACTGAAATTTTCTAGTCCAGAACGAATTAAAAAATCGGTAGTAAGTAGTCTTGCAATCCGTCCATTACCATCGCAAAATGGATGCATATAAACAAAGTAAAAGTGGAGAATTGCTGCTTTTGTATACGGATGGGTAATATTTTCTCCATGATAAAAATCGAAAAATTGCTTCATACAATAATCTAACATTTCAACATCAGGTGCTTCATGAGAACCAACAGTGACAACACCAGTGCGAAATTTTTCACCAGATAAATTTGGATTGTCACAGACACCATCTGTTACAATTTTCCAAAGATTGATCAGTGTATTAACATCACGTTTTCCTGTGATATTTAAAAATTTTACGGCACGATATGTATTTAAAATCATTCTATCGCCTTTTTTTTCTGTTCGTTTTGCTTTAAAAATGTCAAAAAGTTCATCAATACTTGTATTAGCTCCTTCAATACGGCAACTATGAAAAGATTCTTCTTCAATAGAAATTTCGGTATCAATTGCTGTAATGGAAATATGACAATACATTTTATCAATATCTTTTAAAAGTTGTTCTGGAAGAAGGGAGGGACAATAAGTAAGGGAATATCCCATAGCATCACGAATGGAAAGCGTTTCTAGTAGAGTGTGACGCTGTTCTAACATTTGTTTTGCCCTATAATCGCCAAGTTTGGCATCTCGTTCTAAAATTTTATAATTCATATAGACCTCCATAAAAAGTAAATGCTACAAATGTTATATTCACTTTGTGAACATAACAAGAATTATATTCACTTTGTAAATATAACAAGGGTTATGTTCGCTTGCGAACCTGACAAGGGTTATATTCATTTCATGAACATAACAAGGGTTATATTCATTTTATGAACATAACAAGAATTATAACTGATTTTGGGGAAAATGGGAAGATTAAAAAAAGATAAAAATTTAGGATATGTTGACGTAGGGCATAGAAAGATGTATGATAGGATATACTATAATCATATTGCATTAGTATGAATACAAAGTATATAGAAGGAGTAAAATACTTTTAAGAAAGGATGTTATTTATGAAGATTTCAACAAAAGGCAGATATGCACTGCGTTTAATGCTTGATCTGGCATTAAATGATACAGGAGAACCAGTTAGAATTAAGGATGTTTCAGAACGACAGGGAATTTCTAATAAATATTTAGAGCAGATTATTTCAACATTAACAAAAGCAGGTGTTGTAAAAAGTTTGCGTGGACCACAAGGGGGATATCGTCTTGCAAAAGGTCCTGATCAATATACAGTTGGTATGATTTTACGTCTTATGGAAGGAAGTCTAACGCCAGTAGCCTGTTTAGATGATGAGCCAAATAGTTGTGCAAGGGAAGAAGAATGTATTACGATTCTTCTTTGGAAAAAACTTGATGATGCGATTAAAGGAGTTGTAGATACAGTAACATTAGGAGATTTAGTTGAATGGCATCAAAATAAAGCAGGAAATTATACGATTTAATTTATAATTTTGATGGGGAGGAATCTATGAACAACAGAGAAATTATTGATAGACTTTATAAAAATACAACCGTAGAGCCAGAAGAATTTCGACAGCTTTTAGGAGATATGGACGCTGATACACAAGAGTATTTATCAGAAAAGGCAAGAAAGGTAAGCAGACGAATTTTTGGAAATAGAATTTATTTGCGTGGTTTAATTGAATTTACAAATTATTGCAAGAATGATTGTTTTTATTGTGGAATTCGCCGAAGCAATCAACAAGTAGAGAGATATCATTTATCTAAAGAAGAAATTCTTTCTTGTTGTAAAACAGGATATGATTTAGGGTTTCGAACATTTGTTTTACAAGGAGGAGAAGATCTTTCTTTTTCCGATGAAATACTTTGTGATCTTATCTATCATATAAAAAAGCAATTTCCAGAATGTGCAATAACACTTTCTATTGGAGAAAAATCAAAGGAAAGTTATCAAAGATATTTTGAAGCAGGAGCAGATCGTTATCTTCTGCGGCATGAAACAGCAAATGAAGAACATTATAGAAAACTGCATCCAAAAGAAATGAGCCTTGTAAATAGAAAACATTGTTTATTCCATTTAAAAGAAATTGGTTATCAGGTTGGCTGTGGTATTATGGTGGGTTCTCCTTATCAAACAAAAGAAACGATACTGGAAGATCTTCTTTTTATGAAGGAATTAAAGCCTCATATGATTGGAATAGGACCTTTTATTACACAAAAAAATACAATATTTGCAGAGTTTCAAAATGGAAGCGTAGAATTTACATTGCGGCTTCTTAGTATTTTGCGACTTATGTTTCCGCAAGTGCTTCTTCCGGCAACAACAGCACTTGGAACATTAGATCCTATGGGAAGGGAAAAGGGGATTCTTGCAGGAGCGAATGTATTAATGCCAAATTTATCACCAATAAAGGTAAGAGAAAAGTATACACTCTATGACAATAAGATTTGTACTGGAGAGGAAGCAGCAGAATGTAATCAGTGTTTACAGGAGAGAATAAAAAAGATTGGTTATACGATTGTAAAAGTGCGTGGCGATTATGGGGAGATATATAAATAATAATAAGGGTATATATATATTACAAATAGAAAAAATGAGAAAGAGAGAAATAGAAAACTTCACATTGAAATTAGAAAAAAATTCAGGTATAATAGAGAAAAATTAAGAAGTCTTTTTCTAGGCTGGAAGGGGTGTAGTTTATGGAAAAACTATCAATTGAAGAAGAATTAAAAAATAATTCATATCCGGGCAGGGGTATTATTATTGGACGTTCCATGGATGGAGAAAAAGCAGTTACGGCATATTTTATTATGGGACGTAGCATGAATAGCCGTAATCGTGTATTTCTTGAAGATGGACAAGGGATTCGTACACAGGCATTTGATCCATCAAAATTAACTGATCCAAGCTTAATTATTTATGCACCAGTACGTGTGCTTGGAAATAAGACAATTGTAACAAATGGTGATCAAACAGATACGATTTATGAATTGATGGATAAGCAGCAGACATTTGAGCAAGCATTACGTACAAGGGAATTTGAGCCAGATGCACCAAATTATACACCAAGAATTTCTGGTATTCTTCATGTGGAAAATGGAACTTATAATTATGCGATGTCAATTTTAAAAAGCAATCATGGAAATAAAGATTCCTGTAATCGTTATACTTTTGCATATCATAATCCAATTGCTGGAGAAGGGCATTTTTTACATACCTATTTATCGGATGGTGAGCCATTACCAAGTTTTGAAGGCGAGCCAAAATTGATTGAAATTTCTGGTGATATTACAAGTTTTACAAAGATGTTGTGGGAAAGTTTAAATGAAGAAAATAAAGTATCTTTATTTACAAGATTTATTGATATTAAAACAGGGAAATATGAAAGCCGAATTGTAAATAAAAATGTAAAATAGAAGGAATAAAAGATTAAAAATACAAGAAAGGAAACAAATGAAATGAAAGAATTAGAATTGAAATATGGCTGTAATCCAAATCAGAAACCATCTAGAATTTTTATGGAACAGGGTGAATTGCCAATTACCGTATTAAATGGTAAACCGGGATATATTAATTTTATGGATGCACTAAATGGCTGGCAGTTAGTAAAGGAATTAAAAGCTGCAACAAATTTGCCAGCGGCAGCTTCTTTTAAGCATGTAAGCCCTGCGGGGGCTGCGGTTGGAATGCCATTAGGAAATACACTTAAAAAAATTTACTGGGTAGATGATTTAGATGAACTTTCTCCATTAGCATGTGCTTATGCAAGAGCTAGAGGAGCAGATAGAATGTCTTCTTTTGGTGATTTTATCTCTCTGTCCGATCCTTGTGATGTCTCTACAGCAAAAATGATAAAAAGAGAAGTTTCCGATGGCGTGATTGCACCGGGCTATGAACCAGAGGCTTTGGAAATTTTAAAACAAAAGAAAAAAGGAAATTACAATATTATTCAAATAGAGAAAGATTATAAGCCAGATCCAATAGAACATAAACAGGTCTTTGGTATTACATTTGAACAAGGAAGAAATGAATTAAAGATTGATGAAGACTTATTTGCCAATGTAGTGACACAGAAAAAAGAAATTCCAGAACAGGCAAAAATGGATTTAAGTATTGCAATGATTACTTTAAAATATACACAATCCAATTCTGTATGTTATGCAAAAGATGGACAAGCGATTGGTATTGGTGCAGGGCAGCAGTCTAGGATTCATTGTACACGTCTTGCTGGAAATAAAGCAGATAACTGGTTTTTACGTCAAGCACCACAAGTATTAGAACTTCCTTTTGTAGAAACCTTAGGGCGTGCAGATAGAGATAATGCCATTGATGTTTATATTAGTGATGATTATATGGATGTTTTAGCTCCAAATGTATGGGAGAGAACATTTCGAGTAAAACCACCTGTATTTACAAAAGAAGAAAAACGTGCATGGCTTGATAAATTACAGAATGTTTCTCTTGGTTCTGATGCATTTTTCCCATTTGGCGATAATATTGAACGTGCAAAAAGAAGTGGAGTAGCTTATATTGCACAACCGGGCGGATCAATCCGAGATGATAATGTAATTCAGGCTTGTAATCAATATGGTATTGTAATGGCATTTACAGGAATCCGTTTATTCCATCATTAATTATTTTATAAAAAAATGATGGTTCTTTTGGAAAGGAGTTGAGGTTTATGAGGGGAAAATATTCAATTGTCGTTTGCTTTCTAGCAATATGTCTATTTTGTTTCACAGGATGTGCTACGATTGGTATGGATATTGCAGTAAAAGAGAATGGAAGCGGCACAATGCAAAGTACTGTTCGGCTGAATAAAGCCGAATATATAGAATATCTGCGTTCTACTCATACGGATTTAGGAATGGAAAGTGATGTTGATGATATTATCAATGATGAATTAGAACAGGGGATTTATACAGAAGAAATAATAGATAATGTTCCTTATCTTGTTATAGAATCTTCTGATGAAACTACAGAATTTGATTCTATTTCCGCATTTTATACACAGATAGGATTTAATAGCAGTTATGAATTGACAGAAACCTCATTTCTTGTAAAAGGCAGTACATTAACACAACAGGAACTAAAGAATAAGGAGTATCTTGATTCAGAATTGTCGGAAGAAGATATAAAAAAATATCTTGGCAGCTCTTATCTTGAATTGTCGGTTACTTTTGATTATCCAGTAAAAGAAACAAATGGAACAATTGATTCGGATAATCCAAAGAAAGTGTTTTGGAAATATCCGCTTAATTCCGATGTAGATAAGATTTATGCTTATTGTGATAGTTCTATTTCTGTATCAGGTGTCACACAAGGAACGGTAAATCGTGAGCCAGTAACACTTCACTTTGAAGGAGCAGATCAAGCTGTTTCCATAGATGGACAGACAATAGCAAATAATACAACATTTTCTGTAGATGGTACTTACTGTATTTTATTAAAAAATGAAAAAGAACAAAAAACCGTATATTTTGCTATTGATCGCACCGCCCCAGAACTTCAAGATGATTCTGGAAATGAAGTAGAATTTCATGGTTATCAGAAAAAAGAACAAATCATTTATTTGCTTGATGATGGAGGAGGTATTCTTTCCGCTACTTTAGATGGGAAATCCGTATTAGAATGTGATCTTTTAGATAATGAAGAATTTTTATATTATGTAAAACTTGTACCATCAGGACTTACCGATGGAAATCATACATTGATTGTATCTGATTTATATGGAAATGAAAAAACACTTACTTTTAAAACAGATAAAACAGCACCAACCGTAAAAGGAGTAAAACATAAAAAAGTTTATCGAAAAGCAGTTACCGTAAAATTTTCTGATAAAGTATCTGGTATTAAAAAAGCAACTTTAAATGGAAAAAGTGTAAAGTCAGGAAGAAAAGTAGATAAAATTGGAAAATACACCTTACTTGTAAAAGATAAAGCAGGAAATCAAACAAAAGTAAAATTTACAATAAAAGAGAAAAAAGTGAAAAAGAAAAAAACAAAGGAAACAACAAAAAAGAATATAGAAAAGAAAAATACAAAAAAATAGAGAAAACATAAAAAAAAGAATCTAGGAAATATTAAGTAAAATAAGTAAAAAAAGAGGCTGTCCAATAAACAGCCTCTTAATTTGATGGATAAATCTATAATATACGAATAGTGGTAATAATCTTTTTTTATGCCATATAATCTGTATACATTTGTGTATAAAGTTTTATCATCATCTGATTTGTAGTTTCTCTGCATTTTACAATATCTGCAACTGCTTCTGCTCTTGCAACAATGGAAGTATCGACAGAAACTCCTGTTGCTGGATTGGTATAAGGCAGTTTTTCCAGATTATTAAGAGCTTGTTGAATATAACTGCAATCTGTACGTATCATATCTAAATTGTGAAGGATATCTTTTAAAGAAATTCCAGCGTCTAATAGTTTTTTTGCATTTTCTGAAATTTTTTCATTGGATTCTTTTTTGTCTATTTCTGAAAGTTCTTTTTCTTCTTTTCCTTCGGTAGTATTTGCAGTTTCTTTTCTTGTCTTTTCAGTGAGAGATAAATTATCTTTGCTGAAATCATTTATTTGCTCTTGTGGTTGTAAATCTTGTTCTTTTATTTCTATACTCATATGGATGTCCTCCTGCTGTTTTTGCATATTTTGAATCGGCGGACATATAAGTTGAACGGTTTCCCCATCAACAAGATATGCCCTGCCGGATTTTATAAGTCCTTTGGCACGTTTTGGGTAAGTCGTTCCAAGCGTATTTCCAAATTGATCAAGAATGGTTACGTTTTTTTTCATGGGTATCTTCCCCACCTTTCTTGTATTTTATGATTTTTAATTGTACGTTCGTTTTTTCTTATGGGTGTCTTCCCCAGTACAAGAAATATCATAACATATTTATATATAGATGGCAAGTATTTGAAATTATTTTTTTAGATTCTATGAAAAAAATTTAAGAACGCTAAGATGTTCTTGAATTAAGAGTTTATGAAATCTAAAGTTGTATTTTATGTTTCATGTTTCATATAATAGATCCTAAAATAGTCATTGAGGATCTTAAAGAGATGGAAGGGCAGAAAAATAAGGAAAGATTTATGAAATGATAGATTTCGTTTCCAGATAAGCAATTGCTTCTTTATATTTTTTCAGTCTTTTTCTATCTCTATCATCCATTTGATCGATTCTGGAAATATCACTGTTATGTTTTAAGTCTTCCAGTTTTACTTGACAGGCAATTTTGTTATTTTGAAGCCGTTGAATATATTCCATATAGGGCATATCCGTTTCATGTCGTAATAATGTGAGAGCCTCAAGTACCGATTCAGAAAATCCCTGTTCTCGAAGCCAAGAAATTGTTAGAGGTGTATCTTCTATAATATCATGAAGTAATGCTGTGATTACAGTTTCCTCTGTTTTCATCTGTTCAGCTAGATGATATGGATGGAAAATATAGGGTATCCCCCCTTTATCCATTTGTCCATTATGTGCATTATAAGCGATTTTCATGGCTTTTTTTGTCATTTCTGTGTAAATCATAACAATAAAACTCCCTTTGCCTATTTTAAATAAAAAGGCAGGAAAGAGTTCCTACCTTTATTTTGTTTTGTTTGCTGTTTTTTGTTTACCCTTTTAATGATTTTACAATATCATCAATTTTTGTATCTCCTGAGAGCATTTGCAGACCAACTTCACGATCAATTGGCTTAATGCTTTCTTTGCTTCCAAGTTCAAAAATAATATTTGGTGCTTTGGAAAGATCATTTGGGAAAAATTCTGTAACTTCGCATTGTAAGATAAAGTCACCACAGCCTTGTGGACGATTGGAGTTATAATGGTAAATGGCAACCATATCTTCTGCATCGTTGGCTTCTCTCATAAAGATATATTTGAATAAAAATACATCATTATGTTCCCAAATTTGTTCAATAAGAGTATCATAATGTTTTACAAATTTGTTGGACATGGTATTGTTTTCGGAACGATGGAAGATCATAGCGAGATATTCTGCTGCTGCAACTTCATCCATAAAGGAAAAGTCATAGCGAAATTCTCCCATTTGTTTAATCAATTTATTTGCAATTGTTCCTCTGTTTTTATTTTGTGTTTCCATATAGCGGTCAAACATTTTTTGTGCATTGTCCAGATAGTGCTGTCTGTCAGTTTCAGTTAATAATTTTTTATAACGTTCATAATAAGCGGCAGCTTTGTCATGAAGTGTTCCCGGATAAGATTGTGCTTCTTGATACGTAATATTTCTTGCAATTTTAAAGTCCAGATCTTGAATTTCCGACTTTGTAAGTCCTTGTTCCTTTAAAAGATCATCAAATTCTTTTACTGTCATATTAAAATCCTCCATTCCACTTTTTTTGGCTTAAAGTTTAAAAGCAGGGTATCTCATCATTTTCATAACATATGACAGGTACTGCTTGTAATACTTTTGATTTATAAAAACTATCACAAGTAATTCCATCTTTTTTTTAGCTATTGATTGTAAAAAGTAGTAATTAATTTTATATTGAAAAATAACAATATTTACCCTATTTTTAAAGAAAGCCTTATAATTAATATTCGTTGTTTTGCATGAAAATATTATAACAGAAGAATCAATATTATGCAATATATACAATAAAATTCTTCCTATTTTTTGCAAATAATCTAAAAAGAATAAATACTATATTTATAATAGTAAAGAAATAAATGAATGAGTTAATAGATAATTAGAAAAAATTTTGATCAAAGTGGATAGAATCTATTGACAAACTATAAGGAGATGTTCTATACTAAGCACGTGAAAGGCTGTGAAAAGAAGAGTAAATGACAGAAAGCATTACAGAGAGTCTGGTAAGATGAGAACAGATATGGGGACTGTGATTGAAAATGGTCTTGGAGCTGCGTACCGACTGCATTTTTACGAAAACTATAGAATTTAGATAAGAAATGCATAGGCTGCGATGGGAGTGCCCATTATAGCACCAGAGTATCGAATCTTTCCGTACTTGCAGAGGTCTGTATTGTGAGATACAGATAAATTAAGGTGGTACCACGAAGCTTACAGCTATCGTCCTTGAAATATAGTATAACAAGGAGGGTAGCTTTTTTTATTTAACTTGATTAAGTTGATATAGAATATTTTGTTTTTTATCATTAGATTTGGAGGAGAAGTTATGGAAAAAAAGCCTTATTATTTAACAACAGCAATTACCTATACATCAGGAAAACCACATATAGGTAATACGTATGAAATTGTATTGGCGGATGCCATTGTGCGTTTTAAGCGGCAGCAGGGTTATGATGTGCGTTTTCAAACAGGTACAGATGAACATGGACAGAAAGTAGAGCAAAAAGCTGCAGAATTTGGTATGACACCAAAGGAATTTGTAGATAATACAGCAAATACAATTAAAGATATCTGGGATTTAATGAATACATCTTATGATAAGTTTATTCGTACAACAGATGATTACCATGAAAAGCAAGTACAAAAAATATTTAAAAAATTATATGATCAAGGGGATATTTATAAAGGTCATTATGAAGGAATGTATTGTACGCCATGTGAATCTTTTTTTACAAAGGCACAGCTTATCGATGGTAAATGCCCAGATTGTGGACGGGAAGTGCATCCAGCAAAAGAAGAAGCCTACTTTTTTAAAATGAGTAAATATGCTGATCGATTGATTGAGCATATTAATACGCATCCTGATTTTATTCAGCCAGAATCACGTAAAAATGAAATGATGAATAATTTTCTTTTGCCGGGATTACAGGATCTTTGTGTATCTCGTACTTCTTTTCAATGGGGCATTCCTGTAGATTTTGATAAGTCTCATGTTATTTATGTATGGATTGATGCTTTATCAAATTATATTACTGGGCTTGGTTTTGATCTTGATGGTAATCATGATCCAATGTTTGAGAAATATTGGCCTGCCAATTTGCATTTAATTGGAAAAGATATTCTTCGCTTTCATACAATTTATTGGCCGATTATGTTAATGGCACTTGATATTCCTTTGCCAAAGCAGATTTTTGGTCATCCATGGCTTTTACAAGGGGATGGAAAAATGAGTAAATCGAAGGGAAATGTTATTTATGCGGATGATTTAGTGCGGTTATTTAGTGTAGATGCGGTTCGTTATTTTGTGCTTCATGAAATGCCATTTGAAAATGATGGCGTGATTTCTTGGGAGTTAATGATAGAACGTATGAATTCCGATTTGGCAAATACACTTGGAAATCTTGTGAATCGTACCATTTCTATGTCTAATCAATATTTTGGCGGTATTGTAAGAAATACAGAGAAAAAAGAGACCATAGATCAAGATTTTATTTCTGTAATTACAGGAACAAAAGATAAGGTTGTAGAAAAAATGGAAAAACTGCGAGTAGCAGATGCTATTACAGAAATTTTTATTTTATTTAAACGTTGTAATAAATATATTGATGAGACAATGCCATGGGCATTAGCAAAAGAGGAAACAAAAAAAGAACGGTTAGAAACTGTGCTTTATCATTTAGTAGAAGGAATTTCTATTGGAGCAAATTTATTAAAACCATTTATGCCAGAAACAGCAGAAAAGATTTTAGCACAATTAAAAGCACCAGAACGGGAATTTGATAGCCTTTCTGAATTTGGTAAGTATCCTTCTGGTAATCAGGTAATAGAGAAGCCAGAAATTTTATTTGCGAGATTAAATGCAGAAAAAGTATTAAAAGAAGTAGATAAAATTGTAGAAGCACAGCGAGCAGGAAAAAAGGAGAAAAAAGAAGAAAATCAAAAGGAAATAGTACAAGGAAAGGAAAATAAAGCAGAAAATAAAACATCAAAGTCAGAGATTGTAATTGATACAAAAGAAGAAATTACTTTTGAGGATTTTGAAAAAATGCAATTTCAGGTAGGAGAGATTATTGCTTGTGAAGAAGTAAAAAAATCAAGAAAATTGCTTTGTTCTAAAGTAAAGATTGGAAAAGAGGTAAAACAAATCTTATCTGGTATTAAAGCAAGCTATACACCAGAAGAAATGATAGGAAAAAAAGTGATGGTATTAGTAAATCTAAAGCCTGCAAAACTTGCAGGATTATTGTCAGAAGGTATGCTGCTTTGTGCAGAAGATGCAGATGGCAAATTATCTCTTATGATACCAGAAAAAGAAATGCCATCAGGTGCAGAAATTTGTTAGAAATTATGATTCTAAGAGCATAATTTTATTGACTTTCTTTAAAAAAAATGGTATCATAGCAAAAATATACTTTGCACTGCATATACTATCTACAGTACAAACTGATCAGGCAATGGGTAAATGAACATTAATATGGAAAGAAATTTATCCAGCCGGGCCATAAAAAAAGGCAGCAGATGAGATAAAAGCATCTGTGGGACATTCCACAGATGTTTTTTTGTTATATTTGCAAAGCAGGGGAGGAATTTTTATGGGAAAAGAAAAAGAATTAAAAACAGTGAATACAAGAGAGATTGCAATGCATGTATCAGCCATTAGTATCTTTGTAAATTTATTTTTATCAGTATTTAAGTTAGCAGCAGGGTTTTTGGCATCTTCATCTGCCATGATATCGGATGCAGTTCATTCGATGTCTGATGTATTTAGTACCTTTATTGTTATGATAGGGGTTTCCATTTCAGAAAAACAATCGGATGAGGAACATCCTTATGGTCATGAGCGATTAGAATGTGTAGCTTCTATGATTCTTGCTATGGTGCTTGCAGCTACAGGTCTTGGAATTGGAGGGTCTGGAATTAGAGCCATTATTTTTAAAGAGAAAATAGAAATTGTAATGCCCGGTATTCTTGCAGAGATTGCCGCTGTTGTCTCCATTGTTGTAAAGGAATGGTTGTTTTGGTATACAAGGATAGCAGCAAAAAAGATAAATTCTGGAGCATTAATGGCAGATGCATGGCATCACCGTTCGGATGCATTGTCTTCTATTGGTGCATTGCTTGGTATTTTTGGTTCTAGAATGGGATTTCCAATTTGTGATCCATTAGCTTCTCTTGTAATCAGCCTTTTTATTTGCAAGGCAGCTTATGATATTTTTAAAGATGCGGTTGATAAAATGGTAGATAAATCTTGTGATAAAGAAACACAAAATAAAATTAAGAAAATTGTAATGGAACAAAATGGAGTTCAGGGAATTGACCTCTTGAAAACAAGGATGTTTGGAGCTAAAATATATGTAGATGTGGAAATTGCAGCAGATGAGAATCAAACATTACGAGCAGCACATGATATTGCAGAACAGGTACATGATGTAATTGAAACAGAGCTTCCTATGGTAAAACATTGTATGGTACATGTAAATCCAAAAAAAGACAAAAATTTTTAGAGTAAGTATTCAGTAATTTTTAAAGCAAAATATTAGAAAGGGGGAAAGGATATGGCAACAGTGCATAATATGGCAGAACTTGGTGACATTGCAGAATTTGTTTTAATGCCGGGAGATCCACTTCGGGCAAAATTAATTGCAGAAACATTTTTAGAAAATGTAAAAAGTTTTAATACTATTAGAAATATGTTTGGATATACAGGCAATTACAAAGGAAAACGTTTGTCCGTTATGGGATCTGGTATGGGAGTTCCTTCTATGGGAATTTATTCCTATGAGCTTTATACGGTTTATCATGTAAAATGGATTATTCGTATTGGCTCTATTGGAGGAATCGCAGAACAAGTACATTTGCGGGATATTATTCTAGCAATGGGAACAGCAACCAATTCAAATTATGCCAGTCAATATCAGTTGCCGGGAGTATTTGCACCGACAGCAGATTATAATTTATTAAAAACAGCAGAGGAAACAGCAAAGGAATTAAATATTCAAGCTTTTGTAGGAAATGTATTGACTTCCGATACTTTTTATTGTGATGATAAAAATGCCAATGCTGCATGGAAAAAAATGGGAATCCTTGGTGTAGAAATGGAAACAGCAGGACTATATTTAAATGCTGCAAGACTTGGAAGAAAGGCATTAGGATTATTTACAGTTTCTGATCGTGTAGATACTATGGAAGCACTTTCTGCACAAGACAGACAAGAAAGTTTTCAGGATATGATGAAAATTGCTTTGGAAACAGCATATAAAATATTATAATTTTTGTACCCATAATTTGTGAAAACTTTCCAAAAAATTTTTGTGGCTTTTTCTGTGAAAAGATAGAGTTATTATTGAAAATAATGATAAAATAGATAGTGGGAGTTTTATTGAAAGAGTTTTTGAAGCAGAAAGTAAAGTAGTAAATTACAAAGATATTTGTAGAAAAGGAGAAAAATTATGAAAAGAAAAATAATAGCAGTTATGATTGCCTTAGCATTTGTAGCTGGAGCAGTTCCAGCTTCTATTGAAGTGCAAAAATCATTTACAGCACAGGCAGCAAAAAAGAAAAAAGCACCAACAATAAAAAAGCTTCATAATGCCATAAAAGATGCTTATGGAGAACAATATGTTGCTAATATGTCTTTAACAAATGAAGAAATTGATCAGCGTTATGGACTTTCTTCTAAATGGTATACAGAGGCAGTATCAGATGTACCAATGATGAGTGCACATATTGATACTTTAGTAATTGCAAAAGCAAAGAATGCAAAAACAAAAAAGAAGATTAAGAAAAAATTGCAGGAATATCAACAAGTGCAAATTAATGATACCATGCAATATCCAATGAATTTATTAAAAGCACAGGCAAGCCGTATTTATACAAAAGGAGATTATGTTTTCTTCTTTATGCTTGGCTTTATTGAAAATGAATTGGAAGAAACAGCAACAGAAGAAGAACAGATTGATGCTTATAAGGAACAAAATCAAATTGCAGTAGATGCAGTAAAGGAGTTATTTGCAAAATAAAGTATATAGTAAAGGAAAGAAAGCAAGATGGTTTTTAGTAGTCTATTATTTTTATTCCGCTTTCTACCAATTGTTCTTTTCATCTATTATGCAGTACCATGTTGTATAAATTATCTATGGAAAAACATGGTACTGTTTTTATTCAGTTTGTTTTTTTATGCATGGGGAGAGCCAATTTATATTTTTCTTATGCTATTTTCAACAATAGTAGATTATATCAATGGTGGATTGACAGGATATTTTATCAAAAGAAAGAAAAAAGGAATTGCAAGAATTTTTCTTGTTTGTTCTATTATTATTAATTTATCCTTGCTTGGTATATTTAAGTATGCTGGTTTTTTTTGTGAGGTAATGAATCAATTTTTTGGTATTTCCTTGCCAGTAAAAGAATTAGCACTTCCAATAGGGATTTCTTTTTATACTTTTCAAACAATGTCCTATACTATTGACATTTATCGAAAAGAGGCAGAACCAGAGAGGAATATCATTCATTTTGGAGCTTATGTTTCTTTATTTCCACAATTAATTGCAGGACCAATTGTAAGATTTCAGGAAATTGCAAAACAGTTAAGGGAAAGAAAACATTCTTTAGAACATATTTCTTATGGGATTTTACGGTTTGTTACAGGACTTGGAAAAAAGGTATTACTTGCAAATTCAGCAGGACTTGTATGGACAGAAGTAACAAAATATTCTTCCTTAGAGATGACAACAGTAGCAGCATGGCTTGGACTTTTATTTTATATGTTTCAAATCTATTTTGACTTTTCTGGGTATTCTGATATGGCAATTGGACTTATGGCAATGTTTGGGTTTGATATAGAAGAAAATTTTAAATATCCCTATACAGCGAGAAGTATTACAGAATTTTGGAGAAAATGGCATATTTCTCTTGGTACATGGTTTCGAGAATATGTTTATATTCCACTTGGCGGAAATAGAAAAGGAAAGACAAGGACATGGTTTAATATTTTTCTTGTTTGGTTTTTAACAGGGCTTTGGCATGGAGCAAGTCTAAATTTTATTTGTTGGGGTTTGTATTTTTGTGCATTTCTTGTTGTGGAAAAATGTGGATTTCTAAAGAAGTTAGAGAAGCTTCCAGCATGGATAGGTCATGGATATGTATGCCTTGTAGTATATTTTGGATGGCTTATCTTTGCATGGCAGGATATTGAGGGACATAGGGTATTTTTAAAAGCAATGGCAGGACTTGGAAGTGCAGGATTTGTAAATAGACAAGCATTATATTTGTTTGTAACAAATTTTGTATTGTTGATAGCTTTGATTCTTGGAAGTACAGAACTTCCAAAAAGAAGTATTGCATGGATTTGCAGAAAACAGGAAGGAATGGAAGCGATATTGCAGACAATATTTATTATAACTATATTTTTATTATCTACATCCTATCTTGTGAATGCAAGTTATAATCCATTTTTGTATTTTAGATTTTGATTCGTAATGAAAAGTAAAACAAAAATGAAATAAAAGTAAAAGGGATAGTTTAATTAGGATAGAAAAACAGGAGAAACTAAGTTATGAAAAAAGGAAGATCGATTATTTTATGTTTTGTGTTTTTTCTTATGATATATGGAATTTCTATTTTAGGGCTTGTACAGAAGGAACACTCCTATTCTTCTAGTGAAAAAAGAATGTTACAAACATTTCCTAAAATATCAGTAAAACGAGTTTTAAAAGGAAAATTTCAGAAAAAATATGAAACTTATTTAAGTGATCAATTTCCAGCAAGAGATCAATGGATTCAAGTAAAATCTATTGCCGAAAGGTTAGCAGGAAAAACAGAATCAAATCAAGTTTTCTTTGGAAAAAAACAATATCTTTTAGAAAAATATACAAAAGAGGATTTTCATAAAAAACAGATAAAGAAAAATGTACAGGCATTAAAAGAATTTATAGAAAAAATGCAAGCGGAAGATAAAAAAGATAACGTAAAAGTATTAATGGTTCCTTCAAAAACCAATATTTTAAAGGATTATTTACCATTATTTGCAGAAAGTTATGATGAAACTATATTTTATGAAATGCTGGAAAAGGAACTGCCAAAGCATGTATTAGTACCAGTGAAAGAAATTTTAGAGAAACATAAAGAAGAATATATTTATTATCGAAATGATCATCATTGGACCACCTTGGGGGCATGGTATGGATATCAGGCATATTTACAAGCATGTGACAATGATAGTGAAAAGGAAAAAGAAAAGCTTGCACAAAAGAAGAAACAAGCATTAAAATCTGTTAGCAATAATTTTCTTGGTACAACGTATTCTAAAATAAATATGTATTCTAAAAAGGATGAAATTTTTGTATATGAACCAGAAGGAACATTTTCTGTTGTATATAATCAGGGGGAAAAAACAGAAGATAGTTTTTATCAATGGAAGTATTTAGAGGAAGAAGATCAATATAGTGTATTTTCTGGTGGAAATCAAGGGATTTTGGAAATTACAGGAGGAAAAGAAAATGGAAAGGTATTAATGCTTATAAAAGATTCCTTTGCAAACTGCATGATACCATTTTTTATGGAAGATTATGAAAAAGTAATTGTGGTGGATATGAGACAGATAAATGCCGGACTATCTATGGTTATGCGGATGTATCAGCCAAGTCATGTAATAGTTCTTTATAATATAGTGCAGTTTATGCAGGATAGAGATTTTGCGATAAAGCCATAAGTTCTTTTGATATAGTGGATTACAAAAAACGTCTGTTTTATACCTTTGTATATTTATAGGCGTTTTTTTAATGCTATTTTAATTTTAAATAAATGTAATACTTTTAATAGAATTTCTTTTTATTTTTTTCTATTTTTACTGAATATAAAACTTTATTAAATTTTTTTCCATGTGCTATAGAATAGGTTATATTGCCATTATGATAATGATAATATATATTTTTCATATTGGTAAGTTCGTCTATAGGAAAGTAATGTTAAAAATCATTTTATTATGAAGCTAAGATATAGAAATATCATTAAAAACAGCAGATATAATTGATTTTTTACGAATATTGTCATATAATAAACTTATTTTTACAAGATAAATATTGAATGTTAATAAATAAGATGGTAACTGATAATAAAATAGAAAAGTAGCAAAATAGTTTTGATAATATATTCTTTAAAATAGAAAAAACAGAAAGGAATTATAGCTTATGAATCAACAAGAGATAGAAAGTACAGGAATGCGTTTATTGAAGAAAGGAAAAAAAGGTCTTGCTCGTATTATTTTTAGCCGTATTGGACTTTTGCTTTTTCTTATGGCGTTGCAGGCACTTATGCTAATTAGTATTTTTCAGTGGTTTGAGCAATATCTAGGGCATATTTATGGTGGAATTGTTTTTTTTATGCTTATTATGGTACTATATTTATTAAATAGTCGTACCGATCCAACAGCAAAAATTACTTGGCTTGTTTTAATCCTTGTAGTACCATTTTTTGGTGCTGCTTTATTATTATATACAAAGATGGATATTGGTCATAGAGCAGTGAGGGCAAGACTTCAGGAGATTTTTAATGAAACAAAAGAAATTATTCCACAATCTGTAGAAACAATGGAAAGTCTTTCAAAAAGAAACAAAGAATCTGCTATGCTTGCAGGATATATTGGACGTACTGGTTGTTTTCCAGTTTATCATCATACAGAAGCTGTTTATTTTCCATCAGGTGAAGATAAATTTGCAGAAGTATTAATACAGCTTCGCAAAGCAAAGAAATTTATTTTTTTGGAATATTTTATTATTGACGAAGGTCTGATGTGGGGAAAAATTTTAGAAATTTTGGCAGAAAAAGCAAAAGAAAATGTAGAAGTGCGAGTGATGTATGATGGCACTTGTGAATTTTCTCTATTGCCTCATGATTATCCAAAGCGATTAAGACAACTTGGAATAAAATGTAAAATATTTTCGCCAGTGACACCATTTGTTTCTACGCATTACAACTATCGAGATCATAGAAAGATTTTAGTGATTGATGGGCAGATAGCATTTACGGGCGGTATTAATCTTGCAGATGAATATATTAATCATATAAAAAGGTTTGGGCATTGGAAAGATGTGGCAATTATGTTAAAAGGGGAAGCAGCAAAAAGTTTTACACTGATGTTTTTGCAAATGTGGAATATAGATGAAAAGCTGCCAGACTATAAAAAATATTTAGGATATGCCACATTAGCACCAGAAGGAATGGAAAGAAAGTATTTTCCTATGCAGGAGGAGGAAGAAGGAAAAGAAACGGAAGGGTATGTCTTGCCATATGCAGACTCTCCATTAGATAATGATAAAGTAGGTGAACGAGTTTATATGGATATTCTTAACCAATCAAAAGAGTATGTACATATTATGTCACCTTATTTAATTCTTGATGGAGAAATGGAGGCAGCATTAAAGTTTGCTGCAGAACGTGGAATTGATGTGAAATTAATTCTTCCGGGAATTCCAGATAAAGAAGTTCCTTATGCTTTAGCGAAAACACATTATTACTCTCTTTTGGAATCTGGAGTAGAAATTTATGAGTATACACCGGGATTTGTTCATGCAAAGCTGTTTGTTAGTGATAACTGTAAAGCTGTTGTTGGAACAATTAATCTTGATTATAGAAGTCTTTATCATCACTTTGAATGTGCAGCATATCTTTATGGTATGTCCTGTATTATTGATATAGAGAAGGATTTTGATAACACATTAAAACAATGTAAAAAAATAACAAAAGAATCAATAAAGAACGAAAGGTGGCAAAGAAAAATGATTGGTGTTGTAATGAAGTTTGTTGCACCACTAATGTAGAAAAGATAAGAAAATAAGATATGCTTTTATTGTGTTGTCTTAGTAATATATTCGTTCACTTAAAAAGTGGGAAACTTCTTACTATATAAGATTAAATAACTAAGTAATTAACAATTAAGCATAATTAAGGTTGCTAGAAGCAAAAAATTATGATATAATTAAAAAAATATGTTCTTATTGTAAAAATTTTTAAAGAAATTTTTACGGCATGATATACGATTAAATAAGAACAAAAAGAACGGAAAAATGGATATAGGTATTAATACAATTTTAGATGGACGAAAAATTTATTCTATCTATTTTTTGTAAAGAGATGCAAAGATGTATGATGTACAAAAGGGGGTAACTTATGAAGAAAAAAAATGGGGATGAAAAAAGTAAAATAGCAAATAAGGGGAAAGATAAAAAAAATACGTTTATTAGTATTGAAAAAAAGATTTCAAAGCGTTTTGCTCAAGTAATCATTTTATGTTGCGTTGTATTAGGGGTGGTAACTTCTGTTTTAAATTATTTTTCTTCTGTTGGTGCAGTTTCACAGACAATTGATAATACTTCAATTATAGCAGCCGCTTATGTATCTGCATCAGTGGAGCAATATGTAACAATTGCTTATGAAACAGGCAGCACAGCAAGGCTTGCTGATCCAGAAATAACAAAAGAAGAAAAAAGTGAGATTTTTAAACAAAGGATTGCAGATCATGACTTTGATGGTGGATTTCTTCTTGATAATAGTGGTATTGATATTATTACAGGAGAAGATCTTTCTGATAGAGAATATTTTAAGGAGTGTATGCAAGGAAATACCTATGTTTCTACTCCTGCATATAGTGATATTACCAAAGCTGTTTCTTTTGCAGTAGCTGCTCCATTATGGCAAGAGGGTGTTCCTAATACAACTCCAGTTGGTGTTGTTGTCTATATTCCAGACGGTGAAAGTTTAAATGATATTATGCGTTCCATTAAGGTAGGTAAAGGTGGTACTGCTTTTATGGCTGACTCTAATGGAATTACAATTGCTGATATTAATTCAGAACTTGTTGGAGTGGAAAATTGTGTTGCTCTTGGAGATTCTAATCCAAAATTGAAAAAGTTTAGTAAAATTTGCAAAAAAATGGTGGCAGGCGAAGATGGAATAGGTACTTATTTTTATGGTGGTGTAACAAAAATAGTTGCTTATTCACCAGTTCCAAATACAGAGGGATGGAGTATTGCAGTCACTGCTGTTAGAAATGAATTTTTAGGAAAATTTTTTATCTCTTTAGCTCTTGCTGTGGTTTTTGTTATTATTTTTGCTATTTTTGGGGTTAGCAGTGGAAACCAATTGGGAAAAACAGTTGCAAAACCAATTATTACATCTGTGAAACGGTTAGAGCTTTTAGCAGAAGGAGATCTTCATTCTCCTACTCCAGTTCCAGAAGAAAATGACGAAACAGCTATTTTAATGAATTGCCTTACGAAAACAATTCAGGATTTGAATATAGTTATTTCTGATATTAGTCATCATTTATCAGATTTATCAGAGGGGAATTTTAAAATTTTAATTGATGAAAATTACAATGGTGATTTTTCTCAAATCAGTGATTCTGTTCAGGGAATTGTTGATTCTTTAAATGATGCTATGAGACGAATTGATCATAATGCAAAAAGTGTACAAAAAGGTTCTATGGATTTGGCAGGAGCAGCACAATCACTTGCGGAGGGGGCTACCGATCAGGCAAGTGCAGTACAAGAGCTGACGGCAACGGTTACAGATATTTCAGAGAAAATACAAGTGAGTGCTGAAAATGCAGAAAAAGCTAGAATTGTTGTGAAAAATGTAAATGATCAAATCATTTCCTGTAATGGACAGATGAAGGAAAATACAAATGCTATGTTAAGGATTAGGGAAGCATCCGATAAAATTGCAGAAATTATTAGCAGTATTGAAGAAATTGCAGATCAAACAAATCTTCTTGCATTAAATGCATCTATTGAGGCAGCACGAGCAGGAGAAGCTGGCAAGGGGTTTGCTGTTGTTGCTACACAAGTAGGAATCTTAGCAGAACAAAGTTCAGAAGCAGCAAGAAATACAAAAGATTTAATACAAAATGCAATTCTTGCAGTAGAAGATGGAACAAAACTTACAAAGTCTACAGCGGAATCGTTGCTTATGGTTGTAGATAGTGCAAATATAGTAAATACATCTATTATTGAGATAGCAAAGGCTTCTGATAATCAGGCAGAAGCAGCATCGCAAGTTGCAGAAGGGATTAATCAAATAGCGAATGTAGTAGAATCTAATTCTGCTATGGCACAACAATGTGCTGCATCTTCTGAAGAATTGTCTAGTCAATCAGATTTACTAAAGGAACTTGTTGGAAGTTTTCAATATTTTGATTAGAGCATTTGATTTTTCTGTGAGAATAAAAAGAAGCTATGATAGAAAATTTTTATTATTTTTATCATAGCTTTTTTATTTCTTGTTAGATCTGTAAGGATTGTCAGGTTTGTAAAGATTTTAAGTTTTAAGACCTGATTTAATGGTTAAATTTGCTAAAGAAGAAAGTATTTTTTAGGATTAATGAAAATAGACACATTCTTTATTTCTAGTAATAATTATTTGAGTGACGCTAAATTTTTGTTCTTCCTCTACTGGTATAAGTCGTCCACTTTCCACTAATGCTTTTTTTGCATAAAGCATAAACCAGCCATCAGAGTCAAACATATGTTGTAGATGATATTCTGCCTGTTTTTGTAGATGAGGAGGGAGTTGTTTATTTTCTAAGTTCCATTTTTTGTAAGCAGTAAGTTCTATATCTATATCATGCAATACTTTTGTTTTTATTTTATTTGCTATACTAAGTAGCTGTTCTTTTATTTTGCTTTCTTTTAAAACAACAAGATTGAGTATAAAGCCTTGCTTTGTTTTTTTAATATAATGTTTCCTACATAAAAAGGCATAATCGTCTTCTGATAATTTTTCATTTTTTAAAAACCTGTTTAAAAGTATTAAGTCATATTCTATATTAGAACCACCATAGTGTGAGGTGATTCTTTTTTTTGTCCAGTCTCCATCAATTAGCCATAAAGTAATATCATTAGATGCATTCCAGCAAGGACCATAAAGTTGATTTAAGTGAGTTTTTTGTATATAGTTTTCTCCGGCAGAAGTTTTTATAGAAGCTGTAATTAAATTTTTTCCACCATCTGCTCGTAGTTCAGCTACTTCGTCAAAAGAGATCATAGTTTCAGAAGAAGGATTTTTTGTTTGAGCAAGAAGATAAAATAGTAATGACCACATAATATAATTCTTATCATGTTTTGGCCCATAAATATCATCACTATCAAGATAAGAACTATGACTAATTTCATCAAACAATTTACAGGCAATAAGAGACGATGTTTTTTCATAAATCTGTCTATGCTTTTGACAAAATTCTTCTGTTGCTTCATCAATTAATATATTAGAAATATAATGGTTCTTTTTCTTTATTACAAGAGAATATTTTTCCAGAAAATCAAGTTCGCTTTCTATATATATTGGGGAAACATGAAGCATATCAGCAATTTCTGCTATAGTAAATTCCTTATTAGAAATACAATATATAATATTTTGTGATAATGCACTTCGAAAGAAGTTGACTGCATCTCCCATTTCACCATTGCTTCCAGAATAACCTATAACTCCAAATTCGATAGGATTAAATTCTAAATCTTTTTTATTTCTCATTTTTTTCATTCCTTTCTTTAATTCTTTTTTTGCTTCGCTTAGATAATATTTTACTGTTCCTAAGGGTATTTGTAAAAATTCTGCAATTTCTGACTGCTTTTTTCCTTCATAGTAAAACATAATAATGATATTTCGCTGTATTTTGGATAAATAAGAAATTTCTTGTCGGATTTTATGATAATCTTCTAAAGCAATCATATTCTGTAACGTGCTGGTTCTTTTATCTTCAAAATCAAGATTTGCTTCTTCTAATGAGATAGTATAATATAGCTTTTGCCTTTTACGATAATAATTTGCCAACGTATGCTTTGCCACTTTCCATATAAAAGCATCTAGGGCATAAATTTCTTTTGTAAGAGCTGCTTTATAAATATGGAAACAAATGTCTTGTGCTATATCACAAATATCTGCTTCATTGGAAATCCTTTGAGAAACGTAAGAATAAATCCGTTCCATATATTGATTTATAATAGTATTTGCATATTCTCGTCTCATTGATTATTTTCTGCTCCTTTCTTTATTTGATCATTAGGAATTGTTCAGAAATATCTTATCTATATTATATAAAGACACAGAAGTTCAGAAAAGGTTGGAAAAATTTTTTATGATTGGAAAAATTTTTATGGAAAAACAGTAATTGCAACCAGTAGTTGCGGAATTTTCAAGTGTATTTGGTAGTCATGAACTAAAATTTATGATATCATTATTTAGGAAAGAAGCTGCAGCGACTTATGGTAATTAATATATGTTAAAATTGTTTCATAAAAAAGAAAGGTTGGAATGAATATGACATTAGGAGAAAAAATTGTCTATTTGCGAAAACAGCAGGGTTGGTCACAAGAAGATTTAGCAGAACAGCTTGGCATATCTAGACAATCCATATCAAAATGGGAGAGTGAAACTTCTGTTCCAGAACTGGATAAACTTGTAAGAATCAGTGAGATTTTTCATGTAAGTACGGATTACTTATTAAAAGAGGATAAAGAGGATTCAGAAAAAATACAACAAGTTGTATTAAATCCTTTGGAGTATCAAAAGGAAACAAGTAAAACAAATAAAAAGCTAAAGAGTGTTTCTTTAGAGGAAGCGACAGAATTTATGGAGATAACAAAAAGACTTTCTGTAAAAATGGCATTTGCTGTTATGTTATGCATTCTTTCACCAGTATGTTTATTGTTACTTGGAGGATATTCTGAATATGGAAATGCTATCTTTGGATTTCAGATAACAGAAGCCATGGCTGCTGGAATGGGTATTGTTATTTTACTTCTTTTTGTTGCAGTTGCAGTTGCTATGTTTATTTTTTATGGAATGCAGTTATCAAAATTTGAATATTTGGAAAAAGAAAGTTTTATATTGCAGCAGGGAGTAGAGGAGCTTGTGGAAAAAAACAGAAAAGAGTTTGAAACAACTTTTCGTTCCAGAACTTGTGCAGGTGTTGTTTTATGTATTCTTGGTGTTATTCCTCTTATGATAGCAGTTGCACTGGAAAAAGAAGATATGTTTTTTATTTATTGCCTTGATTTATTACTTATTTTAATAGCAATTGGTGTATTTTTATTTGTAAAAACAGGGAGTGTTCAAGGTAGCTATGAAAAATTATTGCAGATAGGAGATTATACAGAAGAAAAAAAGGAAATAGGAAAACGATTGTCTTTCTTTTCTGGAGCATATTGGTGCTTCATTACAGCGTTTTATTTATTGATTAGCTTTTATTTCCAAAACTGGGGACGTTCTTGGATTGTTTGGCCAGTGGCAGGCGTATTATTTGCGGCAATCTGGAATATATTAAATGGAATTATGAAAAGACAAAGTAAAGAATAAAAATAGATAAAAATAATTATATTGTAAAAATAGAAATAGAATGAAAAACGGATTCTTTGGAGTCCGTTTTTTTGCTTGTAGAGATAGTGTATCGTTATTAGAATTTTCAGTCCTATTTTAAAAAATTTAGAAAATCAGTTATTGACAAAATTTTTAAAATGATATATAGTATCTACTACAATATATTTAGAAAGAATTGATATATTCTATATGAGAAAATAGAACTGCTATGGGATTATATTTTTATAGATGATAATAGAAATGAATAATAAAAATTAATTCCATGTTCTAACAAAAAGAAATATGATAAAGAAAAACAGAAATATTTTGTGTATACAATTAATAAAGAAGGAAATATAATAACAAGTTTATTTAAAGTCGCATATGAAATAATAGAAACATTAGAAATGGATGTTTCAAGATTTTATCATAGTAATTATTTATTTGGAGAAGAAATATAAATATATGGTTTGGCTGAAGAATTAAGGTATAAGAAAACAAGTAAACTTACTTCAGAGGATGTTAAGTAAATATAAAATATAGACATATAGCTTATAAATGGTTTAGGATATTATATAAAATTTAAAATATGACTTTATAGGGTGTATAATATGATAGAAAATCTAGTAGATAAAATTATTAATAAGCAGTTAGAAGAAAATATAATATCAATAGAGGAAGTAAATATTTATAAGTATGGTTATATACTAGTTTGTGAGGTATTTGTAAATATAATTATTGCCTTGATTATCGCAGGGATTTCAGGAAAATGGTTGTTGGTAATTTTATTTTTGATAATATACATACCATTAAGAAGTTTTTGTGGTGGATGGCATGCAGATAAGTTTTGGAAATGTACCATATATTCTAATTTGATTATTGTATTAATGCTTATAAATATAGAGTATATAGTAGATAGGTTTAATAATATTGTATTTTTGAGTAATTTTATTATATGTTCTATATGTATATTTTGTTTTGCTCCTGTGGACACAAAGACTAAGCTAATATCAATAGATGAAAAAAAGTATATCGTAAAAAGATAAGGATAATAGTGTTATTACATTTTATTGTTTATATAATGATGATATTGATGGATTGGAATGAAATTGTGTATTTAATTACTTTTTCATATGTAATACAGGTGATAATATTGTTTATTGAGAAAGTACGTAGAAAAAAGAAGTAAAGGGTGAAGCCTTATGTATGATATAGCAATATGTGATGATAGTAATATATTTATTTCTTATCTCAAAGGTGTACTTAATAAGGCTAAAGGGGATAAAAATATTGATTTTAAAATATATGAATTTACGTCAGGAGAAGAATTCGTTTATAATTTGGATAGAGGAATTGATTATGATTTACTGATTCTTGATATGCAGCTTGGAGAGATGGATGGAAATCAGGTGGCAGAACAGTTTCGTAAAAAATTTCCATATGCTGTACTTGTTTTCTGCTCAGGAATTTATCAACCAACCATTCATTCTTTTAAAGCAACACCTTTTCGGTATTTATTGAAACAACAAGATTATAAAGAATTTACTGAGACGATAAAAGAGATTTTAGATGAGGTTGAAAAAAGATCCAAAGAACCTACTATGATAACACATTATAGATGGAGTATTATGAAGATAAAAATAAATAATATTTTGTATATAGAAAATTACAAACGAGGTGGGAGAGTAGTAGTATGCCCAAAATGCGAAGAAGCAAAGCATGTAGACAAACTTCTTGTAGATGAAAAACCAGGGCAATTACTGGAAAAATATGGACGATATGGATTTGCGTTAGCTCAAAGTACATATCTAGTTAATATGAATCATATTGAGATATTGCATATTCAAGATTTTCAATTTGATAATGGAGAAATTATGAAAATAGCAAGAGCATATCAAAAGAGTTTTAGAGATGTTTTTATTAAGAGATTCACCAATAAATATGATTATACTGGCGGTCGAAAAACATGACCGCTCAGTATAACATGATGTGCACGACCGCACAAGGAAATAAGCCACTTCGTGGTTGCGGTCGGCACGAACTCACGAACGAAAAAGGAAAAATTTTTCGTTCGTGAGTATAGTTAAAATCATAATAATTCTAAGAAGGTAATGTTACTAATATCCTACATAAAAAATTTCCATTTTTGCATCTAAAATCAATATCCCCATGGTAAAAATCTACACTTTTCTTCATACTATAAGTACCAATGCCTTCCCGACTTTTTGATTTTGGCATTCCATCTATAAAGCAAATACTATCTTCCTTACAAGTATTTTCTACAATGATTACTAATTTTTTCCCTTTTGTATAAATAGCTATCTTTATTTCTTTTAATGGTTTTTCCGATAAAATACAACCATGAATTGCATTTTCCAATGCATTTCCCAAAATGGAAGTCAAATCAATATCTCTAATTTTAATCTCTTGCTTTATCTCTATTTTAGTAGTTACTTCAATTTTCTCCCTTTTTGCACGTTGTATATAAATAGTTAGAATACTATTAATTGTATGATTATTACAATAATGTACAAAACAATTCTCCTTATCTAATTCCTGTAAATAAAGAAATAAATTTTCCATATCTTTTTTACGAGCAAATTCTGCAATCATTTTATTATGATGTTTAATATCATGTTGAATACGTTTTGTTTCTTGTACACTTTCTTCAATTAAGGCAAATTCCTTTTTCAAAAAAGCATTATTCATCATACTATACTTTAGTTTTTCTTTTACTTTACGTTCTTCCTCTACAAGAAATATCGTTTGTAACATATAAATATTGGTAATAAAAAGAAGGCAAGTAATTCCTACTGCAATAATTTGTTCTCTTACTGTTCGTACCATAACATGCCTTGGTATCATACCATAATAAATAACAATAATATCTCCTAATAAAGCTACGAATGCTAACATTGCCCAATGAATCCCTCGATAACTAAGTACACTAAGATAAGGTTTCCTTAAATACCGATAATATAAAATAACGACTAATATAAAATAGAGAATGCGAAAAAGAATATCGATCCAAGGATTACTATGAAAAAAGATTTGTGCTATACGAACACTAATAAAAATACCAAATAATAGAACAAAAACTTGCAGGGCAATATTATATAATACCTGAAAAATTGTTGTTTTACTCATACTATAAAAAAATAAAATAGACCATAATACAATGGAAACAGTACAATATTTTTCATAACTGGCAGGCTCATATAATACCCATAGAGTACCAATCACTGTATGAAAAATAAGAAATATGGCATAAAACAAAATTATTTTTTTCCAAGAAAAACGCGGCTTATCTAACATTAAAAATAAAAAACAAAATAAAAATATCTCAATAAAGTTACGTAATATACTAAATTCTAGTGTAATTCCTAATGCCATTTTATTCTTCCTCGCAATAATATCGAAAATAAGAATCTCTTAAGGATGTATAAGCTCCTCTAGGTAAACGAAGTGCCATTTCTGTATCAAATAAAACTTCTTTAGAAGATATCGCAGTTACATGATAAAGATTAATTATATAAGAATTTCCTACTTGAACAAAACCATCTCTTTCCTTTAAATATTTGCTTAACTCTTCCATTGTGAGTCTGCTTCTTTTTTGTATTCCTTTCTCAAGATAGAATACTTTATTATGTTTTTGTGCTTCACAATAAATAATTTCTGCTAATGGGATTTTTTGTAAAACTCCATCCACACGCAAGATAAGATATTGTTTTTTCTTCTCTTTTTGTAGTAAAAATGCTTTATTCAAGGTATCGAAAAAACGATTACTTTCTAAAGGTTTTACAAAATACTGCAAAGCGTCTAATCTATAAGCATCCATTGCATATCCTGTTGAAGATGTAAGAAAAATAATAGGATTAGAAAAGCCATGATTTCTTAAAAATTCTGCTGTTTCTATTCCATTCTCATCTGGCATATAAATATCTAATAATAAAATATCAGGATAGCCATTCTTTTTTATAGAATCTTTTAAATTGACACTTGATGTATAAAGCCATATTGTTAAATTTATTTTATTTTTTTCTCCATACTCCTTGCACAACTTCTCTGCCTCATGCAATTCTTTTGTATCATCATCACAAATTGCTATTGTATATTGCATCTTCCTTCTTTTCTGCCATTCCTTTCATTATTGTTTGGGAAAACACAACTAGTATATCATAAGTTATTTATTTTTTCTACCATTACATATATCTATTTACCAAGCTTTATAAGAAATACTCTTGTTTTTTCAGAATATTCATATTAAAATAAACTTAAAAAATATCTACAATAATTTTTCTGTTTTTTTAAAAGGAGGTTTCCTGATGTTTACTAAAAATGATACTTTAGAAAAAATTATGAATACAAAACCAATCAAAGAGGCAATTGGAAATTTATTCCCTTCTTGCTGGCTTTCTCAAGTTCCACAACAATATTTCCATCATACATTAGCAGAAATAGAAAAAGAAGTTTCTATGGATTGGGGCTGCCCTTTTTTATCCGATGCTTTCCTTGAATGTGCTAATCTGCTTATGGAAACAGTAAAAAAACAGCGTTTTCTTTTTATTCCTCTTTGGAAAGAAGAAGCCAATCATGTATCAACGTTTCTAAATGCTTATTCAAATCCATGGATTCCAGATTCTGATCAAAATAATCAAAACAGTGTATTTTTATTTACAGGCAATCCAATCATAGATAATATAGCATTTGCAAATACTGCTGGAGCTGGTTCTATACCACCTTATCCATCTCTTGCTGTTTCTTCCGAAAAACGAAACCTATCAAAACGTCCTGCTGTTATTATTTGTCCCGGCGGTGCTTATGAAATGCTTTCTTCTTATTCTGAAGGTGTACAGCTTGCACAACGTATGGAACGAGATGGCGGCTATAAAGCATTTATTTTAAATTATAGAATTACACCTAATTATTATCCTCTGCCACAAATGGATTTAGCTCTAGCCATTATGCATATTCGTGCTAATGCTGAGGAATATCAAATTAATCCAAATCAGATTATAATATTGGGAGCTTCTGCTGGTGGACATCTTTGTGCAAGCGAAGCATATTTATATGATTCTTTAAAACAAAAAGTATTAGAAGAATTTGCAAGTAAAAAACAACATAGCTCTATATTAGAAAAATACCAAACTATTTCTGCCCGTCCAGATAATGTTGGCCTTCTCTACCCAGTCATTAGTTTTCTATCTGATTATCATGAAGGCAGTTACTTAAACCTTACAAATCAAAAAACAGGACTTCAAAAAGCACTATCGGTAGAACTACATATTACTTCTAATTATCCACCGACTTATGCATTTTCCAATAAAGACGATGGATGTGTTCCTGTAAGCAATACCATTCGGTTAAAAGAAGCTCTTGATAAAACAAATGTTTTGCATCTATGTGAAACGTATCCTACAGGTGATCATGGTGTTGGTCTGGGATATAGTTGTTCTTGTAAAGATTGGAGTGAACATATGCTTGCTTTCTTTGAAAAAGCACTATAGAACATAAAATATAAAAAAAGCCTGCCTTGTACTTATCTAGGCAGGCTTCTAAACTAAATGGGAAATTCTATCAAAATTTTTTATAAAATAGTAAAAATAGTCTAACAATTACTAATTCTTTGATAAATTTCCTTCAATCACATACAAACCGTTTTTTGATTTCCTCTTTCAAGTTCTTGAAGCAAACTATGTTCTTTCCACTTAATATCTGCACTCCAAAAAGCATCAATAATAGCATATAAATAAGGATACATTTTTTGATGGAGATTAGAAAATGGTCGTTTCTTTTTATAGCCTTTCAAAAAAGCAGTTAATATTTTTTGTTCCCTTTCTTTTCCATAGTTTTTTGGATAATCCATAAGACGAGCCTCAAAAACAGCCTGCATTATGGCATCACAATATAAATTATTATCTCCACATCTATTAAAATCAAAAATTCCTAAAACTCCTTTTTCTGTTTGATATAAATTACAATTACTAATATCCCCTTGAACAGCATAGCTTGGCTCTTTTTGAAGCTCGGAAAGTATATCGTTATATTCCTTATATTTTTCAACAATCCCTTGATATAAGGCTTGATCTATTATACATAATTCTTCTTTATGAGCGAAAAAATCTGACACTGTAAATAATTCATTTTCTGCAAATGGATTAAATAATACCTTATTTTCTACGTGAAAATGATTTCTTTCTGCAATTGTATGCATTTTCGCCAGTAATTCTCCTGTTTTTTCTGCAATTTCAGTAGTAATATAACAAAGTTCTCCTGTTACAAATTCCTCAACCATTACAAAAACATCATAGTCATTAATACAATACCATTTTGCAAAGCCATCTTTATTTCTATATAAAGTTGGTGTTTCCACTCCATTTTCTTTTAATAATACAGCAAATTGGCTTTGTTTCTCTACTAACGCTAAAGATACACCTAATTCATTTTTAAATCTAATGACAACGGCAGAACCATTATTTAATTCTACTTTTATAATCAAACGCACTTCTTTCAATTTTGGATTATGTTCTTTATCATCATCTCTTTGAAGTTCACTAAAAGAGTGAACTTTCGATTGTATGCCATAATCATGTAAAATCATTTCAATAATAGACAATGAAATTTGAAACATGAAAATCACTCCTTAATTTATAAATGATTCGCCTTTGCCATCTTAATATAAAAATCTACGGACATATATCCGAGCCAATCTCCTTTTGAAGGCACTCCAAAGACAATGTCACTGTCAAATGCACGTTTGAAAATACTATTTATTATCAATGTATGTCATGTCTGACTTTTGCTAATTCCATCATTCATTAATCCTTTGTTATATTCTGCCATATTTGCACTACTTACAGGCAATATAAATGTCCATACTCTCTCCGTCAGTTTCAAAGCAAGGAATAACATTCTTATCCATATGCTCCAGACCGTTCACACGCATATACTCCATAAGCGTTTTATAGGCATTGGGAATACTCACAAATGGATTTTCAAAAGACTCTCCAATGTGTACTGCTGCATATTTATGGGCTGCTTGTTCATGTACTTCCATATCAGAAGGGACGACCCCGTCAGGCAGTATCCATGCCGCTTCATAACCATGCATATTGAAAACATTGATTTGCTCCTGTGACACATTTGGAAAATCCCAGCCAATGACACGAGGATTGCCCACACCGCATTTATGGGCAATGGAACGTACTCTGTCTATAGCGTCACTCTCCGGGTCGCCACTTATAACGGCATACTTTATATAGCGGAAAGCCGGAACAGTCTCAATACGCAAATTTGTATATGCTTCACTACAAGCGACCATATCATCGCGGAACAAGTTATCCAGTGAGCAATTGAATAGTCTGCAAAGCTCTATTGCCTTGTCCATTTCGGGCTGCACCATATCCAGTTCCCATTTCGATACGGTTTGACGAGTGATATTCATTTTTTCAGCCAAATCCTCCTGTGTCATATTACCTCTCAGATGTCTCAAAAACTGCAAATTTTTTCCAAAACTCATAGAAATACCTATACCTTTCCAGACAAACTCTTTTGCCCGGGCAAATTTGTCTGCCTTTGATTCTTCTCTCATTTTCCTGCACTGCAATGTATATTCAGTATAGTATTTCCTCTGACAGGCTGCAACCAATCTACAGGTGCTATTTATTCGAATGATGCAACTTCAAAGTGCTAAGAATCTATTGTTTTTGTTATCGACATCAATCATCTATCCCAATTTTTAATCAAAAACAGCAAAATTAAAACTATAAAAAATATTATTTAATAAAATCTAAACTAAAATTTATTTCTATTTTAGTTTAAATCTTTTCTGATTTTTTCTGCTAGTTTTTCTCCTATTTTTTCTGCACATTCTATTGAACCGACAATACTATCCTTTCTATAAGTTTCTTCTTTTTCCTTAGCATAGAATCCAAGTAGTTTTAGTTCCGTTCCTGCTATTTGTGCATAAGCAGCTATTGGAGAACTACATCCTCCTTGTAATGCTTTTACAAAACTTCTTTCTGCAAGAGCAGCAATTTCCGATTTTTGATCTTTAATACAATCAAGAAAAAAGGATACTTTATTTCCTGTTCTTGTTTGTACTGCTAAAATTCCCTGTCCAGCAGCAGGAATGATTTCTTCTGGTGAAAAGATATGAAATATTTTCTCCTGCATTCTAAGCCGCTTTAGCCCTGCTGCTGCCAGTACAATCTGATCAAAAGATTCTTCCTCTAATTTTCGTAGTCTTGTCTGTAAATTTCCACGAATTGTCTGAAATCTCATTTTCTGATATCGTTGTTTTAATTGAATGATACGCCTTCTACTTGAAGTTCCCATAATGCCATCAAGTTTTATTTCACTATATTCTGTTTTTATAATTACAGCATCTCTAGGATCTTCCCGTTTTGAAAACGCTACCAATGGAAGTTCTTTTGAAATTTCCATTGGTACATCTTTTAGACTATGAACAGAAATATCAATTCTGCCATCAAGAAGTGCCCTATCCAGCTCTTTTACAAATAATCCTTTTCCACCAATATCTTCCAAACGTCTATCAAGAATTTTATCACCTGTTGTTTTCATTGTTACAAGTTCTAAGGCAAGCTCTGGATGTGCTTTTTTTATCTTTGCCATAATAAGCTCTGCCTGAATAATAGCAAGGCGACTGTCACGGCTGCCAACACGAATTATCTTTTTCATTTTCCTTCTTTTCTTTTTCGTTTTACTTTCCCTTTATTTATCAATAGATCAAAAAATATTTCTACCATGTCAAGAAATATGTCAAGAAATGTTTCAAAAATGCAGCTCATTTGCATCTTCTCCCTTCTGATCTTTCTGATTTTCCGAAGCCTCCTGCTTTTTTTCCTCCTCTAACTTCTTTTTCTCTAAAAGTTTCTGTTCCAAAATCTCCATTTCTTTTCGTTTTTTCTCTGCACGTTTCTCTGCTTGTTCCACAACTTCTTTTCTACTATCATATTCAAATACAACAACAGCAAGTCCCGGCAAGGTAAATTCAATAGAAGCCTCTCTATGATCACATGATATAAGTTCTGCATCAATTGGTTCTAAATTTACAATATTATGCCCACCAAATTCACTTCGATCGGAATTTAATATTTCATGATAATATCCGAGGCAAGGAACACCACAACGATAATTTTCTCTTACGACTGGAGTGAAATTACATACAAATAATAATTGCCTGTTTTCTGTACTTCCACGCCTTACAAAAGAAACAATACTTCTTTCGCTATCATCACAGCCCATCCATTCAAAACCAATTTCTTCATAATCATTATAATATAAAGCATCATATTTTACATATAGATGATTTAATGCTTTTATAAAACGCTGCATCTCCATATTTTTTGTTTCACCAAGAAGTCTCCAATCAAGCTGATGTTTTTCACTCCATTCATCAAACTGTGCAAATTCTTGTCCCATAAATAATAACTTTTTCCCCGGATGTCCATAGAAAAAGGCATATGCTGTTCTAAGATTAGCAAATTTATCCTCATACTCACCCGGCATTTTATTAATCAAAGAATGTTTGCCATGTACTACTTCATCATGAGAAAGTACCAAAATAAAGTTTTCTTTATAGGCATATACCATACTAAATGTCAATTGCCCATGATGATACTTTCTAAAATATGGATCAAGGCTAATATAAGATAAGAAATCATTCATCCATCCCATATTCCATTTATATAAAAATCCAAGTCCTGCAAATCCCGCTGGTGCTGTCACTCCTTCCCAAGAAGTAGATTCTTCTGCTATCATCATTGCCCCCGGAATTTGTTTTTCTAATTCCCCATTTAAGTGATTAAGCATATTCATTGCACCAATATTTTCCTTACCACCAAATTCATTTGGCAGCCATTCCCCATCATTTTTACCATAATCCAGATATAACATAGAAGCAACCGCATCTACCCTTAAACCATCAATATGATATTTTTCTAACCAGAAAAAAGCATTTGCAATAATAAAATTTTCTACTTCCTTTTTTTCATAATTAAATATGTAAGTACCCCAATGCGGATGTTCTCCACGTCTTTTATCTGGATGCTCATACAATGGCTTTCCATCAAATCTTGCTAAACCATGAGCATCTTTTGGAAAATGTGCTGGCACCCAGTCAAGAATAACAGAAATTCCATGAGAATGCATATAATCCACAAAATACATAAAGTCCTTTGGTGTACCATAACGGCTTGTTGGTGCATAATATCCCGTTACTTGATATCCCCAAGAACCATCAAAAGGATGTTCTGCAATTCCCATTAATTCAATATGTGTATATCCCATTTCAATCACATAATCTGCAAGCTGATGAGCAAGTTCCCGATAAGAAAGTCCTCCATTTTCCTCCTCATCTCTCACTTTTCTCCAAGAGCCGGGATGCACTTCATAAATACTCATTGGTTTTTTTCGTAAACTATCCCGATTTTCCTTTTGTCGATTGCTTATCCATTCCTGATCTGTCCATGGATAATGCTCAATATCTGCAATCACCGAAGCATTTTTTGGGCGAAGTTCTCCTCTATTTGCATAAGGATCAGCTTTCATAATAAATTCGCCATCTCCTGTTAAAATTTGATATTTATAAGCCATCCCCTCTTTCGCATTTGGCACAAATAATTCATATACGCCAGAATTTTCCACTTCATTCATCTGATGAATACGTCCATCCCAAAAGTTAAAATCTCCAACAAGCTGTACAGCCCTTGCATTTGGTGCCCAAACTGCAAAATAAGTTCCTTCTACACCATAGATTGTCATAGGATGTGCCCCAAATTTTTCATAAATATGATAATTCTTTCCCTGCGTAAAAAGATATAACTCATCATCTGTTAAAAGTCCCGGAAAACAATAAGGATCGATAGTACGATAATAATCATCCTCTCCAAATTGATATTCTAGTTCATATTCTTCAAAAATAGCACCTTCAAAATATCGTCCAAATAAATCGGAATCCCCAATGCGATCCAGCCAAGATTCACACTGTTTTCCATTTTTTAGTGTTCCTATCAATTTCACACCCCAAGCACATGGACGATATGTTACAATTGCTTGTCCATTCTCAATTCGATGTTTTCCTAAAAATTTCCCCGGCCGTTTACATTTTCCTGAAAGTAATTCTGACATCCATAATTTACTAATCCACTTTTCTAATTCCTTTTGCATACTATCCCTCTCTTTTCTTCTTAATTATTTTAAAAATGGGAATGTCCATCCTACGGCCATTCCCATAAAATTTTTTAATACATACCTATCATTTTCTATCATAGGCATTAAATAAATAATCCATCTTTTTTATATTTATTAATAATTTTGTGATAACGTCTTTAAGAAGCTTCCATTTCTTATGATTATTTTATGCCTTATTTATTATATCATAAATTCCATAGCTTCACAAATACTTTTTTATATTTTTACTATATTGATTATTTTACTGTCGTAATGACTACTTTTCCCTTGCCACCAAAGTCATTAACTGCCCATACCTTAATTTTCTTTCCTGACTTCATTTTTGCTGGGAATTTAATCTTAAATTTTCCGTCCTTCTTTACTGTTCCAACATATTGTTTTCCGCCAGTTTTTGCATAAACTTTTGTATTTGTTGTTTTTGCTGTTACATTTTTTGCTTCAGAATCTGGTGATAAATAAAGCCCTACACGTCCTTCTAATTTTTTCTGCTTGTATGTAATCTTTTTTAGAGAACGAATTTCTGGTTTTTTCCCCTTTACTGTGCCAAATACCTGCTTACTCTTTCCAGCATCATTCAACATATAGATTACAATATCTTCTCTTGCAGAAATATTTTTTACTTTTACATTATATACATATCCGCCATAAAATTCATCTTCTTTTGGTGTATCACAAGTGAAGGTTTGATCACCAATTTTTACATAGGCAGTACAATCTTCCTCACTAACAATCTGTACCGTCTTTGTTGTATTATAAATAAATGCTGTTAATACGGTTGGCTGTAATGCTGGTGCTTTTTCTACAGAAATAATTGCTGTATCTGTCAGCTTTCCTTGATTTTCACGAAGTACAGCATAAATTTTTGTTCCCGGAGTAAGCTGCTGCTCTAAATCAAGGCGGAATTGTCTATTTTCATCTAATGGTAAGGTATAATGCTGTTCATTTAATTTAATAAACACTTTTTCATAGCCAGATTGCAGGATTCGTCCTGTTAATGCTGTTGTTTTATCTGTTACTTCATCAAAATCAATATAGCCATAAACACCTGCATAACTTGCACAAGTCACTACTTCCGTTGTTGTCTTTGCACTAGTACGCACTTGTCCTTCTACAGTATCGGATACTGTTACGGAAACCTCCATTCCTTCCTGCAAATTCTCTACTGGTATTTCAAAATATCCATTTTGATCAGAAATCATATCATACGTATACGTTTGTGCATCTACTTGCATATCTATTGTATAAGCACTGCCAGAAACAGGACTTGAAATTTTTCCATAAACTACCTGTTCTGCATCAGAAACCTTATAAATCGTTGGTTTATTTGGTGCTACTTCTTCTACTTTAAAATTATTTACTGCACTAACACGTCCAATCGTATCTACAGCAAATACTTTCACATCTTTATTTGCATTCTGTACTGCAACCTTTAAACTAAAGCTGCCATTTGTTTCTTTATATGCTGTTTCTACAATCGTTTTGGAAGTGCTATATTTGGTAGATGCAATATATGCTTCCTTACCACCATTTTTACTAACATAAACCTTTGTGCCAATCACTGCAAAAATTTGACAATATGATTCATTATTTAATTGCCCTGTAATATATTTTGATTTATTATCTAATCCTTCTACACTTGGATAATTTGGCCCTGTATGTCCTGTTACAACTTCCACTTTATCACTACGACGGCCACTGTCATCCATGACATAAACAGAAAGTTTTGTGCCAGAATCCTGATGAGGAAGTTCACAGAAAAAAGTGCCAGTATCTGCCACTACTGTTGTATAAGTTACATCACCAAGTTCTACATAAACAGTCGCAAGCGGTTCTGCATATCCTGAAATACCGCTTTTCTTATTTGTATAAGATTCCAATTCTGGTACTTGCAAAATAGTTTTATCCAAATTATTAATTGTAATATATTTTACAGTAGCATTTCCTTGTGTATCTCTTGCCATAACAGAATATGTTCCATTTTCTGTAACTGAAAAACCTGAACCAGAAATTGTTCCTGCACTGCCAAAATTCCAAATGCTATCTCCTGCACTATACTCTCCCTTTGCATATTGTAAAGAAGCAATACCAGATTTATCCGTTGCCTGTACAGCAATAAAAATATCACGATTTGTCTTTATCTTATTTGTAGAGCCAATCACAAGCGTTGGTCCAGAAGTATCTGCTTGTGCCATTCCATCAAATTTTGCTTGATAATAAACAAATTCTGCTGTTTCTGCTAATATCTCTTTATACCAGCTTTTCTCTTTTGCCACTTCTTTTGAATTAATCGTAGAACGAATTAAGTAATTGTCCCCTGCATTCATAGTAACATTCCAGTTATTATCACAAGATGGCTTTAATTTTCCAAACTTATCTAATTCTACGACATAATCCTTTAAATCATTTACAAAATAAGTACGTGTATTTTTCACTCTCTGATTTAAAATTTCAGCACCAACCACAGGATTATTATAAATAAGGTTTCTTTCTATTACAAGTAAAAACTGCATATCATCTGCTACTGCCTGTCCATTATACGTAAGTTTTGATACACGACTAGAAGAAGCATTCATAACTTCCCCATAACGGTTATATTTTGGAGCATTTGACATATTAAATTCATACTCAACGCCATCAAAAACAGTAAAATTTTTCCAATCCTCAATCCATAAAGAAGATTGTAGTGACTGTAATCCTCTACTTGATAAAATGCTTTGCATGGAAGTATCAGAAAAAGAAGCTGCATTATCCCAATATCCATAAATACTGGCAATCCATTCCAACCATTCTTTTAATTGTGTACCAGAAATACGATAAATCATAAGATAATCACGATTATATGTTTGTATTCCCAAAAGATCTTTCATCGTTAAAAAACCATTAATTGTAACATAATCATCAATTCCTTCTGAACCTGTCTTTTTATAATTACTTGCGGCAATAATAGGATAGGATTTATAAGCATTATCCCGTTCTGCTTGAAACATCAAACCCTCTCTGATTTTACATTCATTATTCAGTTGAATAGCAGCATTATCCTCCAAATAACCAAAATAATTTTGAATATTTTCTCCATCTTCTAATGTTACAAAACTTTCTTTATAAGTATTCTTAATTTTTTCATCAAATAATGATTTATATTTTAAAATAGCAGGATCTTCTTGTGTATTCTTATTACAATAAACAATTTTAGAACTTGTTGCTCCTGCAACATTAACAGCCCCATCTTTCGCTATCTTTAAAGTTAAATCAGCAACACCAATCCCACGACCCCTATCTTGAATCATAATTACAGGCTTATTTCTCATCAATCCTGTCTTTTCATCTACATCTGCAAGATCATAATATTTTGCGGAATTATTACTTGTTGATGGAAAATTCTCATGAAGATGTCCACACATAACAGCATCTACATCAGAAAGCCCTGCTAAGGCATATCCCATATTTTCACTAAAAGGTTCTGGATTTTCTGAACCAATCCCAGTATGTGCAATCACAAGAACAACATCTGCACCATTTTCTTTTGCAAGTTTCGCTTGCTCCTTTGTCTGTTCCACCATATCTTCTGTTGTCAGTTCTCCTGTATGGGTACTGTAATTGGACAGTGCAGGACGTGTTACACCAATAATTGCAATATCTACTGGATAAGAATTTCCATCGGTAGCAAGACATTGTTTTGTTACCATAATATAATTTTTCCATGTTCTTTTTTTTGTAACTGCATCAAATACATTTGCCACAGTACAAATATTATAAAATCCTGATTTTTCTATCTGTTTCTTAATATAAGGAACACCATAATCAAAATCATGATTTCCTAATGTAATCGCATCATATCCAATTTCTTTCATAGCTGCATACATTGGCTGTACAGCGTCATTATCATTTTCATAAATATAGTCACTACCATAGCCATAAATAGTATCACCTACATCTACTGTAACGGAACTTCCTGTTACTAAAGAAGCACGTGCTTCTTTAATTAAGGTAGATACTTTTGCCAGACTTCCTTTTGACTTTTCTCCTGCATTATCATAATATTCTACAGATAATTGATTATGCAAATCAGTTGTTGAAATAATTCGCAGTGTTGCTTCTGCTGCATATACCGTCTTTCCTGTACATACAAAAAAAAGAAACAATACCATAAAGCAAAGCTTATTTCCTATATTTCTCTTTCCTTTTTCTTCTCTTTTTCTTCTCTGTTCTAAATCCATCTTAAATACCGCCACGTCTTCTTTCTTCCTTCCTAAGCTTGCCTGCTTTTATTCTATCTTTTCTATATAATAAATATAATTAAATTCCGTATTATATTATGAGCGAAATGTAACAAAAATTTGTCATTTCCGTAAGGAATCCATAAATTTCTAGGATCTGATAAAATTTTCCAATAAAAAAACAAAAATACTGCTATAAATTAACAACAGTATTTTTATTTTTTTGTATATATAATAAATGATTACATCAAAGAATAGCAAATCTGTGCTTATTAAAGATTGCTTCCATTCCAGCCCCAATCAGCAACTGCCTCGTATTTTATATAAATTCGATTGGCAGGAATTCCAAGTTCTTCTTCAAAAATACTACAAAGCTGCCCTGTCATTTTATTATAAACACTAGAAGATGCTCCACCAAATACTTTCACTTCAATAAAAGCACTTTCTGCATTTTTATTTCCCTGAAAATATAAATCATAAGAATCCTCAAAGCCAACCATTAGCCAGCTTTCCGACTTTCCCGGAATTGTAGAAATTGCTTTTCCAAGTTTTTCTTTTATTGTTTCCTTCTTTTCCTCACTCATTTTTACTGTTACTTTTGCATTAATAAATGGCATAGCGTTCCTTCCTTTCTTCTATATAAAATAATATTAAATAAATCATATCATAATTATATTCTTTTTTTTCGATATTATAAAATCAGAAAAGAAAATCACGATTAGCACCAAGCAAACTAGCACTATCTTTTGCTTTTTGATCTTGTTCATAAGGATTTGTATTTGTTTCACTACTATATTTAATTGTAGTATTCGTAGTTCCTCCAGAAACATAAGTACGTCCACATTCTGGGCAAACAGCCGTATGGATAGAAACAGAAGCATTAATTACTTTTCCATTATTTTTTTCTGCCTTAGCATAAGCATTCGCTACATGTTCCCCCTCATGGGCACGAACTACAGCACCAGCAGCATTTCTTGAAATATGGGCAGCAGACTTAAAGGAAACATTTCCTTCATTAGAACCATCTTGATATTTTCGTTCCTTGCAAGTTTGGCATTCTTCTGGGGAAGAAGCTCTTCCGGGCTTTTTTATTTCCTCTGGATTTGTAGCAGGTTCTATTTGATCTTTTTGCTGTTGTGCATTACCTGTAGTATAATTATTTGGAAAATAGGAAGATGTACCTATTGCTTGTAATGTCATAAAAATCCCCCTTAAAAAAATGAATGATCATTTTTCTTTTTTTCTCTTTCTTTTGATTATACCTAAATTCTCAAACTTTGTAAAGAAAAATATCCCCATAAAATATAAACTTTCTCTACTTTATGGGGATACTTTTTTATTCGTAGTATATTTACACTGGACAGAAAATGATATCAGCAATCTCTTTAAAATCCTCTATTTCTCTATCTGTTATAATCGTTCCTGCCGTTAAAGGTGCAAATTCTACGGAACTAACAATATTAAATTTACTATAATCACAAAGGATATATGATTTTTTACATTGTTCTAATGCTGTTTTTTTCACTAATGCTTCACTATCATCTGGTGTAGTAAACCCTGCTTTTTTACTAACACCATTTGTTCCAAAAAAACCTTTACTAAAATGATAGTCTTTTAACATCAATACTGTGGTTGTTCCTACAATGGCTTCTGTTGATCCTTTTAGCGTTCCACCGACTAAAAGCACATGAATCCCCACTGTTGCTAGTCTTTGTGCATGTGCAACTGCATTTGTTACAACAGTAATATTTTTTTCTTGAAGAAAATCAATCATATATCCTGTTGTTGTTCCTGCATCAAGATAAATAAAATCATGTGGTCTAATAAAAGAAACCGCATATCTTGCAATTTTTTTCTTTTCTTCTTTATTAATTTCTGTTTTTTGTGCTACTGTTGGTTCTGCCGATAAATAGACATTATCGGAACATATTGCACCTCCAAATACTTTCACTAATTTTCCAGCTTTATCTAATATGGTAATATCTCTTCTAGCTGTTGATTCAGAAATATTTAGAAGTTTTGTCAATTCTATGACTGTAATGCTTCTTTTTTCCTCCAACAGTCTTAAAATTATTTCATGCCTTTGTTCTGATAACATACTACATCACTCATTTATTATCAAATTTCTTGTTTATTTTTCTTATATTCTGCCACATTGGTTTCCAGAACAATTTTACGAATTGGAAGAATCCTATTTGGAGATACCGATAATTCATCAACACCCATGGCAAGAAATTCCTGTGTCAACTCTAAATCAGCACCTAACTCTCCACAAATTCCCGCCCAAATTCCTGCTTTATGTGCATTTTCTACTACAAGTGCTATCATTCTAAGTACTGCGGGATGATGAGAATCGAAAAATTCATCTAACGATGTATTTTGACGATCAATTGCCAATAAATATTGTGTTAAATCATTTGTTCCAATACTAAAGAAATCGACTTCTTTTGCAAGCATATCACTAATAACTGCCGCTGCTGGCGTTTCAATCATAATTCCCTGTTCTGGTTCTCCATACTCAATTCCCTGTTCTGATAATTCTCCTTTTACTTCTTCTACAATTTCTTTAATTTTTCGTACTTCTTTTACACTTGTAATCATTGGATACATAATGGCAATCTTTCCAAATGCACTCGCACGAAATAGTGCCCGAAGCTGTGTTTTAAATACCTCTGGTCTTGTCAAACAAATACGAATCGCACGACAACCCATTGCCGGATTATCTTCCTTTGCCATTTCAAAATAATCACACTGCTTGTCTGCTCCAATATCTAAGGTACGAATAATAACACGCTTTTCTCCCATAGTTTCTGCAACTGTTTTATAAATCTGGAATTGTTCCTCTTCTGTTGGATAATGGTCTTTTTCAAGATAGATAAATTCACTCCGAAATAACCCAATACCGCCAGCATCATTTTGAAGAACTGTTGCTAAATCTTTACTATTTCCAATATTGGCATATAGCATAATTTTTTGTCCATCTATCGTAATATTTTCTTTTCCCTTTAAATTTAAAAGAAGTTCTTTCTTTTCTTTTTCTTCCTGTTGAATTGCCTGCATCTTCTTTAGTATTTCCTCATCTGGTTCAATATAAATCACACCATTTGTTCCATCTACAATCCCAAGTTTTCCATCAATTGTTTCATCTAATGGAAGTGGCGTTCCAATCAGTGCTGGAATCCCCATAGTCCTTGCAAGAATAGCTGTATGAGAATTAACAGAACCATGTGCTGTTACAAAAGATAATACCATATCTTTATCAAGCTGTACTGTTTCCGATGGTGCAAGATCATCTGCAACAATAATCGTTGGTTCTTTTGTATTGATACTCTTTTCTTCTCCACCATGCAGCACCGTTAATAAACGCTCTGAAATATCTCTAATATCTGCAGCACGTCCTCGCATATAATCATCTTCCATTGCTGCAAACATTTCTGCAAAATTATCCCCTGTCTGTGCTACTGCATATTCTGCATTTACTTTTTGTACATTGATCATATTTTCTACAGATTCTTGATAATCATCATCTTCTAACATCATTTGATGAATCTCAAAAATTGCTGCATTTGCTTCTCCAACCTCCTGCAATGCTTTTTCATATAATGCCCCAAGCTGTTCCTTTGCTGTTTCAATTGCCTTACGATAACGTGCAACCTCTGCTTCTGTATCTTCTATTTTTACACGTTTTACCTGCTGTTCTGCTTTGCTGTAAACCTGAATTTTTCCAATCGCCACCCCAGCGAATACACTTTTTCCATGAAATACCTGCATAAATAACATACCTCCTTTTATTCTTAAAAAATAAACTTAACTATTTAGCTATAAAGAAAAACAGAATCCTAATTATTTATAATTAAGACTCTGTTTTCAGCCTTTGACAGGCACAAAGCCTAGGTTTTTTACAATTTTTCCTGCATAAATTTGCTGATTGCAGTATAAGCTGCTTCTTCATCTTCCCCATCAAAAGTAAGAACAACTTCATTATCCTTTTTTACGCCAAGTCCCATAATTCCAAAAATCTTTTTGCAATCGCCAGACTTTCCGTCTTTTGCAAGCTTAATACTGCACTTAAATTCTTTTGCCGCTTTTACTAATTCTCCTGCTGGACGTGCATGGATTCCTTCTGGATCTGTAATTACATACTTAAATTCTTTCATAATGATTCTTCCTTTCTTTTTTAATTATTGACAGGTACTTTGTGTCTGTCCTTTGACAGATACTCTGTGTCTGTCCCTTGACAGGTACGAAGTGCCTGTCATTATTTACTATTATACATATTTTTTCCTATTCTTCAATATTTTTCTTTAATACACCAAGTAAAAATGTAGATACTAATGTACCAGCAACTAATGCAACTACATACATCATTGCATTTCCTACCACTGGAAATACAAAGATTCCGCCATGTGGTGCCATTAAAGTACAATTAAATATCATAGATAATGCTCCAGCAACTCCAGAACCAACAACACAAGCCGGAAGTACATGAAGTGGATCAGATGCTGCAAATGGAATTGCTCCCTCTGTAATAAAGGCAAGCCCCATAATAAAGTTTGTAGGACCTGAATCTCTTTCTTCCTTTGTAAACTTTTTCTTAAAGAGAAGTGTTGCAAGTGCAATGGCACATGGAGGTGTCATTCCGCCAATCATAACGGCTGCCATAATATCATAATTTCCTGCAGCAATGGCAGCTGTACCAAAAACATAAGCTGCTTTATTAAATGGGCCACCCATATCAATTGCCATCATACCGCCAAGAATCAATCCAAGAATTAACTTACTTGAACCGCCCATAGAACTTAATCCATTATTTAATGCTGTATTAATACCACCCATAACAGGTTCTACAATAAAGAACATAATAAGCCCTAAAATCAAAATACCAACAACAGGATAAATTAATACAGGAGCGATTTTTTCCAAAAACTCTGGCAGATTATCACAAATCTTGCGAAGCAAAAGAATAATATAACCTGCAATAAATCCAGCTACTAATGCACCAAGAAAACCAGAAGTTCCATTTGCTGCAATCATACCACCTACAAAGCCAAGTGCCAGTGCTGGTCTATCGCCAATCGCCATTGCAATAAAGCCAGCAAGTACAGGAAGCATAAATCCAAAAGCAACGCCACCAAGATTTTTAAACCATGCTGCAATTGGGGTAATTGTACCAAAATTTCCACGCTCTGCTACATCAAGAGAATCCATATCGACAAGCATACCATCAAGCAAAAAGGAAATTGCAATTAAAATACCACCGCCTACAACAAATGGAAGCATATGGGATACACCATTCATAAGCTGTGTATAAATTTGATGTCCAATGCTACCATTATTTTTCTGTGTTTGAGCAGAAGCATTTGATCCTGCTGCTGCATGATAGATTGGAACATCCCCTGAAATCGCACGTTCCAGCAATTCCGGAGCTTTGCTAATACCATCGGATACTTGACATTCAATTACTTTTTTCCCATCAAAACGATCCATAGGAACTTGAGCATCTGCTGCTACAATAATACAGTCCGCTTCTTTAATTTCCTGTGCTGTCAATGTATTTTTTGCACCTGCAGAACCTCTAGTCTCTATTTTTACGGAAATATTTTTTGCCCTTGCTGCTTTTTCAACTCCCTCTGCTGCCATATAAGTATGAGCAATTCCTGTAGGACAGGAAGTAACTGCTAAAAGTTTTAATCCAGAAGAAGAAGTTTCAATTTTTGTATCAGAAAGTCTTTCATCAATACTTGCTTTCTCTGCATCTGCTTTATCAATAATCGCAAGAAATTCATCAATAGATGCTGCATTTCGTAAAGAATTAGAAAAATCTTCATCCATCATTAATACAGATAATTTACTTAATACATCAAGATGTACATTATCCTTTGTATTTGGAGCAGCAATCAAGAAAATCAAGGTAACAGGTTCTCCATCTAAAGCATCAAAATCCACACCATCTTTTACTACAAGTGCTGCAAGTCCCGGTTTATTTACAGCATCACATTTTCCATGAGGAATTGCAATTCCCTCTCCGATTCCTGTTGTACTTTCTTCTTCTCTTGCATATACCTGCTTTCTATATGCTTCTTTATCATTAATTTTTCCACTCTTTACCATCAAGTCTACCACTTGATCCAGTGCTTCCTCTTTACTCTTTGGCGTTCCTGTAAGAGAAATACTTCTTCTATCTAAAAGTTCTGTAATCCTCATATGCCCCATCTCCTTAACCTAAATCTTCCTATTCACATATAATATTTATCTTTTATTTATATCACTATCTACTATCTGTTGATAAACTGCTTGTATTTCCTCTTTTGTCGCTAAAAGTTCTGAAAAAGCACTTGCACTTCCAGCAGATATTCCCATATGAAATGCATACTTATAATCCTTTTTCTCTAGCCATCCTGCAACAAATCCTGCAACCATAGAATCCCCAGCTCCAACACCATTTACCAGTGTTCCTTTTGGTGCTGGAAGGTCATAAACTTCCTCATTTTCTGCTACTAATACAGCACCCTGTCCTGCCATAGATACAAGTACATTTCTAGCTCCCATCTCTTTTAATTTCTTTGCATAAGGAACTACGGATTCTCTTGTCTGTAACTGCACTTTAAAAATTTCACCTAATTCATGATTATTTGGCTTTATCAAAAACGGATGATACTCTAATACATTCATAAGTAAGTCCTTAGTAGCATCTACCACTGTCATAATCCCTTTTTTATAAAGCCGTTCCATAATCTGCCTATAAATATCATCTGGCATAGATTTCGGTATACTGCCTGCTAAAACTAAAATATCCTCTGCACCTAAAATATCTAGTTTTTCCATTAGTTCCTGTACTTCATTTTCATGAATTTCTGGTCCACAACCATTAATTTCCGTTCCATCAATCGATGTTAGCTTTAGATTAATTCTTGAAATTCCACTGTCAATTGAAATAAAATCTGATTTCACGCCCATTTCTTCGATACGATGAATAATTTCCTGTCCTGTAAATCCTGCAATAAATCCCAATGCAGTACTTTCGATTCCAAGATTTCCAAGTACCATAGAAACATTTAACCCTTTTCCACCGGGAAGAATCCGTTCAGAACTCGTTCGATTTGTAAGCCCCAGCTTAAAGTCCTCTACGGAAACAATATAATCCAGCGATGGATTAAAAGTAACTGTATAAATCATACCTTCTCCTCCTTGTTGAATTTTCTTGTATTATACAGTCATAATCAGTCAAAGTCAATCAAACTAATTCACAAAATTTTTGATTTATTTTTGTATATTTTGCATATTTTTAATTGAATTTAATTTTATTTGACTGTTTATCTTTTTCTTTATTTTTATATTTATAAAATTTTTTTTGCTTATATTACCTAATCTATTGTATGAAAAAAACATTTTTTTATTAATTAAGCTGCAAAAAATACAAACTATATAAGAAAAAGAAAGAAAAATCTATAAAACGGCAAAAAATAAACCGATAATAATAAAGACAATCAAATGATATCATGATAAAATCAGAAAGTAGGGAATTATATGGAACTATCCAAAGAACAAAACGAACGTTATGAAAGAAATATTTTAATCAAAGAAATTGGTGTAAAAGGACAAGAAAAACTATTACATAGCAAAGTTCTTGTTATCGGTGCTGGTGGGCTTGGCTCTCCAGCAATTTTATATCTTGCCTGTGCTGGTGTTGGCACAATTGGCATTGCCGATCATGATAGTGTGGATTTATCTAATTTACAAAGACAAATTATTCATACAGAAAAAGCGGTGAAAAAATCAAAAGTAGAATCTGCAAAACAGGCGGTACTGGAAAGAAATCCTAATATTCAAGTCATTACTTATGAACAATGTATTGATGCAGACAATATTATGGAATTAATGAAAGACTATGACTTTATTCTTGATGCAACGGATAATTTTTCTACAAAATTTTTAATTAATGATGCCTGTGTTTTAGCAAAAAAACCATTTTCCCATGCAGGTGTTATCCGCTTTCAGGGACAGACAATGACCTATGTTCCAGAACAAGGACCTTGTTACCGTTGTATTTTTGAAGAACCACCAAAAGAAACAATTGTACCTAATTGCAGACAAGAAGGTATTCTTGGAGCTGTAACTGGTATTATTGGAAGTATACAAGCAATGGAAGCTATCAAATATCTTTTAAATATAGGAAATCTTTTAACAGGATATTTTCTTACTTATGATGGACTCACAATGGAATTTCGGAAAATAAAACTGCCAAATAGAACTAGCTCTTGTCCTGTTTGTGGCAATCATTCTATAAATCAAAAATTCTTTTAATAAATAAGCAAAAGCAAGGATAGAAAAGGAATGTGAAAAAAATAAACATTCCTTTTTTTATTATTTATCAAAAATACATTGACTATTATATCGAGGTGTGATATAGTATCTATATCGAGATGCGATATAATAAAAAAGAACAGGAAAAATACTATGATAGAAGATAGAATTCGGCGTATCTATGTACCCATGACAGAAACAGGATTTTATATCTTGTTCTGCTTGCAAAAAGAAATGCATGGATATCATATTGGGCAAAAAGTAAAAAAAATGACACAAGGAGAAGTTTCCATTAGTCCCGGAACAATGTATGGTACTTTATCAAAAATGGAAAAAGATGGCCTTATCCAATTTGTAAAAGAAGAAGAAAAACGGAAATTTTATCTCATTACAGAACTTGGAAAAGAAATTTTAGCACTGGAAATAAAACGCATTGAGCGATTATATAAAAACAGCAGAGAGGAGAAAACGAATGAATAAAATAAAAAAAAGAATGTTTCGCTATTTTACTATGGTAGATTTTGAAGAAGAAGAACATTTTTTACGGCAGCAGCATCAACAAGGCTACCGCTTAACAAAATTTATTCCTCCCGGATTTTATTTTTTTGAATCATGTAAAAAAGAAGATATGATTTATCGCTTAGACTTTAGCGATATTTCTATCTCAGAAAAACCAGCTTATTTACAAATGTTTCGTGATTATGGATGGGAATATCTATTTAGCTATTTTGGATGGAATTATTTTTGCAGACCTGCAAGTTCCACAAAAGAAAATGATACTATTTTTAGTGATATGGAATCAAAGCTAACCTTATTAGAAAAAATATATCATCGAAGACTATTACCAATTATTATTACAATTTTTTGTACCATTACTTATCAAATAACTATGTTAATTATGCTTTTTTCTAGGTGGGCAGATTCTGGTATGGGATTTTCTTGGTGGACTTTTACTAATACAGGAGGCGGCATTTATATTTTTTTAATTTATATGACTCTTATGTCTTTATGTACTTTTTTCCTACTTTGGGTTTTATTTCATTGTTGGCGAGGTTTTAGAAGGCTTAAGAAAAAATATTTAAAAACATAAAAAATAAACTCAATTTTTCGAGACCGTTCATTATTTCTATAAAAACAATAAAATTAAACCATATGCAGACAAATGGTAAATTTAACAGTAAAAATTAAAGAAAATGTATCTTGCAAAGAAAAGTTGCATATGCTATAATGCCATTAGGCTAAAAGAAGTGATAAGTCCATGTAGACGAAGAAACGAATCCCCCAACCGTAGTGACGTACAGTTGAGGGATTCTTCTTGTTTTTTTCAGTGGTCAAGCATCCACTAGGCTATTTATTGTCCTTATTGTTCCTTCTGTCTAACCATTTGCAAGCGAGGTGGCTAATCACGTTTGCCATAACAGCAATAATAAAAGAAGCGATAAATTCCATGTAAACACCTTCTCCCATTGTCGGGTATCGGTTGAACAACAAAGAAAGTATATCATAATCTGCCAAAAAATCCAAATAAAATTTGATGTTCCTTCTAAAATTGAAAATATGCAATAATCGACATTTTTTATCTTGACATACTGCATATACTGTGTATAATGTAATATATACAGTATATGCAGTATATACTTTTAAATGATATCAACCGGAGGTATCAATCAATATGAAAATACTATTATCCAATCAATCTGAGCTTCCTATTTATGCTCAAATTAAGGAACAAATTAAAGAACAAATTTTAAATGGACAAATAAAAGAAGGAGAAATCCTTCCTTCCATTCGGCAATTAGCAAAGGAAATCGGTGTTAGTGTTATTACAACTACAAGAGCCTACAATGACTTAGAAACTGAAGGTTTTATTGCAACTATGCGAGGAAAAGGCAGTATAGTACTCTCTGTAGAAAATAATTTTTTACGGGAACAATATTTAAAACGCATTGAATCAGGATTAATGACTGCAATTGAAACTGCAAAAGTAATTCATATGTCAGAACAAGAACTGCTTACCATATGCAGTCAATTATGGAAAGAGAAAGAAACATAAAAAAAGAAATGGAGGGCAAACGCTATGGAAGAAATTTTAATAGTAGAAAATATCAGCAAACACTACAATGATTTTACTCTAAAGGATATTAGTTTTACACTTCCAAAGGGTTATATTATGGGTTATATTGGACAAAATGGAGCTGGAAAGACAACTACTTTAAATTTAATTACAGGAATGTGTAAAAGTGATTCTGGTACAATCACGATTAATGGAGAAACTTGCAGCAAAAATCCAATTGCATATAAAAAAAGTATTGGCTATATTGGAGACTCCTCTTATTTTCCAGTAACTATGAAAATAAAGGAAATCCGTACTATTTTAAAAAATTTTTATCCTGATTTTGATAAAGATAAATTTGATCAAAGAGTTTCCGAATGGAATTTACCAGTAAATAAAAAAATTGCAGATTTTTCCAGAGGAATGAAAGTTAAATTAATGTTTGCTGCTGTTTTTGCAAGAGATACAAAATTATTAATATTAGATGAAGCCACTAATGGACTTGATACTGTTATGCGTGCCGATATTTTAAAGCTTTTGCAAGAATATATTGCAGACGGAGAACGAAGCGTTTTATTTTCTACTCATATTTTAAGTGATTTAGAACAAATTGCAGATTATATCTTTTTTATTAATGATGGAAAAAAGATTTTATATGATATGAAAGATGAAATTTTGGAAAATTTTCTTTTAGTAAAAGGAGATCTGAATGAAATAGATCAAAATCTTACAAAAGAATTAATTGGTATTGAAAAAAATCAATTTGGTTTTGAAGCCATCTTGCCAACAGATAAGGCAACGCTGCTTTCAAAAAATTTTATATTGGAAAAACCAAATATTGATCAAATTGTGATTCATTATATTCGTGATATTCAAAGCAAACAAAAATGAGGGGAGAGATTTTTATGAGAGCACTTTACTTTTTACAAATTGATAGAATGATAACAAAAATGCAAGGGCATCTTATATGGTTATTCATTATGATTGCTGTAATACTTTCTTTTGCCCAAAAAAATCCTTATTGGGGATCACTTTATATGGTATTTGGAAGTATGATTTTATCGTCAACGCCATTTACTATGAATCCAGCAAATACGTATGGCTTTTTGCTAATGTTACCTGCAACCGTAAAAGATAGAGTTTTCGGAAGATTCCTTTATGGCTTATCTTTATTGCTACTTACTCTATTTTTTGGAGGACTTGGCACAGTTCTTGTTTGCATTGTCAATCATATAGAACTATCTTCTATGATTCTTATCTTTTATATTGGTGTGGCAGCTACTGCTCTTATTATGCTTTCCATACAATATACCATATTTTATCTGGTCGGAGAATTAAAAAGCCAACAAGTGATGGGATTGATTCGTATGATTCCCGGATTTTTACTTTTTATTCTTGGAAGCATTGCTATGGATATAATTCAAGAAGAATCAAATTCAAACCTTGTATTTTCTTTTCTAACATGGATAAACAATCATCTCTTCGAATGCGTTCTGCTTGTATTTCTTATTGCAGTTTTAATTTTTCTTGCAGGAATTTTTATTTCTGTTAAAATACAAAAGAAACGAGATTTTGGATAATTATACTGACGGTCGAAAAACATGACCGCTCAGTATAACATGATGTGCACGACCGCACAAGGCAGGTCATACCCATTCGGGCATGACAAAAAATAGGATGCGTCACATCTGCGGTCGGCACGAACTGTATATGAAATAGAAATGGAGAAATAATCGTATGAAACTTTTATTACAATGTGTTCAAAATGCATCTGTTTATGTTGACAATACTTGTATTGGCAGTATAGGCCGTGGACTTTTAGTTTTCTTAGGTATTAGTAAAGAGGATACAAAGGAAATTACAGAAAAAATGTTTGAAAAAATGAAAAAACTTCGTATTTTTTCTGATCAAGAAGGAAAAACAAATTTATCGGTTCAAGATATTGACGGAGAACTACTAATTATATCCCAATTTACACTTTATGCTGATTGCAAAAAAGGAAACCGCCCAAGTTTTACTTATGCAGGTGCAAGCGATCAAGCAGAGGAATTATATGAATACTTTATTTCCTTAGCAAAAAAACACTTGCCGCCAAATAAAATAGCACATGGAATGTTTGGTGCACATATGGAAGTATCTTTATTAAATGATGGCCCTTTTACCATTTTATTAGATTCAGAAGAAATCTTAAAAAAATAATTTTTTATTTTTCTACTTATTTTTACATGGTGTTTATTTTTATCTTTTCTATAAACACCATGTTTTTTATTTATATTAATACGTTTATTTGTGAAAAAAACAAAAATTTTTTTATTTTCTGTAACCTTCCATAGAATTTTATCGCTATCTATAATAGATAGGGTTTTATATACTTTTCATATGAACATTTTTTCTCTATAAATTAAGAAAGGAGGCAATGATTTTGAATGATAAAGAAATTGTAGAATTATTTCTTAAGCGAGATGAAACTGCTTTAAAATATACAAAAGAAAAATTTGGCAGTCGTCTAAAAAGTCTTGCAAATAATATTCTACAAGATCCGGATACTGCAGAAGAATGTGAAAATGATACTTATTTTGAGGCATGGAATCAGATACCACCACATGAACCAAGGGATTATCTTTTTGCATTTCTTGCAAGATTGATACGTCATATTTCCTTAGATGTATGCCGCTTACGAAGCCGCAAGAAACGAAATGCTTTTCTTACGGAATTAACAGAGGAAATAGAACAATGTATTCCTGATCCTAAGAATACAGAAACTGAAATAGATGGAATTCTTCTTGGAGAAGCTATTAGCCAATTTTTAAGAACACTTTCTAAGGAACGCCGAAATGTATTTTTACGCCGCTATTTTTATTTTGATTCCATTACATCTATTTGCAACTGTTTTTCTTTGAGTGAAAGTAAAGTAAAAACAATGCTTTTCCGATGCCGCAAAGAACTTCGTGAGTACTTAATGAAGGAGGGTTATAAATTATGAAAGGTTATGAATTTTTAGATAAACTTATGTTTATTGATGATGATTTAATTGAAGCAGCAAATGAAGAAAAAAGAAAGTATCATTTTAAAAGAAAGATTCTCTATGCTTTTATTACGGTAACGGCAGCCTGTTTTTTTCTTTTGATTGGAACATTTTCTCTTTTTCTTTCCAAAGAAAAAGAGCATAAAATTCAGCAATGGGCAGATTCTTTTTGTGCAGAGGATTACTTTAAATATAATGATATCTATAGTGATAACAATATAGATTCCTCTACTACGGAACAAAAATCTATAGATACTGATTATCCTAGTCCTTATGAAGAAACACGTTTTTTTTCAGAACGCAAAACTCTGGAAGAAAAACAAATCATTCCTATCATGGAAAAACAGAAAGAATTTATATGCTCTGCAAATTATCTTTCTGATGGCAGCTTATATAGTCTTATTTTTACATGGGACTGTCGTGAAGATAATAATTATAGTAGTCTTTCTGTCACTTGTGGATATCAAGAACCTGAAATGCCTGTTTGTGATACCTTTGAAGTAGATGAAAATGGAATTATCATAGAACCAAATACTACGATTACAGAACGGGACAATATACAAATTATAGCAAAGGGAAATAAAAATAGAACAAAAACACTAACCTTTCAAAATAAATATGGTTTTTATCAAATTGAAGGTTCTTGGAATGATTCTTATGAGGATATGGTAATCTTGCTTGATTGGTTTTGGGAACATCCGATTAATTTTCAATATTTTCCAATAGAAAAAGGCGATAACTATACTTATGTTAATTTCTCTGAATATCCAGATGCTTTTTCTGGCTATCTTCCAAATATTGCGAAATTAGGATATGAAACAGAACAAAAAAATGAAAGCGTCACATTAAAAAATGGAGAACCCTGTTCTTTTGATGGCAATTATATATCCCCTGACTTACCCGGATTTTCTTTTCATATTACAAGAGAACCAGATTATTATGAACAACTAGAGAGTATTGGTGATATAAAAAATCTAACATTGAAAAAGATTACCAATGCTATGAAAGAAAAAAACTGTATCCGATTTACTTGGGATCAATATTTTATTTCTATTTATATAAATTCTGATGGAACACCAGAACTTGTATGGAATATTATTAAATCAATACAAATGTCAAAAAATGCAATAAAACCATAAATAGAAGTAAATACTTTTTGTCTGTCAAAGAAAGATTCACATTCTTTTCCTGTCCTAATATACTATTCTTAAAAAGGTTTTTAGGAGATATGAATTATGGAAAGAACATCAAATAAACTTATAAATTCTTGTAGCTTTGCAGGTATTCGACCTTTTATGATGGATTTACCTTATCCACCTATTCAAGTATGTGAAAGAAATTTATCTTATGCAAACCTGCTTAGCATTGATTATTGTGGTTCTGTATCGGAATTAAGTGCAATTACACAATATATTAATAATGAGAACCGTCTATCCTGTCAATCATGTTCTATAGCAAAAACGATCTTAGGAATTGCTATGGCTGAAATGATGCATTTACAAAAACTAGGAGAATTAATTTTTCTTTTAGGAGGAAATGTTGATTTTACAGCAAAATATTGTAATGGAAGAAAAAGGCTATGGACACCAGAATATTTAACACTTCCACAAAGTCCTGAAAAAATGATATTAGCAGGCATTGAGTCAGAAAAAGCAGCCATCCATCAATATGAAATGCATATCAATATGATAAATGACTGTGATGTAACTGCTGTTTTAAAAAGAATTATAAAAGATGAAGAATATCATATTATATTGCTTCATGCTTTATTAAAAGAACTGTAAAACAAAATTTTAAAAAACTCTATTAAAAAATAATTAGGTATTTTGTGCTTTTCAATAAAGATCTTTTTCAAAGCCATTGGAAAAAATATTTTTTTCTAAATGGCTTTCCTTTTTTTCTTTCCGACAATAATTTTAGATTTGCTGGCAAAACCTGCAATTCTTGTTATATTTACATAAAAGTTAAGGAATATTTAAGAATTTTGCCATGAACTATAAGAAAGCATTTTATATAATATAAACAGATATTGTCAAAAGGGGGAGAAAAAAATATGGAACAGCCATGTATTTTAATTGTAGATGATGATCGTGATATTGTAGAGGCAATCTGTCGCATTTTAAAAAAGGAAAATTTTTGTATCAAACGTGCCTATGATGGACTAGAAGCCGTAGAACAGCTTATGCTTGGAGGTATTCATTTAATTTTATTAGATATTATGATGCCAAATATGGACGGACTGGCAGCGACAATGAAAATCAGGGAAAAAAGAAATATCCCAATTATTATTTTATCAGCAAAAACAGAAGAAACAGATAAAGTTCTTGGACTTTCTCTTGGTGCAGATGATTATGTTACAAAGCCATTTTCACCAGCCGAATTAATTGCACGTGTACATTCACAGCTTCGGCGTTATATGTCTCTTGGAGACTATGAAGCAGCTAGTCGTCAAGGAAACATTGTAATTGGCGGATTGCGTCTAAATCCAGAAATAAAAAAAATTATGGTAGATGGACAATATGTGAAGCTTACTGCCAAGGAATTTAAAATTTTAGAATTATTAATGCAGCATCCGGGACGAGTATATTCCTCTGAAGAAATTTATGAACGTGTATGGCAGGAAGAAGCTTACTGTGTAGAAAATACCATTATGGTACATATTAGAAGAATACGTGAAAAAATTGAAATTAATCCAAAAGAACCAAAATATTTAAAAGTAGTCTGGGGAATTGGTTATAAAATAGAATCTATTATTAATTATGAACATAATTAATTTATTTATAAACACAACACTTATCTTAATTTAGAAAAAAAGGAGTCTATCATATGGAACAAGAAAAATTAACGGAAGTTTCTATGGAAAATCTTCCAAAAAAAAAGGAAAAAAAGAAAATAAAAAAAGGTCAAATAGGATGGCAGCTTTTTATGACGGTACTATTTTCTTTTGGAATGCTATTATTATGTTCTGGATTATATACTGCTTGGACTACCTATCATGATAGTGACTTAATTGAACCATTTGTATGCAGTTATAAAGAATCCGATCTCCATGCTAGAGAAATCGCAAAGGCTTTTGAAAATATTGCGAGTCGTGCAGAAACATCTCGGATAAATAATACTACCTTTTTCTCAGGCAATGTTAATTATGGTTATTGTGTTAGTATTCCAAAAAAAATAAGAGAAAGAAAGGAAATAAAAGAACTAGAAGAAAAACAAGAGATTATATATAGCAATATTAAAAGTAGTCGTAATATTATTTTTGATGCTAATATTTGTTCTTTACTCGATTTAGAAATACAGGAAAATATAAATAATCTAATAAACAGTAATTACATTTATTATGATTGTTATTGGTGGGATATTGAAAGTGATCCTACTGTCATTTATCAAGGTTACGATAAATCAAGAGTCAAAGTATCCGAAACTGTTTTAAATGCAAACCATGTTTCTAAAATAGGAATCTGCTATTCTGAAGATCTTTTGCAGGAAAAAGAAACAAACTGGCAAGTTTATGCATCCTTTATGTATTTTATGGTTATTTTCCTCTTATTAGGTGGAATCCTTAGTTTTTATTCAGGAACTCAATTGCTTCTTTATGGAAAATTAACAACAAGTCTTAGAAAATGTTTTTTAGAATTGCCAATTCTTATGATATTATTTAGCATCTTAGGATTATATTCTTGTTATGAACGAAAAATTTCCCTTTTTGCTTCCCAAAATCATATGGAAATGTTGGAAACATCGGTTGGAACAGTACAGCTTTTTATTGATATTATTGTTGGAGCATTTCTTTTAGCAAGCTGTTTTTTTGTTCTCTTTCTTGGACTTCATATACTTATTATAAAAGCAAGAGAGCATACAATAAAAAGTTCTTCCCTATTTCTTTTCATAAAAAATTATAAAGAAAGTGGCAAACATACATTTCAACTAAAAGAAATTTCTGGGAAATTAAAGTATTCCCTTCATTCTGCAACTACAAAATTTTCTTATCTATGGAAACTTTTTTGGGGATTCTTTACTGGCAGATCAACAAAAGGAAATGCAATTGCAGAAAGTGAACGAAAACGAACATTATTTTCTGGCACTGCTATGATTATTTGTACCTTAGCAGCTATTATTACTTATTTTTTATATAGTAATTATTATTTTTATTTCTATTTTTGTATTCTGCTTATTATTTTTATTTTCGTTTATCTTTTAGGAAGTATTTATAATACGATTGACTATGCAAAACTGGAACAAATGATTGAAAAAGTATCGCAGGGAAATTATCAAGATATACAATTAAAAACATCTGGTATTTCAAAATGGTCACCTTGTTTTACCGATGCTGAAAAATTAGTACAAATTGGCGATGGATTCCAAAAAGCCGTAGAAAAACAAATCCATGCAGAGCGACTGAAAATAGAACTGCTTACGAATGTATCCCATGACTTAAAAACTCCTTTAACCTCTATTATTAGTTATGTGGAATTGCTTTGTATGGAAGAAAATCTTTCAAAGGAAGCAAAAGATTGTGTCTTAATTTTAAAGAAAAAATCAGAACGTTTAAAAACAATTATTTCCGAGGTTTTTGAACTGGCAAAAACAACAAGCGGAGAAATACAAATTGAAAAAAAAGAAATTGATTTTTATCGACTTATTATACAAACATTAGGTGATATGCAAGATCAAATTGATACTTCTGGATTAAAAATTAAAAAGAATCTATCACAGAAAAATGTTATGGTATTTACAGATGGAGAACGAATGTATCGAGTTTTACAAAACCTTTTCGATAATGCTTTAAAATATTCTTTAAAAGGTACAAGAATTTATGTTGATTTAATTTCTGAACAAGAAAAACTACTATTTACAATCAAAAATATTGCTGGATATGAAATGGATTTTCATGCAGAGGATATTACAGAACGATTTGCTAGAGGAGATAAAAACCGTACAACAGAAGGTAGTGGACTTGGTCTTTCTATTGCCGAAGGCTTTACTACCGCCTGTGGTGGAACTTTTCATGTAACTATTGATGGCGACATGTTTAAAGTCATGATACAATTTCCAACAATCCACTTAATAGAAGAAACAAAAGAAAGGTAACAAATATTAAATTTTTTGAATATATTGAATTATTCTTTCGATTATGGTATAGTTGGTATAACTTAAAAGATAAGGAAAATACTAATGGCAAGCAAGGACGTGATATTATGTGTGCAATTGTAAAGGAGTATACTGAAAAAAAGGCAAAGAAGACTGCAAAAGAAACAACACTACATCTTTTAAAAATTGGGAAATTAACAATAGAAAAAATCGCTAGTAGTGTTCTTTCATTATCTATGGAAGAAGTTATCGGATTGCAAAAATTGTTATAGTTTTCCTCTTTAGATTATTAATATGTAGATGATATTTTAATAGTTTTACAATTATAAGAAAGGAGTTTTAAATGACTAAAGTAAACTTTTACGATAATGTCGAAGACTCACTATTAAAGTTTGCTGTTATTATTGCAAAATATAAGGGAAAATTGGTATTCTGCAAACATAAGGAAAGAAGTACATTAGAAATACCGGGAGGACATAGAGAACAAGGTGAAGATATTCTTGATACAGCAAAAAGAGAACTCTATGAAGAAACAGGAGCAATCGATTTTGAGATATCTCCTATTTGCATTTATTCTGTAATTGCACCAAACAATTTTAATGGAATTGAAACTTTTGGAAAACTGTTCTTGGCAGATATACATACTTTTGAAAAAGAACTTCATAGTGAGATCGAAAAAATAACAATTCTGGATGAATTGCCAACAAGTTGGACTTATCCAGAAATTCAGCCAAAACTTTTGGGTGAGGCAAGAAGAAGAGGTTTTTTACCAGAACTTGATGAAATAAAATAGATATTTTTTGATATTGAATCCACTTTTGTAGATAAAAATATACATATTATATTTTATTTATTATGAAAGGAGAATTTGTTATGTACCAAATGAAACCAGAATACTACACTGGAATCGAATTTATTGATCAAGAACATAAACGATTATTTGAACTTGCGGAAGAAACCTATCAACTTCTTTATGATGAAATTTTGCAAGATAAAGCTGATCAAATTATACATTTAATATCAGAATTAATTAACTATACCAGAACACATTTTTCTCATGAAGAAGCTTATCAGAAAAAAATTAATTATCCTTATTTTGAAGAACACGCCAAACAGCATCGCCAATTTGAAGATAAATTATTAGAGTTTGATTTAGATTCCATTGAAGATGACTGTGAAGAACAAAATGAAACAATTGAAGAACTTTTAAATTTCCTTGTTAATTGGCTTATTCATCATATCCAAAAAGTAGATATGTTATTTGTTAAATAATGATTCTCTATAGTCATATTTATGTACATAATTTAATTTTACTAGGCGGTCAAAAGACCGCCAATATATAAATTACTTGCATAAAATAAACAATAAACAAATACTATCCTTTGGCATTTAGATTTCGCGTAATGCTATCATATACAAAAGGAAATAAATCTCCATAAGATTTTGATGATGGTGTCGCTGTTGCTTGTACAACAAATACAATTCGTTTTTCTGGCAATACTGTCATCTCCTGTCCACCAAAGCCACGACATCCATAAAAATTTTCTCCAAGCCACCAAAGCATTCCATATTCCTTATTACAACTGCATGGCGTAAGCACTTGTTGAATCCATTCCTTAGAAACAATTCTTTTTCCTTGATAAATACCAAAATCTAAAAATAAAAACCCAAGTTTTGCTATATCTCTTGCTGACAAATCCGATTTTGCTTCTTCTTCTACAGCGTTCATTCCATGAAAATTAATACTTGGAATGGTAAAACAGACTCCATCAAACCCTGTATACCAAGCGTTACTTACAATTTTTAATGGATTATATAAATATTCTTTGCAAACTTCATAAGAATTTCTTCCTGCTGCTTTTCCAATCACAGCAGACAACAAGATAATATCCCATTCCTTATATACAAATACAGTTCCCGGAATGTCTTTTATAGCAATATTAGATATATATTCTACAAAATCTTTAGAACGTATACACTGTGCCAACATAGGACAATGATAATGAATACCACCATTCCAATAAATTCCTGATGTCATTGTAAGAAGATATTTTATTTTTAGCATTTTATGATAAGGATCTCGACTTCCATCAAACTCTTTTAAATAATGAAATACTGGTTCTTCTATACTTTTTATCCAGCCCTTATCAATACAAATTCCAACACAAATAGCCAAAATACTTTTCCATATAGATTTTATATTATTTCTACTTTCTTTTGTAAATTTATTATAATATTTTTCTAACAATAATTCTCCGTCCTGATAAAATAATACACTATTTACTAACCGATAATGTTTTCTAATAAGAAACTCATCTAATTCTTTTTCAACTTGCATTTTTTTGCTTTCTTTCAAAATAGATACCTCCCAATCATCGAATTTTTTTGTTTTTTTAATTCTAATGGTGTGCCACTTGCAATGACTTCACCACCATCTAAGCCACCGTTAGGTCCTAATTCAATTAAATAATCACAATTTGATAAAATATAAGGATCATGTTCTGTAATAATAACAGAATTTCCTGCATCTACTAATTCTTGCAATAAATGCATTAATCTTTTACTGTCATAAAAAGATAATCCTGTTGTAGGCTCATCTAAAATATATAAAATATCCTTATTACTATCATGTTTTCCCCTACTTAATTCTTTTGCAAGCTTAATCCGCTGACTTTCGCCTCCTGATATGGTTGGTGTTTTTTGTCCCAAAGTAATATAACCCATTCCTACTCTTTGCATTACATTTAAAATATTACAAATACCTATATCTTTATCCTGAAAAAAAATAACTGCTTCCTCTACTGTCATATCAAGTATTTCTCGAATATTTTTACCATCTAAAGTAATCTCCATTACCTCTGGCAAAAATCCCATTCCTTGACAGGCTTCGCAAGTCACTTCTATATGATTTCCCATACCAATATGCCAATGAATACTTCCCTCTCCATGACAGACTCTGCAACCGCCCTGCGAATTTACAGAAAACATTCCTATGGAATATCCTCTCTCCTTTGCCTCTTTCGTTGCTGCAAAACATTCTCGAATCCTATCATAAATCCCAGTATATGTAGCGGGACAAGAAGTCTTTGATCTTCCAATCGGTTTTTGATCAATTACAATACATTTTTTAATATAAGAAGTTCCTAAAACCTCTGCTTGTACTAATGTTTCCTGCCATTCTTCTGCAATACATTTATTTTTTAATAATTCTTTCATTTTCGGAACTAAAGTATCACTAATTAAACTTGATTTTCCACTTCCCGATACTCCTGCAATTCCTGTCATTACTCCTAAAGGAATGGAAACAGTTATATTTTTTAAATTATGAATATCCGCATTTTTTATCACTAATTCTTTTTCTGTTCTCTGTCTTTTTTGTTTTTTTACTTCAAAATAATTTTTATTTGCAAGAAATGGTGCTGTCCTAGAATCTTTACATTGTAAAAATTCCTGATAACTGCCTTCAAATATTTTATTTCCCCCTTTGATTCCTGCATCTTTTCCTATATCAATAATATAATCTGCACTTTTCATAAAATTTTCATCATGTTCTACAGCAATAACGGTATTTCCACGTTCTACAAGATTTTTTATAATGGAAATTAATTTCTTTTTTTCCAGTTCATGCAATCCAATCGTAGGCTCATCAAAAATAAAAATAATATTATCCATTTCTGCAATAATATAACTTGCCAAAAATAGTCTTTGAATTTCACCACCGGATAATGTAGGAAGTGGTCTGGAAAGAGAAAGATGAGAAAGACCTACTTCTTTCATACATTCCAACTTGGTACATATCTCTCTTGCAATCGGATTTTTGCTTTTATCCATATAATTTTTCATAAATTTCCATAAATCATGAAGATACATTGCCTCTAAGTCTGTAATTGTTTTCCCATCAATTGTTGTATATCTTGCCTGTAATCCAAGTCCTGTACCCCCACATTGTTTACAAATACTTTCCTTTGCATAAGGTTTGGAAAAAAGAAATAATTTCTGATGTTCTGAAAGTTCTTTTTTCCTCTCAGATGCTGTTTCCCAAGTATTTTCTATCGTTGGTGCAAAGAAATTAACACCCGGAAATTTTGTTTTTGGAGAACCATATTTTAATGCTAATAATTCCTCTTGTGTTAAATCCTTTAACTTTACATCTATTGATAAATGAAATGTTTTTAAATAATCATTTAATTTATTACGCCAAATATGTATTCTTGACATACCATGCTCTAACAAATCTCCAATTCGCTGATTTTCATCTCCATAAATCTCATCTTCTAAAATAAATTTTTTATATCCTTTTCCAAGACAGGAAGCACACATACCTGCTGCCGAATTTCTTTGAAACATACTCATAGATAATGGCAATCCATCATCATATTGTTTATCTCTTTCTCCATAATTGGAAAATAAAATAGAAAGAGCAGAACTTAATTTAGTACGTGTCCCTACAGTACTTCTTGGATTTGACTGACGAATTATGCGTTGTTCTACTGCTACCGTTGGAGAAAGCCCCGTAATAGAATCAAATCCCGGTTCACTTTCTATCTCAAACTGCGTATCCGAAAACAAAAGATATCTTCTTTTTCCTTCTTCATACAAAGTATCAAATGCAAGGCTTGATTTTCCACTCCCCGACACTCCTGTAATTACAGTAAGTTTTTCTTTTGGTATGGAAACACTAATATGTTTTAAATTATGAATATGTGCATTTTTAATTAGAATATCCTTTTTCTTTTTTTCCAGTTTCTCCATAAACAAATACCCCCTTTTTTATTTTCTAAACTATATCATATCTATATATTTTTTTCCGAACTTTTTTTATCATCTCTACAAATCCGTTAAATTTCGCCAAAATATAAAAAAACTGCCAGCATTACTTTGGCAGCTTTTTATTCTTAAAATATTTATTTTTTCTAATAAGGAACTGGTGCAAACCACTCTAAAAGGCAAGCCTTCTCTGCAAAGGAAGAATCAATTTTTTCTAAATGAATTTTTGGATATCCAGAAAAGCCATAATGATAATAAAAATATTTTTCAATCGCATCATACATTTTTTTTGCTGTTTTTCTTGAAAGTTCACGATAAGAATGCCTGCCAATATAGTGAAATTTTACACAGTAAAAACCACCAAAAACATCTTTCTTCATTCCTGCTGGAATATCATCTATTTCTTTTGCTTCTATGGCTGTTAAATAATATGTATAATTGCAATGTTCTTCTAAGTGATGTGTAAGACCATAAAAAATTTTTTGATTACTTCCATTTTCAATGCTGAAACGATACTTATCCCAAAAATTCAATGCCGTTTTCTGTGCAAGTTTTATGGAATTTCGATATGGTACTTTCTGTTCCATGCCAAGAAGAAAAATTTTAGGAAATAGTACAATCTCTGGCTCAAAAAAAAGTCCTTTCTCACAAACTGTTCCTAAATTACAAAAAGGCGGTGTAATTGTTAGCACTGGCTTACTCTTTCGATATTGTCCGGGAGTCATTCCAAACTCCATTTTAAATGCTCTTGTAAATGATTGCTCATATTCAAATCCATAAAATAAAGCCGTTTCCAGTATGGTATACTTTTCTTGTAATAAATCAGAAAGACTCTCAGAAAGTTTTCTTTTACGTACATATTTCGCAACTGACATTCCATAAGCAAACGTAAAAAGGCGATTCATATGAACAGAGGATAATCCAATAAGCTTTGCTATAGTATCTATTTCTATTTTTTTATCAAGATTTTTCTCAATATAATCCAGCATTGGTTTAAAAATATGTACTGACATTTTCTTATTTCTCCTATCTTACTTTCTTCTACCTTATTTTTTCTATCTCCTTTCTCTTTTTTCTTTATTTCTCCTTTCTTTATTTCCATATAATTATACTTAAGTCAAAAAAGAATCACTCCATATAATAATTGGATTATTTAGAAAATGCATCTGCAAGTCTTGCAAATTGTTCTAAGGTCAATGCCTCCCCTCTGATAGAAAGTGGTAACTGACAAAAATTAAGAGCATCTTCAATTTCTTTTTTATCAAAAGAAAGTTCTTCTGCATGAAAAAGCCCATTTACTAATGTTTTTCTTCTTTGCTGAAAAGAAGCATGGATCAAACGAAACATTAATGCTTCATTTTTTACATTTACAGGACTTTGTTGATATCTTATTAATCGAATCACAGCCGAACCAACCTTTGGACGAGGCAAGAAACAATTCGCTGGAACATTTGCTGCAAGATAGGGCAGGGCATAATATTGTACTGCAAGAGAAAGTGCACCATAATCTTTTGTCCCCGGTGCTGCCTGCATACGACTGGCAACTTCCTTTTGTACCATAACTGTCATAGAAATAACTTCTGCATGACTTTCCAATAACCCCATAATAATTCTTGTTGTAATATAATATGGTAAATTTGCAACAATTTTTATTGGTCTACCTTCATTATAATTTTCTACTATCTTTTGTATATCTACCTTTAAAATATCTTCTTGTAAAATCATTACATTATGATAAGGACTTAAGGTTTCTTTTAAAATCGGAATTAAATTTTTATCAATCTCCACAGCAATGACTTGTCTTGCCCTCTCACAAAGATACTGTGTCAATGTGCCAATACCCGGACCAATCTCAAGAACAAAATCCTCTTTTGTAATCTCTGCTGCATAAACTATTTTATTAAGAACATGAGAATCTATTAAAAAATTCTGTCCAAACTTTTTTTGAAAATGAAAATCATATTTTTTTAGAATAGAAATTGTATTTTGTGCGTTTGCAAGATTTGCCATAATAATATCCTTTCTTTTACTATTTTGCTATTTTGCTTTTCCTTAATTTTTTTATAATTATACATCAAGAAACTAGAGTACGTCAAATAAACATAACTTTATTAGTTTGTTTTTTTATTTTTAGGAGAGGGATTGTAACAGTTCTCAAATGATTTCATAAGATAATAAAAGAACGAGAAAGAAATTATGATCTCGTTGACAGACAATAGAATCGCTATTAGAAAGAGAGGACAGAAAAGATGAATTCTTGTATGAGACAGACGGGCTCTATGAATCCAATGAGAAATAATTTTACATCTGGAATGAATTGTTCTGATATGGAACAAAAAACAACAAACTGTACAGAAAATAAAAATAATGCAATGGATGATTTTCCAATTGGTATGGCTTACGTTCCATGGCAGCAATGGAGAAATGTAGTCGATGGACGCAAAGGGTTAGCTCAAGCAACAATTTTTAATGAACTTGCACTGAATTTTAATTGTGCAAACAAATGCTGTGGTAACAGTCAAACTCCAAATAATCTGCCTTGTGGCAGAGAAACACAACCGCAGACAGAACGTGACTGCGGTTGTGACAGAAAATGGTAATAAAAAATTTAGCCAATCAAATAAATTAGGAGGAATTAATATGGCTTGCACAAGTGCAAATAATAAAAATGGAAGCGGTGGACAGGAGCGTTTGTTCCGCTTTATTATGGAAGTCAGCTTTGCCTTAGAGGATGTTGTCTTATATCTTGACACACATCCATGCGATAAGGACGCTCTCTGCTATTATGAACAATATAAAAACTTCCGCAATCAGGCATTAGCAGAATATACTCGTATGTATGGACCGCTTAATAGTAAAGATGTAAATAATCGCAACTATTGGAGATGGATAGAAACTCCTTGGCCTTGGGAATAATTTTTATATAAACATTAAGACTTTGTCTATTATATTAATCTATTAATACAAAATATATAGTATAAAAACGGAATTAAATTATTTATCATCAATAGAATCATTGTAATATGGAGGTTTCGTATGTGGAATTATGAAAAAAGACTTGAATATCCGGTAAATATTACAACCACAAATCCAAAACTGGCACAACTGATTATCAGCCAGTATGGAGGACCAGATGGTGAAATGGGTGCATCTATGCGATACTTATCACAACGATATAGTATGCCTTATCGTGATGTTGCCGGAGTATTAACCGATATTGGTAGTGAAGCCTCAGAAATGCCCCTATTATCTTATTATTTTATCCCATTCATAATCATTTGGTGGAAGTTCCTCTCCCATTGTCAGATAGATTCTGTCTACTCTAAAACCACTTTTTATTGGAAAAATACTAAAAACATGTTCTTGTGATGTTAATTGTATATCTGAAATCAGATTCCAATAATAAATATGAGAAGTTCCATACGTAAACTGACCTCCTTTCGAAAATTGCTCTTGCAAAGGCTGGACAATACCATCTACTGCTAAAACAAACAAATCCGACCTATCATCTGGAATATACAATAATAGCCACACATGGTAAACTCCCTCATGTTGTATTGTTATTCTATAGTTCAATCCCGGAGCATCTTCTGGTTTTTCATAAATGACACCCGCTTGTTCCAATTGCATAGCAAGTCCGGTACGTCCTGCTGTTTCTGATTGTAAATGTTCCCATCTTTGCTTCCCATCTTTACTAAAAGTTCTCCATGCTACATTGGATTCTGCAAGCACATATTCTGCTTCTATACATAATCTCCCTTGTGATTCTCTTAAATCTGTTTTTGTAATTTCCTTTACTACATTTTTTTCTGTCTGTTCATCAAAAGAATAATTTCTTTTTTTCCCTCTCCCTTTTTGTGGATATTCCTCATTATGTGCATATAAACGGTCAATTTTCCAAAAATTCTTCCCTGCATATACCTGATTTGGCAAAGGAATCTCTTTACAAACTATTTGATAGAAACACTCCGTTTCTTGTTGAATCTTATCCATATCAATTTCTGGCATATCTTTTGGATATATCACATCATATCCATCTTTTTCCAAAGTACATAATAATCCCAGATTATTCTTTTTTCTAGGCATAGTATAAATATTGATCCTGTCAATTGTTACAAATTCATCTGGAATTGAAATTATTAGTGTGTGTATTCCTTTTTCTTTATTATTCCAAATAAAAGATAACTTTTCTCCATTATTTAGTATACTTTCTTTCCAGCCTTCTTTCCATTCATCTGTAATTGCAGATTCAAGTATAACAGGTGTATTTTCATCTATTTTCACCTCCATCCGAATACGTCCGCAGGAATTAAGTGTGACATAGCGACAGATTTCCACTTCAAATTCGCCATAAGAATATGTATAAAATGTATATTCCAGTACTGACTTTTTTCCTTTCTTCGGCAATGCCATAACTGCGTCATTACTCATACGTCCCAGACCAGATATCACTTGTATATTTTTTGCTCTATAAAAACAAACTGCTGGAATAGCAACTCCACCATCTGCTTCCATACAACCATGAAAATCCTTCTTTTCCATATCACAACATCTCTTTTTTATAGAAAGAAGCTTTTTTTCTCTTCCATTTCCTGCATACAGTTTTAGCAAAATTTCTTTTTGTTCACCATTATAATCCTTTACTGTTTCTATATAGATTCTTTTTTCTGTTTTTATCTTTCCTCTTGCTTGCGAAATAGTAATCCATGTATCTTCATGTCCATGAACCTCATACTCCAATTCACCACTTCCCATATTACCTATCTCAATCCATTTTCTTTGTATTCCTGATTCATAAAAAACCAACTCCCCTTTTTCTTCTATTCTCTCTCCGTCCCATGTAATAACACTCATATGCGGTTTTCCTGTTATAAGCAATGCTGGTTTTCCCGCTGGATATAGTGGTATTTTTGGTGGTGGAAATGCTTCTGGAGTCAATATATGACTCCATTTTCCATTACACATAATATAATTATAAAAATAAAGCATTCCTCTTCGGCAGTCCATCATAATTCTGGAACAGTCAATATATTGATCTGCAGCTTTACCAAGCCCTCTATTATAACATAATCTACTTCGATCGGCAAAATAATATTCTGCATTGCTCCAAAAAGATGCATGGATTTTCATAAGAAACAATTCAAAGAAAGAATCTTTTTCATTTTTAGGAAGACAATGCCATATTTGATTTCCCCTGTCATATAAATCCTTCAGCCTAATAAGTCTTCTTCCTGCTTCATCACCATAACCTTCTTGAGCAAAAACATCGGATACTAAATGTTCTACCTTTCTCACATTTGTTATCTGTGCATATTTTCCATATAAATCTGCCACTTCCTTGCCAAACTCCCCTGAAAAGTTATGATTCACCCACTTCTTTACAAACTGCTCTGGATTCTTAGTAATTGCCTTTTCCTTTCCTGCTTCCCATCCATAACAAATAAAATACTCCATATCCATTTCCAGTGGTTTTATTGCTCCAACATTTAATACCCACAGTTTATGAATGCCTTTCTTATAAGCCTTCTCCAACTCATTTCCTGTTTGTGCCAGTGGAATGGAATTAATAAACAAATAACTCATTTCTGGATGAGCCCAATAAGAATTATGAAAATAAAGACCATGCCCACCCTTTCTAGTAAGTTCCTCTTTGTTCGGGTATCTTCTCATATGACCAAAATTATCATTCGCCCATATCATTGTCACATCCTCTGGCACATCAAGTCCTGCATTATACAAATCAAGAACTTCTTTATATGGTATAAATACTTGTACTGCTTTCTCTGCCTTTTCTTTTCCAAGTACTTCACGAATGATTGTACGCTGATCAGCAAAAACTTTCTGCATTAATTTGATTTTTTCCTTTTGGATTTGTTTTTTATCTAATTGTGTATTTTCATCAATTTTGCTGGCGACAAATCCAGAATCATGAATCCCTCTCATTCCAATGGTATATGTATTTTCATAATCTCTATTCTGTTCTAAGCTCTCTTTCCAATATTCCTTAATTCTTTCTCTGTTTTCTCCCTCTATAGAATAATCATATTTCAATTTATGATATCCTTTTTTTAGCACCCAAGGATTCCATTCATTTTGATTACTTCTAAGAAGCATATCACAATGAGAAGTTCCTACTACAATTCCCATTTCATCTGCTAATGCACCATTAAATGGATTTTCATTAAAATAATTTACATGCATTGCTGGCCATATATAATTTGCCTTTAATCGAAGCAAAAGTTCAAATATCTTTTCATAAATTTCTGGTCCTATGGTATTATCTCTTGTATGCTCTTTTGCCCATGCTTCCAGTTCTTCTTCATCATTAATAAAAATTCCCCTATATTGTACAGAAGGATAGTCTGCTTTATAAAACCCACTAGGAATCATCATTTCCTGTTTTTTTTGAATAGGCACATCTCCAAAATAGTACCATGGTGACACTCCAAGCCATCTTGAAAACTCATAGATACCATAGATTGTTCCTCTGCGATCTGAACCGACAATATAGAGTTTATTTTCTATCTTCTGTATTACATATCCTTCCCATCTATAATTTCCATTTTCATCTAGTATAGGATCTACTTTTAACAATCCCTGCTCAATTTTTTTATCAATCACCGCATTTTTTCCTATTGTTCCTGCCACAATGCAAAAATTTACTTCTTCTTTTTCTTCCTCATAGAACATCTCCATACATTGACATGCCACAACCTTTTTTATATCTTCCCTTAAACTTTGAATACCTCTCTTTACCGCTTTACTCTCCTGTATGGAATAGCATATGATAATCGTTCTCTTTTTTGTAAGTAAAAAGTCCTTGTCCATTTTCTTTCCCCTTCCTTTATTGACATATAAATTCTTTTACTATAAAATAACATTATATTTTACAAATTTCTTTTGCAATATTGCGTTTTTTCTTTGTAAAGTTGTGTTTTGGGAGGTCTATTTATGATACAATTATATTCAGAACAATTAGAATTTAAGATATGTCAGGATTACCATAACTGGAATCCCGATTTTCATATGCATAACTTTTATGAAATATTTTTCCTAATAGCGGGAGAAGTGGATTTTTATATTAATAATACCAAACGACACATACTTCCGGGCACTATGATATTTATAACAGATCATGATATTCATAAAAGCCGATTGGTTTCTGGTGAACTTTACGAAAGAGCTTTTATCCATATCCCACCTGCTTTGTTAAGTTCTTATTCTAGTCATATTACTGACTTATCAGAATGTTTTCATGCTACTTCTAATCGTTTTTTTCAGTTAAACCAAAAACAACAGGAATTTTTTTGCAACACACTCCGCAATATGATCACACTGAAAAAAAATAAAAATTTCGGATATGATATTATGATACAAGCAGAACTAATGAATCTGCTTGTATTGGCAAATTCTCTATATCGAAATAATACATCCTATCATTTCAACGAACTATATTCAGAACGTATCTATAAGATCATTTGCTATATTGAAAAGCACTTATGTGAACCTTTATCACTGGCTAAAATAGCAAATGATTTCTCAATAGATAAATACCATTTATGCCATATCTTTAAATCAGAAACAAGCACTACCATATATCATTTTATCCAGTTAAAAAGAATCGCTCTAGCAAAACAACTGCTCTTGGAGGGACACAGCCTAACAGAAACTTGTTACGATACAGGTTTTAATGATTATAATCACTTTATTACAATATTTAAAAAATATAGCAAAGTGACACCAAAACAATATATACATTTATATAAAGAAAAGAAGATTTAATGTCTGTTTCATTGCAACAAATTTCTGTTTCTATAATATAAATGTACACCTATTATAGTAAATCAAATATCGGTCTTAATTTCTTTTCTTTCTACCATAAAATTCCACTTATATGGCAGCATTTTTAAATAAACATCAATATGATTTTTATCCTTCACTACTATCTTGTCGATTATCTGAGTGTAGTATTCATCTTCATATTGGATACCATTTATCAGCTCATCAATGACTTTCTTTATATCTACCATCAATTTCTTCCTCCTTTGTATCATTATCTGCTGTTGTTCCATACCCTCCATCATAGACTTTAACTTTTCAATATCTTTATCATACTTGGCTTTTAAAGCAGTAAACTCACTTTTATCAATATCGCCGCTTGTATATAAATCTATAAGACCTGTATGTTTTTTCCTTATTTCTTCAATTTTCTCTAATAATGTATTTGCACTTATTTCTGTGAAATCCATCTGCACAACTGCATTAATTATTTTGATGAGATTAAGAGCGACTTTCTGACGATTGATTTTTAACTCCCTGCAAACAAGATATAATAAATTAATCGCATCCTCATTTCGGATACTTTCACCAGAACAACCCACTTGATTGCCCTCTTTATCTATATGTGGTTTACCATGATTTACAGATTCATAACAACGCCACGCTTTGTATTTGCTTCCATCTTTGCGAGTTTTATATCTGGCAACATAACTTGCTCCACATCTGCCACATTTAATTTTTCCAGAGAATGGATAACGATTGCTATATTTTGCCTTATCCTTTTGCGAAAGTGATTTTTCATTCAAAATACAATTTGCCTTTTCAAAAAGCTCACGAGAAATAATTGGTTTATGATGATCTTTGATAATAACAAATTCTTCCTGTCCTCGGTTGTATTTCTTTTCATGAGATAGAAAATCTGGCGTATAAGTTTTCTTTTGTACTAAGTCACCACAATATTTTTCATTGCGGAGAATGCGAAGAATAACAGTATTCTGCCATTCCTTAACACGCATAGGCTTGATGCCTTCCTCCCGAAGTTCTCGTGCAATAACATGAGTACCTTTTCCCTCATCCACAAATTTATGAAAGATAAGACGAACGATTTTCGCTCCCTCCTCATTGATAGTCATTTTACCATTTTTTACATCATAGCCAAGCATACTACGTCCAAATACAACACCTTGTTCCATCTGACGTTTCTGCCCCCACTTAACACGCTCGGAAGTCTTACGACTTTCCTCTTGTGCAATCGAAGACATAATAGCAAGACGAAGTTCTGCATCACTATCTAAAGTGTTAATATTGTCATTTAAAAAGATAACACCAACACCATGCTTTTTAAGATCACGTGTGTAAAATATACTATCCAGAGTATTTCTTGCAAAACGAGAAATTTCTTTTGTAATAATTAAATCAAAATCACCGTTTTTTGCACACTCAATCATATAGTTAAATTCTTTCCGTTTTTTCGTATTCGTTCCAGAAATACCTTCATCTATGTAATAGCCCATTTTGATACAATTTTATTTTCCCTACACTTTTTTATTATGATTTTATGAATGATTTTTGGCTGGCTTCCAGAAATCGTTACTCTTGCCATTTTCTTCTTCCTGTTGGTAAGAATGGGAAAAAGCCTGAGAAAGTGATTGGTATGGATAGCAAACTGCTGGATAACGATACCACCGTTACTTGTAAAGATATCGTATGCCACATCCTTTCTGGTCGTCCTGCTTCCTACAATCCCGAAGCTTGCTTACAAACTATGTTTACTCTACTTGCTGTTCTTCCTTCGCTACACCCGGCTTATAAGATAAGTATATAAGTAAAATTATAATTAGAATAATTACGCAAAGAATAATAATTCCGATAATTTTTAACACTTTTTTATAGTTTTTACCTCTCTATTTGATAGGCATATATTTATTTAGGTATTCCTCAATAGCTTCCATCCATTGTTTCTCCATAGTATTGTCATTTTGTAATCCATGTCCAGAATGAGAAAACTCAAAATACTTATGATCTATACCATTCTCTTCTAGTGCTTTTTTCAAGCGAAGCGATGCCTTAAATGGTTGAACACGATCATATGCACCATAAGCAACAACTGCTGGTGCAGAATTTCTTGTAATCCATGCAGCCGCCGAGATTGGTTTCATCTTTTCAATATAAGTTCCACTTTTTATTTCATCAACGGTAAGTTCTCTTCCAAGCATAGCAGCAAATAGTCCTGCTGCTGCCTGATAGCTTTCTTCTGTATTACGATCAAGACCATAATTATCCCAATCTTCTGTATAAAAGCAGGAAGGACCAACTCCTCCAAAAGTTAAAGCAACAGGAACAGGAGATTCCTCTGCATCACGATAAGCATAAATCATAGCTAGTGTATGACCCGCAGATCCACCCGCCATAGCTAATTTATTAATATGATAACCCTCTTGCTCTGCTACTTCTATTACTTTAGGAATTGCTGCTTTAATCTCATTTGATTGTGTAAAAACACTGGCATTATTTGTTTCTGTGCGGAGTGTATAATTAATTCCTACATACCCCTTGCTACACAACCATGAAAGGGTTTTTTTATCATCATTTTTGTCACCGCTTGTGAAACCTCCAGCATGAAGATAGACAACAAGTCCATAGTTTTCTTTTGTATTATCTTTTGGTAAATAAAGATCAAATTTATTTGCTTCACCGTCATGATATGAAATATCCGTTTTCAGCATTCCAATTTCGTCACTCCATTCAACGCTATAATTCTTAGACCAAGATGGAGTAATGGCAAACTTTGATACCACACCTCCAACAAAACCTACAATAAACACTAAAATCCCCATTCCGATTGGCATAGTTCTCACCTTCTTTTCTTTTTCCATCTTGCTCATAGGAAATTACCTCCAAACATAGTACCGCCCACCAATAAATTTATAACGGCTCTAACTGCAAGTCTACCAAGAAGAAACGCTATTACGGCAATAATAAGTAAAATAATGCATCTTTTTCGTACAAGTGTCATTTCATTCAATCCTTTCTGTTATTTCCTATTCACTTTTTCATTTTATCCTATTTTGATATCGATGATACAAATGTTTTGACAATACTATTGTATTACCATTCTTCTTTCATGTCAATATCAGATGATAAAATAAGACAAAATAAGAAAAGTGTATCACCGTTTAGCAATAAATTTTAAAAATCATCCTAAAAAGCATACCAATCATACGCTGTTCTGATTTCACCTTGCGACTAATGATAATGGTAATCAGTGCCACTCCGATCAGTGGAAAAATACAAAGCAGAACATAGGACATTACAATAAACATCTCTGTTTGCTGTTCTACCATTAGAATACGATTATTTTCAGATGCGACACTATAAGAACGCATATAATACTTATTATGTATTTCTTTACGAAAGGCTATAATATCCGAATTTTCACCATATCTTACAAGATACTGGCAACTTACTGCATTGAAAAAAAACATGATTACTTTCAGCTCTGACAAAAATTGTTTTATCCATTATAAACATTTCCTTAATACCCATATTTTTTTCTGTATCTTAAAAACATAAAAACAGACAATGTAAGTGCCATCAGCTCCGCCGCAGGTGTTGCCAACCAAATTCCATTCACACCAAAAATAAGCGGAAGGACAAGCATCATGATTAACATAAATACAAAAGATCTCGAAAATGCAAGGACAGCCGAAATTACCCCATTAGATAATGCAGTAAACATCCCACTCGAAAAAATATTAAAACCAATAAAGAAAAGTGCAACCGTACAAATCCTATTTCCTGTTACTGCCAGATCGTATACTGGATTATCTGGACGGGCAAAAACAGACACTAATGGCTTTGTTAGCATAAAAGAAGCGATAACTGTTATAAAAGAAATCCCCGTAATCACTTTTAAACTGACCATAACTAATTTTTTTAGCTTTTGATGGTTCTGTTCTCCATAGTAATAGCTAATCATAGGTGCAACCCCATAAGAATAACCTGTATATAAAGAACTTGCAAACATCAATACATACATGATAATTGTAACTGCTGCAACTCCATTCTCACCGACATAATGTAACATCGTCCAGTTAAACATCATTGTGATAATCCCTGTAACGAGTGCAGTCGCCATCTCTGAACATCCGTTTGTAGCTGCATTTATAAGAACTTTAAATCGAAATACCGATTTTTTAAAATGCAATAGACTTTTTTTCTGACTAAAGATAAATAATCCCACAACTGCTGTTACAGAATATCCAAGTCCCGTTGCGATTGCCGCACCACTGATTCCCATATTGAATATAGCAATAAACACATAGTCAAGCACCATATTTAGAACGCCCCCTGTTACAGAACAAATCAAGGAAAGATTAGCCTTTTCACTAGCAATCATATAAAGCGTAAAATTATTCATTAAAAGAATTGGTACAGTAAAGATTAAATACCGACTTAAATATTTTATACAATATGCTTCTACATCTGCGGATAAATTCATTCCAGCAAAAATAGAGTCCATGATTAAATATCCTACTGTACACATAACAATTCCTACAATAACATTCACTAGAATTAAAAACGTAAAATCTTCCCTTGCCTCCTCCGTTTTCTGTTCTCCCATCTTTTTCATAATAACTGCACTACCTCCTGTAGCCAGCATAGTAGAAATGGCTGTAACAAGTTGTATTATGGGTGCTGTTAAATTAATAGCAGAAAGTGCATTTGTGCCAATTATAGCAATCCAATAAAAGAATAACCTCTTGACAAAGGGTGTATCATAAAGATAGAGGTGATAAAAATGTTAAGTAATGAAGA
>CAJTJZ010000006.1 GCA_910576895.1 uncultured Lachnospiraceae bacterium | reverse complement strand
CTTTCTTCTGGTGCCATATCAAGAAAGTATTTGAAAGACATATCATATTTGGAGCGTTCTACAACATCAATATCAGATAAATCATAAATAGATTTCAGGAGCAGGTATTTGAACATCCTAACAGGCGGAACGGCATTGCGTCCATTATCAAGACAATATTTATCAATAAGTTCTTCATAAATAAACCCAAAATCTACCAGTTCTTTAATTTGCCGGAGCAGGTTGTCTTTGGGAATGACTAATTCATATATGTCCATATAGGGACTCAATACTAACTTCTGCTGTTGCTCAACCATAATATCACCGCCTGTATTTGATAGTTATATTATACCAAATATAAGCGGTGGTGTCTACTTTTTCAGCGGTCTCAGTTGCAACTCTGGGGTTTTATTTTAGTCGCTTATATTGAACTATTAATATGGAAGAGTATTGCAAGGAAAAACTTTATTAGTTGATTACAATCCCTGACTTTGGAATAGCTGTTTCATTTCTTCTGCAGATTCCTGCATTCCTCTCTGAAACCACACTTCTATCCAGCCATACAAACTGTAGGCAACAAATGCTTTTGCATAAGCATCTGCTTTCGGCAAATCTGGTTTCAATTCCACAATGTCCAAAAGGATATCTTTTAGTAAATAAATAAGATGACGTTTATTTAGAAGATGATAAAATTCCTTATATTGTTCAAAATGCTCAAATATCATGCCAATACCTGAACTAAGAACTATACTATTATTTTTTTCCCAATTGCTTCTCCAACCGTCAAATAACTTATTGATATATGCTCTTAAAATATCTTCTTTACTACGAAAGTTACGATAAAAAGAAGCTCGTCCAATCCCTGCATTATCACATAATTCACTGATAGAAATATCCTCAATCTCTTTATCTTTCAATAGAATCAGCAGAGATTCTGTTATATGTTCTATTACATAAAGATTTCTTCCTTCATTACTCATCGGTGATACAGTTTCTTTGTTTTGTTTCATTTTTTTCCTCCTATTGACATTTCAAAAATTGCTGATACAATTATATCGACAATACAAATGTTTTTTATATAGTAGCACAACTTATTTTGAAAATCAAGTGTACAGAAAGGAAAAAGAATAAAATGAAAAAAGTATTTAAGGTGATAGGAGTTATTTTCTTGGTTTTTCTTATGATAATTTTATTTGTTTATTTTTTTATCTTGCAATATCCAAATCTTAAGAAAAATCCAACCATTGGAAAATGGTATCGTGTTACAAGTAATGAAATGAAAACTTCCGAAGGTGGCAAATATCGTGCTTTTTTCAAGAAAGGCAGTGAAAATAAGGTTATGGTATATTTTGCAGGCGGCGGAGTTAGTATCAATGAGGAAACGGCAAAAGATGATACCTATAATACCAAGGAAATTTTTATTGATATGTTGGCAAATATCACAATAAATATGGGCGGTCTTGCTTCTGATGTGGAGGGTAGTCCGTTTGAAAATTGGAGCATTATTTTGTTTCCTTATGCAACTGGAGATTTCCATGCAGGTACAGGAAAATTTCGCTATACCGACAAAGATGGTAAAGAGAAAATTCTTTATCATAATGGCTATGTAAATTATACCCAAACCATGCAGAAACTTATGGAATTTGCCGATATTAGCGAGCCAGAAGCGGTCGTTGTTACAGGATACAGTGCAGGAGGTTTTGCTACCGCACTTCTTTCTGATGATATTTTTACAAATTATTTTCCAAATGCAGAAAGTAAAAATGTCTTAGTAGATGCTGCTCTATTGCTGCATGATGACTGGCATACCATTGCAGAGTCTGTCTGGCAAACACCAAAGGAAATTTCAGATAAATTGATAAGCAATAACCTTACGCTAGACTGTTTAACTGCATTATATAAAAAATATGGTGATGATATCCATCTTCTATTTGACTGTTCTACAAGAGATGGCGATCTTGCTAAAGTACAAAATTATTTTGATACAGGCGTAATGGATGTTACAGAAAAAGAAGCAGATATTTATCAACAAATACTGAAAGATACAATCCCTCAATTTAAGGAAATTGAGGTAAGTTTATTTATCTGGGATGGTGTGGCATGGTATAATGATAAAAGAAATATGACGGCACATACCATTATTGCAACTCCTGCTGTATGGTTGCCTTTTGAAGAACAAAAACAATCTGTTTCTGGATGGCTTGTTGATGCGATAAATAATGAGCTAAAAGACTATGGACTTGATTTGGTGGATAAACAGTATTAATGATAACAAGAAGATCTAAAAATACAAAAAAGAAATGTCACTGAAAATTTTAAAGTAAATTGGAGTGAAATGGAAACTATAGATTAGCACCGAAAAAGGGTGCTTTTCTTTTTTTAGGAAACTAATGATTGATTCTTTTTCCATAAATTAGTATACTATAAATAATACAAATAAAATCAAAATTTGACAAGTAAAGTATTTTATCAAAGATTTTTTGTATTGTTACTATAATATTGTGAAAGGACGGGAATGTTAAAGCATGAAATACGATATTATTACAATTGAACGTCAATATGCAACAGGAGGATTTGAAATTGGGCAAATCCTAGCGGAAAAGCTTGGGATTCCTTATTATGGAAGGGAAATTATGGAAATGGCAGCAGCTTCTCAAGAAGCAATTGCAATGGAAGATATTGAGCGAATGGAAGAAACGGTAACAAATAGCCTTCTTTATTCGCTTGCAATGAGGGCAAAAATGGCCACCAATATGCTAGGACTTGGAAGTAATCAATTAGCGTATCTTGCAGAGGCTACTGTAGTAAATGGATTAGCGGACAAGGGAAGTGCTGTTTTTATTGGACACTGTGCAGGTTGTATTTTAAGAGAACGTGATAATGTGCTTCGTGTCTTTATTCATGCAGATGATAAGAAACGGCGATATCGTGCTATTACAGAATATGATATTGATCCAAATGCAGTTGATCTTGTTATGAATCAATTTGATAAGCGGCGGGCAAATTATTATAAAGCCAATTCTGATAAGAAATGGAATGATTTCTCTGCTTATCATTTAGTGCTTGATAGTGGAGAATTTGAATTAAAGGAATGTGCAGATATTATTGCAACGGCTGCTGGTTGGAAAGATCCATCTATATCATCTATGAATCATTAAGATTTTTGAAAGGGGAGAAAGATTATGGCAGAAGAATCTGTAAAAAGAAGTGTACTTGCTACTTACGATTTTGCAGATATGCAAGTGCGTTATTATTTAGAAGATGTTTCAAGAAAGGTAGAATTATTAATTATTCCAAAAGATACAAAAGAAGCTTTAAAAGAATATAAATTTTCACGTGGCAGTAGTATGGTTCAGTTAAAGCTTGTTGGAGATCAGTATCCAACAAGTTATGCAGGAGGAACTTCTTTATTAAATAGTGAAACTATCGATCATTTCTGTTTTCAAAAACAAGAGATTTATCTGAATGGAATGGTTCAGGAAATCTTAGTTGATCCTTCTTTTGATGATTCCAATGATTCTAGCTGCACTTCATTTGCGAATGATTCTAATACAGAGACTACTTCAAAAACAGAATTTCTTTCTTTTTTAGAAAGTCGAAAGCAGGATATCTGGCAGGATCTTCATTGGAAATCTTTACAAGATAATGATAGGGTGGAGATTAGGACAACATTGCAGGATAAACGAGGATATGTTGTAATTCATCATCTTTGTTATACAAAAGGAGATGCATCTTTTCAAGTTTTTACTACCTTTGAAAATCATTCCAATCAAACAGTAGCTTTGGAACTTCTTTCTAGTTTTTGTATCAATGAAATTACACCTTACCAGATAGGAGATGCAGAAGAAAGTTTACGATTACATAGAATCCGTAGTAAATGGAGTGCAGAAGGAAGACTTGTTACGGATTCTATGGAAGATTTACAATTAGAACCAAGTTGGTCATATTGGTCGGTAAACTCAGAGCGATTTGGTTCTATTGGTTCTATGCCAGTAAAAACATTTTTCCCTTTTATGGCTGTTGAGGATACAAAAAATGATGTTATTTGGGGAGCTTGTCTTGCCATAGAAAGTTCTTGGCAAATGGAGGCTTATCGGCGTGATGGTGCATTACTTATGTGCGGTGGACTTGCTGATCGTGAATTTGGGCATTGGAAAAAGGAAATTGTACCAGAACAATCCTTTACTTCACCAGAAGCTATAATAACTGTCTGTCATGGAGGAGTTGATTATATTTCTCAAAGACTGACACAATCTATGGAAAAATTTGTAGCGATAGGTCCAAAATCAGAACAAGACTTACCAATGATGTTTAATGAATACTGTACGACTTGGGGACTTCCTTCGCATGAAAATATAAAAGAAATTGTAGAAGCAATAAAAGGAAAGGGACTTGGATACTTTGTAATAGATTGCGGCTGGTTTGTAAAGGAAGGAAAACCATGGGCAGAAAGTATGGGGGATTATATTCCATCATCAAAACTATTTCCAAATGGAATAAAACAAACAGCGGATTTCATTAAAAATGCTGGTATGAAGCCGGGCATCTGGTTTGAAATTGATACGGTTGGAAAATATGCTTTGGCTTATCAGGATGAGATTCATTTATTAAAGCGAGATGGTATTGTTTTAACCACAGGTTCTCGCCGTTTTTGGGATATGAAACAGAAAGAAGTGGAAGAAGATCTAACAAAGAAGGTGATAGGACAATTAAAAGCATATGGCTTTGAATATATGAAAATGGATTATAATGATACAATTGGAATTGGTTGCGATGGTGCAGAATCTTTAGGGGAAAGTCTGCGACAAAATATGGAAGCATCTATGAACTTTATTGATAAAGTAAAGGAAGAAATTCCAGAAATTATTTTGGAAAATTGTTCCTCTGGTGGCCATAAATTAGAACCACTTATGATGAGCAAATGCAGTATGGCTTCTTTTTCAGATGCACATGAATGTGAAGAAATTCCAGTGATTGCAGCAAATCTTCATAGAACCATTCTTCCAAGACAAAGTCAAATTTGGGCAGTGATTCGTGAAGATGCCTCTTTAAAACGAATTGCTTATATTCTTTCTAGTACATTTTTAGGACGTATGTGTCTTTCTGGCGATGTAACAAGACTTTCTAAAGAACAATGGAATGTAATAGATAATGCTATGGACTTTTATCGAACAATTACACCTGCGATTAAACATGGTTTTTCTTACTTTTTTGGTGAAAAAACATTAAGTGACCGTCATTTAAAAGGCTGGCAAGCCCTTTTGCGTGTACAGACAGAAGAACATTTAATAGAACAGGGAAAACAGCTTTATGAAGGAGAGCACTCTAGTGCTTATGTTGTTATTCATACTTTTGCAGGAATATTACCAGAATCTATTGAAATACCACTTCCAAAAGGATGCCCAGAAAAAATAGAAAAAACCTATTCTGATACAGAAGTAAAAGCAAAGATAGAAAATCATAGATTATATGTACAGACAGGGGAGGAAAAAAGAGGAATTGGAATTTATTTAATAGCAAACTAGTAGTATTTATAAACATAGAAATGATTTAAAAATAATAGAAAAGAAAGGGGGAATTTTTATGAAAAAAAAGGAAGAAAAAACAGAACAGGAACTTTCCGTTTTTACAAATCCATTAAAAAGACCCGTAGCAAAATCTTCCAATATTATAGTGAAATTTGGAATTGTAATAAATCTTATGGTGTTCCTTTTTATTATGCTTATTAATTCTGTTTATACTGTGAAGGAAACAGAAACAGCAATTGTAACAACCTTTGGAATAGCAGCAGAAAATACAAATAAGGGACTACAGTTTAAAATCCCCTTTGTTCAAAATGTTACAAAAGTAGATACCACAGTAAAAGGATTTCCGATTGGATTTGATTATAGTGAAGATGGAAAAACATATGGTAATACGGAAGAATCAACCATGATTACGATGGATTTTAATTTAATTGATTTAGATTATTATATCTCCTATCGAGTAACCGATCCTATTAAATTTCTATATGCTTCTGATGAACCAGAACTTATTTTAAAAAATATTGCAATGAATTGTATTCGTTCTACAGCAGCATCTTATAGTGTAGATTCTGTATTAACGATTGGAAAGGCAGAGATACAGTCGAATATTCGCCAAACACTTATGAATAAATTAGAAAAAGAAGATATTGGTATTTCTTTAGTAGATGCTTCTATGCAAGATGTTGATCCACCAACCGATGAGGTAAAACAGGCATTTAAAGATGTGGAAACAGCAAGACAAGAAAAAGAGTCGGCTGTAAATTTAGCAAATCAATATCGAAACGAACAACTTCCGGCAGCAGAAGCCGAAGTAGATAAAATTAAACAAGAAGCGATTGCACAAAGGGATGCAAGAATTAATGAAGCAAAAGGACAAGCAGCCCGTTTTAAAAAAGAATTTGCCGCATATAAACAATATCCATTCATTACAAAGCAAAGAATGTTTTATGAAACTATGGAAGAATTACTTCCTAATATGAAAGTAGTTATTGATAATGGTGATGGCAGTACACAAAAATTTTATCCTATTGAGAGATTTGCTGATATTAATTTGGATGCTAGTAATGAAAGTGATAATGATAATAGTAATCATAAAACAAACGAATAGGGGGGATTGCTATGAAAAAAACAATGACAATAGTATGTTTACCTTGGTGTCTTTTATTAACATTTTTCATTTTTTGGAACTCCATAACCTATGTAACGATGGAAAATGAATATACAGTTGTAAAACAATTCGGACAGATTAAAACAATTAATTCCAAACCGGGGCTAAACTGTAAACTTCCTTTTATTAGTACGGTTAATGTAATTCCAAAAAGTAAACAATTTTATGATGTTCCTGTATCAGAAATCATTACCTCTGATAAAAAAACAATGACTGTAGATGCTTTTATTACTTGGCATGTTACCGATGCTAAAATCTTTACTTCTTCTTTAAATGCAAGTACAACAACAGCCGAAGGCAGACTTGATATTATTGTCTATAATGCAATTAAAACAGTCTGTTCTAGTTTAACGCAAAAAGAATTGATTATTAGTCGAGATTTTCCATTAGAAATATCACAAGCAAATGTTTATTTAGATGATGTTGAAATTCATGATTTAACAGAGGAAGATTTAGAAGAAACAAAAGAAGAAGATGCAGAAATTGTTCCTATTTCTGAACGACTCTTACAGTGTATTGGAAATCAATGCGATGAATATGGCATTATGATTGATGATATTGAAATTAAAGTTTTAGATCTTCCAGAAGAAAATAAAGATTCTGTTTATCAAAGAATGATTACAGCAAGAAATAATATTGCAGCCGCCTATCGTGCACAAGGCGAATCGGAAGCACAAATGATTCGAAATACAACAAATAAAGAAATTACCGTAATGAAATCAGAAGCAAAGGCAGAAGCAGATAAAACAATTGCAGAAGGAGAAGCAGAATATATGAAAGTTTTGTCGGATGTGTATGGAACAAAAGCAAGGGCTGATTTTTATTTATTCTCTTTATCATTAGATGCTGCCAAAGAGTCTTTGGAAAATGGAAATACTACTTTATTTATTGGAAAAGATTCCCCTATTGCAGAAATCTTTGATGGAACAAAGAAATAAATTTCTGAAAACTGACTACTTCCATGGGCAAGCCTATGGGTTTTCGTCACAAATTTATAACAGGAAAATATTGTCTGTATTATATAAGAATACTTGTAATACTTTGTAATACAGACAATAAAAATTATTAATTATTTCTGTTTTTAAGTCTCTTAATTTTATAATGTAACACAATAGCCATTGTGTTACATTGGAATTGTTGATTTCTAAAATATTTGGAAAGGCGGGGGAACATATAATAGAAAATTCTAAAATCAGAAATTGTTGCTTTTGGAGATGATTATTGGGATATAAAGAAAAAATGATAGATGGACATATTCATATTGAACGTGGAGCATATACGATTGATTGGATTAATCAGTTTGTAAATAAAGCAGTTGAAATGGAGATTGATGAAATACGTCTGCTTGAGCATTGTTATCGATTTGAAGAGTTTGTTCCAATGTATGATTCCGTATGTGCATATAGTGAATATGTAGATACATGGTTTCATAGAAAGGCAGGTGTACATAAACTCGCAGACTATTTGAAACTTATCGAACAAGTTAGAAATGAGCAGTTTCCGATAGAAATCAAGTTTGGTCTTGAAATATGCTATTTCAAAGAGTTTGAAAGTTTTACTTTTGATCTTATCAAGGATAAAGGCTTTGATTTTTTATTGGGAAGCATACATTTTGTCGATAATTTTGCTTTCGATCATAAAGCCGAGCATTGGGTAGGAATTGATGTTAATAGAATATATCGCAGATATTTCGAGGATTCTATTTCATTGGCAAAAAGTAGAATATTTGATGGTATTGGTCATCCAGATGCAATAAAATTATTCGGTCATAAACCATCATATTCACTATCAGACTACTATGAGAATCTGGCGAAAGAACTTTCAAAAAGCAATATGTATGCAGATCAAAATAGTGGAGTCGCTAGAAGATGTTCTGAAACGGCTTTCCTTGGTATGAATGAAGAACTTCTTAGAATATTAAAAAAGAATCATGTGAAAATCATTACTTCATCAGATGCACATTGCCCTGAAGATGTTGGATATAAGATTAAGGAACTTAATAGCCTTATAGTGAAGTCCTAAAAATAAAGATAGAAGATGTGCTTATAAATAAAGAGGCTAAAGTAAAAATTAGAGAAAATAGAGGAAATAGAGTATGAATATGGTACAGCCAATTAGAGATCCGAAACAAATCAAAGCAATGAAAAAATTGCTAAAGACAAAAAATGATAAGTATTATATTATGTTTATCATTGGAATTAATATAGGTTTACGGATTTCTGATATTTTGCTTTTAAAAGTATCTGATATAAAAGAAAAAACTCATGTAACCATTATAGAAAAGAAAACAAAGAAAACAAAACGCTTTCTTATTAATACACAAATGCAAAAGGAATTACAGGATTATATTATGAGATATCAAAAAAAAGATGAAGAATACCTTATCAAAAGTCATAAAGGAAAAAACCAACCTATTTCCAGAGTACAGGCATATCGTGTTCTTCAAGATGCTGCCAAAGAACTGGGACTTTCTGAAGTTGGAACACATACCATGAGAAAAACATTTGGTTATTGGCATTATCAGAGATTTCATGATATTGCACTTCTTCAAGATATGTTTAATCATTCTTCTCCAAGCATTACATTGCGTTATATTGGAATGAATGATGATATGAAAGATCAGGCTATGAAAGATTTCTTTTTATAATTTTTTATATTTTTTAGAAAAAATCTGCTCCTTGCTTTTATAATTTTATTTTGTTATACTAGTTTTTATATAAAAATTTTAAATGTAAGAATGTAATAGTAAGAATATAAAAAAAAGAAAGGACGGTAAGTTATGGAAGAAAGTTCCATTGCAAGAATTAATGAATTATATCATAAATCAAAAACGGTAGGACTTACAGAAGAAGAAAAAAAAGAACAACAAAAATTAAGAAAAAATTTTATTCAAGCAGTTCGTATGAATTTACGTGGTCAATTAAATAATATTTCTCTTGTAGATACAGATGGAAATATTGAAAATTTGTCAGATAGAGCAAAAAATTAGATTTATTTAAAATGGGTAAAATTTTATGAATCATATAGATATAGATACAAAGAAAACGATATTGGAACATAAAAAACAACTGCGGAAAGAAATAAAAAACAAAAGAAGTTTATTGACAAAGGAAATGATACAAAAAGAATCAGAAAATGCTTTGATACAGCTTTTAAAAACAAAAGAATATCAAATGGCATTATCTATTTTTACTTATGTATCTTATCAGCAAGAACTTTCCACCTTTCCATTAATACAAGCTGCATTTCTTGATGGAAAAATAGTAGCAGTTCCAAAAGTAAGGAAAGAGCAAGAAATGGAATTTTTTAAAATAAAAGAATACTCTGAATTATCTCCGGGATTTTGTGGTATTTTAGAGCCAAATGGAACAAAAGAACAATTATATCCAGATAAAAACAGCATGATAATTTTACCGGGAATGCTTTTTGATTTAACAGGAAAACGGCTTGGATATGGCGGTGGATTTTATGATCACTATTTAAAAAAATATATAAAACAAAAGAATGCTCCTATTTTAGCAGGATTTGCTTATGATTTTCAGATATTTGAAAACAAGAAAAAAGAGAATGATATCCTATTTTCTTTTTTAGAAGGAAATTTTCCAACAGAGCCGCATGATCAAAGTGTTGATATGATTATAACACCTACAAGAGTAATTTATTCCCAGCGAAAGAAGGACGGATACAATTGAAAACTTATAAGTCTAGGAAAAAAATTGCAATTATTGAAGATGATCGAGGACTTAATCATGGAATTGTATTAGCATTTAGAAATGAAGATTACGAGTTTGAACAATATTATTCCTTATCAGAAGCAAAACAAGCAAGGATAGATACAAGACTAGATTTAATTATTTTAGATATTAACCTTCCTGATGGAAATGGATTTGATTATTTAAGAGAACTTAGAAAAAAATCAGAAGTTCCCATTATTATTTTAACAGCAAATGATTTGGAACTTGATGAAGTCATGGGACTGGAACTTGGAGCAGATGATTATATTACAAAACCTTTTAGTTTGATGGTATTACGAGCAAGAATGCAAAAAGTATTACGAGAGAAAAAAATAGGAAACGATATGTATGAAATAGGAGAGTTGCAATTTGACTTTGATCGAATGCATTTTTATCGTAAAACACAAGAAATTGAATTAAGTAAAACAGAACAAAAACTTTTAAAAATATTGGTTGAAAATAGAGGCCATACCTTGACAAGAGAAGTTCTTATTGATGAAATCTGGACAGATCATGCAGAGTATGTAGATGAAAATGCCTTATCTGTTTCTATTAAACGACTAAGGGATAAAATTGAAAAGGTTTCCTCAAAACCAGAATATATTCAAACTGTTTATGGAATTGGATATACTTGGAAAGAACCTAAAAATAATAATAAAAACGAGGTGACAGATTGAATCCAAAATTAAAAGAAAAAACACTAGAATCTTTATCAGCAGTGCTTCCAATCACAGGAATTGTGCTTTTTATCAGTATTTTTTTAGTTCCTATGGAATTAGGCACTTTTGTTATGTTTTTAACGGGTGCTATTATGCTGATTCTTGGAATGGGATTTTTTCAGCTTGGAGCAGAAATGGCAATGACACCCATCGGAGAGGGTATTGGTGTACAAATTTCAAAAACCCGTCAAATGATTCTTATTATTTTGATAGGGTTTATTATGGGCGTTATTATTACAATATCAGAACCTGACCTACAAGTATTAGCAGAACAAGTTCCCTCTGTTCCAAATTATACTTTAATCTTAACAGTTGCAATTGGCGTTGGAATATTTCTTGCACTGGCAATTGTGAGGATTTTACTTCAAATTAGTCTTTCTGTCATATTAACTGTTTTATACATAGCATTGATTATAATTTCTTTTTTTGTACCAAGTGATTTTCTTGCGGTTGCTTTTGATTCTGGCGGTGTAACAACAGGACCTATGACAGTTCCTTTTATTATGGCAATGGGTGTTGGTCTTGCTTCTGTACGAAGTGATAAAAATGCTGCAAGTGATAGTTTTGGTCTTGTTGCCCTTTCTAGTATTGGACCAGTTCTTGCTGTTTTAATTCTTGGATGTTTTTTTAAACCTACGGAAGCTGCTTATACCCTTACAGGGGTTGCAAATGTTTCTACAACACAAGATGTTGTAAAAGAATTTTTTATAGGGCTTCCTATTTATTTAAAAGAAGTGATGATTTCACTTCTTCCTATTATAGCAGTATTTATTATTTTCCAATTTCTTTGTCATCGTTATCAAAAAAGACAAAGGAAACGTATTTTTGTAGGTTTTGCATATACCTATCTTGGACTTGTACTATTTCTTTGTGGTGTCAATATAGGTTTTGCACCTGTTGGTTCTTTTCTTGGAGAAAAACTTTCTTCTTTGTCCTACCGATGGATTTTAGTTCCCATTGGGGCATTGATTGGATATTATATTGTAAAGGCAGAACCAGCAATCCAAGTATTAAATCATCAAGTAGCAAGTGTAACAAATGGAGCAATTTCTGTAAAAGCAATGAATCGCTGCCTTTCTATTGGTGTTTCTGTCAGCGTTGGTTTATCCATGGCAAAGGTACTAACAGGACTTCCAATTTATTGGATTATAATACCGGGCTATATCATTTCTTTACTATTTTCAAAGTTTGTTCCAAAAATATTTGTTGGTATTGCCTTTGACTCTGGTGGTGTTGCAAGTGGACCTATGACAACAACCTTTCTGCTGCCATTAAGTATTGGTGCTTGTAATGCCGTTGGCGGAAATATTATGACAGATGCCTTTGGTGTTGTTGCACTTGTTGCACTTACTCCATTAATCGCTGTTCAAATGATGGGAATTGTTTATGAGTACAAGTTAAAGAAGACAGAAAAAGTTTCTGTACAAGAGGAAGCAACACAGAATTTTGAAGATGAAATTCTTGAATTTAAGGAGGAATTTGATGATGACAGGTCATAAAAATTCAGATTTCCGACTGCTATTTTTAATTGCAACACAAAAATTAACGCAAAAAGCAGAAGAATTATGCTCTGAAAAACAAATAGGAATTGTATATCATGTTTATGGGAAAGGAACAGCATCTGGTGAGATTGCAGATATGTTTGGTGTTGGAAGCATCGACAAATCAGTATTAATAACTATGCTGCCAAAAACATTTGCAGATAAAATGCTGCAAAAATTTCAATATCGTCTCAATCTTGGTACAAAAAATAGTGGTGTTGCTTTTACATTACCACTTTCTGGAAGTAGTGCCAGTATGGTTCATGCCTTAAAAGCATTAGAACAGGATGGAAAAGAAAAGAAACAAGAAAAAACAGGAGGTGGAAACATGGAAAGTCAATATACAGTGATTATGGCATTTGTTAATCAGGGGTTTAGCGAAGAAGTCATGGCAGCGGCAAGACCTGTTGGAGCAACAGGCGGAACGGTCTTTCACAGTAGACAAATCGGCAATGAAGAAGCATTAAAATTTTTAGGTATTACTATTCAAGAGGAGCGAGAAATTGTTTTAATCCTTGCAGAAAAAGAAAATAAGTTAGCCATTATGAGAGCAATTGGAGAACGCTGTGGTGTGAATACTGCTGCACAAGGTATGGTGGTTTCTATGCCTGTTGATGGTGTTGCAGGATTATATAAAGATATTTAACATGATTTCTTGTTTTTTATTTTTATATTTATTAGAAATAGGAAGCTGTCATATCACAACTTCCTATTTTTTTTGGAAACTCTTACTTCTATAAATAAAAATATTTTTAAGATTTTTGACTATCTGGAATAGAATCACGAAATTTTTTCGCTTCTGCAAAAAAGCGATAGATTCCATCACTATCATTATGTTCTAACATTGTAATCACTTCTCCAAAAGAAACTTGAAGCTGTTGTAAAAATTTTATAATACTACCTTTATTGGAAAGACAAATATTTTGCCACATTTCAGAAGAAGAAGAAGCGACTCTTGTAATATCTTTAAATCCTCCGGCTGATAACTGTCGCATAAGGTCAGCCTGTCCTTGGCTACCAACAAGATTTACAAGAGCAGCAGCAGCAACATGAGGAATATGACTAATTGCAGCAACGGCCTCATCATGAATCGTAGGTTTCATAAGAATAGGAATGGCTTCCAATTCTTCAATAAATTTCTTTAATGTTTCTATCATAACCGGATTGGAAGCATTGGAAGGCGTTAAAATATAATAAGCATTTTTCATTAATGTTTCACTAGAATAATGATAACCTGCCTTTTCTGTACCAGCCATAGGATGTCCGCCAATAAATTGTCTTTCCATACCAAGAGATTCTATGGCATCTTGAATACTTTTTTTTACACTTCCAACATCTGTTAAAATACAGTCTGGCTTTATGATTTGTTTTAATTTTTCCAAATATTGAATATTTGTTAGAACAGGAGCACATAAAAATAATATATCACATTCCGAAAGTGCTTCCAGATTTGTTTCAATTTTAGAAAGCACGCCATCTGTGAAAGCTTCCTCTAAATTAGGATTTTTTATAGTTTTCCGATAATTATAAGCAATTAATTCCTCAGAAGGATATAATTTTCTGCGTTTTCTTGCAATAGATCCACCAATAAGCCCAAATCCAATAAACCCAATCCGTTGACTCATAAATTTCATAGACATAGAAAAAACCATAATATAACTAGATAATTTTTTCTATATCATTCTCCTTTCTATTGTAATTAATATATTTTTTTCTAAGTAAAAGAAACAATAATAACCTTATATTTTTTGAAAAATTCCTTATGCAATAAAGTGTGTTCCAGTACGTCCCTTTAAACTATCAAGAGCCTTTTCAAGAGAAGTAATAATAGATTCTCTCCCTTCTTTAGAAGATGCAAATATGGCAGCCGCATCTACTTTTGGATACATATTATTTGGTGAAAAATGCCCTGATTCCATATATTTTTCAGCTTGAGAAAATGTAACAGTATCTAACATTTGTTCCTTTTCTTGTTGAAAATTAAGAGAAACCTTTTCTACGCCTGTTAAAAATAATAACATATCAAAATCAAGCTGATCGGCAAGCTTCATACTAGTATAGTCCTTTTCAATCACAGCACTAGCTCCTTTTAATACGGATCCTTGTTCTAATACAGGAATCCCACCACCGCCGCAGGCAATGACAATTTGCCCATGCTCTGATAATGTTTTAATTGCATCTATCTCGTAGATTTTCATTGGTTTTGGAGAGGAAACAATTCGGCGATACCCCTTACCTTCATCAAAAATAACATAATGTCCTTTTTTCTTCTCTTTGACAGCTTCTTCTTCTGTCATATAGCGTCCAATTTTCTTTGTTGGATTACTAAAAGCTCTATCAAAAGCATCGACTTGAACTTGTGTAATAATTGTAGAAACAGGTTTAAAAATACCACGATTTAAAAGTTCTGTACGAATTGCATTTTGTAAATCATAACCAATATAGCCTTGACTCATAGCACTACAAATAGACATTGGTGCTACTGTATAATCAGAATGTAATTGTCCAAATTCTGTCATTGCTTTATGAATCATGCCTACTTGTGGTCCATTCCCGTGACTAATCACTACTTGATATTTCTTCTCTATTAAATCAGCAATAGCAGAAGCTGCTTTTTTTACTGCCATTTTTTGTTCAGGAAAGCTTTTTCCAAGTGCTGTATTCCCGAGTGCCACTACTATTTTTTTATGTTCCATAGATAAAACCTCCATCATGATAAATTTTTCATTTTTTATAATTCCTATCTATTTTATTATGTTTTTAAGATATCTATGTATAAAAATAACAATACAAAATTATTATATCGTATTGTGTTTTGGAGTGCAAGGATTGATTTAAAAAGACAATATTTCAATAAATTTTTCATAAAATTCAAATTTGTAATTACTCAATAATTTAGATAAATTATACACTACGAAATTAGGATTTCTTTCATTCTCTACTTATTGACTTTAGTTTAAAATATCTATATAATAAAATTAGTTAAAACAAAACAGACAAGTCTTATTTCGACTTTCTAATCCCAACATATACAAACTTGACTGTTTTTGTTTTAAAAATAAACAAAAACTAAGTAATCCTTAGAAAATGGAGGTTATATGAAGGAAAAAACAATTGTTAAATTACAACAAACAAAGGGATTGAAGGGGTTTCGGAGCTTAACAGTAATGTTGGTTTCTATCATCTGTATTATGGTTTCTATTCCTACGATTGGTCTGGCATGTCTGGGTATCTATTATTTAAGGCAATCAATGGACGAGTCTGTTGAATTATATGAAGAATCTATGACAGACGGTTATTCCATGGAAATTAAATCCTTAGTACAAGGGGCAATGGCTGTAGTACAAAGCTATTATGATCGCAGTCAAAATGGAGAATTAACGGAAGCCGAAGCACAAAACATGGCAGCAGAAGCAGTGCGTGCTATGCGTTATCGAGATGATGCATCTGGATATATTTGGATTGATGGTGAAGATTATGTTCTTGTAATGCATCCAATTTTAACAGAACAAGAAGGAAATAATCGATATGATTTAACGGATCAAAATGGTGTGAAAGTTACACAAAGTATTGTAACTTCTGCAAAAAATGGAGGCGGATACAATGAATTTTACTTTACTAAATCCGATGGAGTTACCGTTGCACCAAAAATTGCTTATTCTGAGATGTTTGAACCTTGGGGTTGGGCTATTGCTACTGGAAATTATGTAGATGATATGAATGAAAAGATTGATGCAAGAAAGGTATTTATTCAAAAAGAATTTTCTACTATGCTTATGATTTATGGTATTGCAGCATTTTTTATGTTGCTTGCAGCACTTATCATATCTATTTTAAGCGGATTCCGAATCACAAGAGATATTAAATTTGTGGAGGGTAATCTTCGTCAAGCAGCTATGGGTGATTTAAGTTTTTCTGTAAGGCCTGCATTACTAAAACGTGCTGATGAAATTGGGGAAATGGCACGCTCCTTAGAAAATGTTCGACAATCACTGACCAATATGCTTAGCAGCGTAATTCATACAGGAGAATCTTTAAATCAAAGTAGTGAAAGATTTAGTAAAAAATTTGAATATATTTCCGATAGTATCCAAAATACAAATCAAGCCATTGAAGATCTAGCACAAGGTGCTACGAATCAGGCTAACGAAACAGAAACAGTTAATGGAAAAATTGGAGAATTAGGCACTGTAATTGAAGTGGAAGAAAATGGTGTACATAAATTAGAAAAGGCAGTATCTGTTATGGCAGAACATTCTATTGGAGCTTCCAACAGTATCAAAGAATTAGATCAAATTACTAAGGTAACAATTAAAACAATTCATACCGTATCTGAACAAACAAATAAAAACAATGATTCTGCTGCCGATATTAACAAAACAATAGAAATTATTAAAGGATTAGCAGCACAAACAAATCTTCTTTCTTTAAATGCTAGTATTGAAGCTGCTAGAGCTGGTGATGCTGGTAAAGGATTTGCTGTTGTAGCAGAAGAAATCAGAAATCTTTCTGAAGAATCTTCTAGTAATGCTCAGGAAATTGAAGGAATTGTAAAAGAATTGGTTAATAATATAAAAATTTCTGTTAATAAAATGCAAGAAGTCACACAAAATGTACAAAAACAACAGGAATGTCTAAATCAAACCAGAACGGCATTCCAACATTTAAGTCAAGAAGTTTCTTTAGTGGAGGAAGTCACAAAAGAAATTGGTGATCAAACAGAAATTTTAAATTCTCTCAAACAAATTGTTACCGATTCTGTAAATAGTTTGGCAAGCGTAGTAGAAGAAAATGCTGCCTCTACACAAGAAACAAGTGCTAGTATGCTGCTTTTATCTCAAACGATTGGTGAATGTACAGAAGATACACAGGGACTTGTTGATTTAAGTCGCCGACAAAATGAACAAGCAAGCAAATTTCGACTATAAAAAAATTATAAATTTCTATATAAAAAGGTATTGCACATTTATTAAAAATATTCTGCTAGAAATTATTTCTTTTGGGGCTATCGTTTTTTTACCATAGCCCCATTTTTTTCATTCACAAAGGAACTATTTGAAAACCTAAGTTTTTATTTTTTCTTTATCATTTCTTCAATACGAAGTAGACGGTTGTACTTTGCAACACGATCTGTTCGGCTTGGTGCACCTGTTTTAATTTGCCCAGCATTAACAGCAACTGAAATATCAGCAATTGTAGTATCCTCTGTTTCTCCAGAACGATGGGATACAATTGCATTCCATCCATTTTTCTTTGTTATTTCAATTGCATCTAAAGTTTCTGTTAATGTTCCAATTTGATTTACTTTCATTAAAACAGCATTTCCAGCTTTTTCTTTGATTCCTTTTTTAATTCGTTTTGTATTTGTAACAAATAAATCATCTCCAACAAGTTGAATCTTACTACCAAGACGTTCTGTTAATTTTTTCCATCCTTCCCAGTCTTCTTCTGCAAGTCCATCTTCAATAGAACAAATAGGATAATCTCTGCAAAGTGTTTCAAGATAAGAAATCATTTCATCAACAGACTTATAGGTATTTGATTTCCAGAAAAGATATTCTCCTTTGCGATTTTGCTTTACTGCTTCATCGTACATTTCCGTAGAAGCTACATCTAATGCAATTTTAAAATCTTTTCCGGGTTTAAATCCAGCAGCTTCTACTGCTTTTATAATATATTCTAGAGCTTGTTCGTCTTTATCAAATTTTGGTGCAAATCCGCCTTCATCTCCAACAGCAGTTGTATAGCCTTCTGATTTTAAAATATTTTTCAATGTATGAAATACACATACACTCTGTTCTAATCCCTTAGAGAATGTTTTTGCACCTACGGGCATAATCATAAATTCTTGAATATTTAAAGAAGAATCTGCATGCTTTCCACCATTTAAAATATTCATCATAGGGACCGGCATAATATTAGCAGAAATTCCTCCAATATATTGAAATAATGGGATATTTTTTGATTTTGCTGCTGCCTTTGCACAGGCAAGGGAAACGCCAAGAATTGCATTTGCACCAAGATTTGCTTTATTATCCGTATTATCGGCATGAATCATAATCTGATCGATATTACGTTGATCACAAACATTTTTTCCTACTAAGGCGTCATGAATCGTTGTATTAATATTTTCTACCGCTTTTTGTACACCAAGCCCCATATAACGACTTTTATCGTTATCACGTAATTCTACGGCTTCATATGCTCCTGTTGATGCACCCGATGGCACGCAGGCACGACTGTAGACACCATTTTCCAAATAAACCTCTGCTTCAATCGTAGGATTTCCACGAGAATCTAAAATTTCACGTCCTTTTACTTTCTTTATTGCTGTTTTTTTAGTATGCATAAATTATCACGCCTTTCTGTTGAAATGATAAAATATTGATAATTCTTATAATGCTTTTCATAAATGAAAAATGAAAGGCATTACATTCCATCCATTACAGTATGTCTTGATTTATGGATTTTATCCGAAAGAAATAAAAAGATTATATACTCTTAGTAAATTTTATTATTTTTAGTATCTTATAGTTATCATAAATTGCTTAAAATAATTAATCTTATTGACTAAAACAAGTATTATGATATAATTAGGAGAGAATACATATAATTTAACTTTTTGCAAAATAAGCCGCAAAAAAAACAAATAAATAAGATAATGCGGTTTTTGCTTTTTAGACAGGGGTGATCCTATGAAAACATATAGTACAATTTATCGTGGATATGATGAACTTGAAAACTTTATTAAAAAAAATCGTATGTTGACAAATAAAGAATATTTAATTCGTATTTATACGGCTGTTCACAGCACAGAAGAAGCAGTATGTATTGCTAAAAATGTACGAAAGTTTTTTCCAAATGGAAAAATCCTTGGTTCTTCTGCAAAATATTTAATTTATAATGGAAAAATTTGCGAGAAGGAATGTATTATTGCCTTTACAGAATTTTCACAAACAAAAGTTGTGACAAATTGTTATTCTTATGAAAATATTACACCAGAAGAGCTTTCTTCTCAAGTATCAGAAGATGTCAATAAACAAGGAACAAAAGTTATTTTTATGCATTTTTCTGACAATTATATGCGAACTTATGAATTTCTTACTTATTTTAATAGAAATACAAAAGATGTTCGAGCAATCGGTGGTAGAGTCAGTGAAACAAGAACCGATCCCTTTGCCAAACCTTTTGTTTTTGATGATCAAGGGATTTATCCCAATAGTCTAATGACAGCATCTTTATTAAACAAGGAATTATATGTATATTCCAGTATGATAACTGGACATGAACCAATTGGAGACTATTATCAAATAAATAAAACAGATGGGGAATATTGGGAAGAAATTGATCAAAAGCCTGCACTAGAATGGTGTAAAGAAATGTTTGGAATCGAAGAACCAGAAAAAGGTATGACAATGGCAGAAACATTATCAGATATGCTGCTTCATTTTCCTTTTCTTATGGAAGGACATCATGGTGCAAGCTTCTTTCTTGAATGTGAAGAAAAGACAAATCGAATGAAAATGTATTATGATTCTGTTCCCGTTGGACAGCTTGTACAAGTTGGATATTTAAGTCCGCTTGGTTCTGCAAAGGAATGTAGAGATATTTGTAAAGAAATTGAACATCAGCCAATCGAGGAAATTGTCTGTTACTCTTGTGTGTTCCGTAAAATGTATATGGAAAGTTGTGCAAAATGGGAATTAACACCATTTGCTAATACAAATATCTGTGGTATTTACTGTAATGGAGAAATTGCTTGGATTGATGGAAAAAATGAATTTTTAAATGGAAGCCTTAGTTTTTTTGGCTATGCAGAACAAGAAAGTTATTTACCTATCGACAGAAGACCATTTAAAAAATTACATGAAATTGAGGGTGACAATAAAAAAGACATTTTAAATTATTTCCTTAAAAAGCAAAGTGAAAATATTTTACAAAAAAACCGTGAACTTATGCGGCAGGTAATTTTGCAGGAACAAGAAGTAAATAAAAAGTTATTTCTAGATCCAAGCACAGGTTTAAATAATTATACAAAATATCTTTATGATAGTAAAAACGATGGATTTGATAAACTTTGTATGATTTCCATGGAAAATGGGCAAATTTTATTAAGTCATTTAAAAACAGAAAAATTTGAAGAAGTTGCTAAATGCAATATTCAATCTATGGTAGATTATATACAAAGAATTGGAGAACAGGACAATATCTATTTTTATCGTATTGATGAATTTACATTTTTAGCCGTTGCAAAATATGAATATGCCAGCAGCTTATTTTTAAAAATTATGCAGGAAATGTATGTACAATTTGGTTCTTCGAATGTAACAATGAATAATATCGTTTGCATTAACCAGTTTATTCTTGTTTTAGAACAAAGCCATTTATTAGATAAAGCAAAATTAACACTTGTAGAAAATAAACGAAATGTCAAGCGTTTTCTTGTATATAAAAATGACTGGGAACGACAAAATCATATTGGACAAGCATTAGATACTGTTGTAGCATTAAATGATGCGATTAAACAAGAAAATGTGATTCCATATTTTCAACCAATTTATGATAATAAAGAAAAGAAATTAAATAAATTTGAAGCATTGATGAGGATTCCTGATAAACAGGGTGGTATTTTAGTTCCTTATCAATTTATGGATATTGCCAAAGAATACAGATTATATTATCAATTATCTTGTATTATGGTACGAAAAGTATTTGAGTTATTTGATAATAGAGAAGAAATGGTTTCTATTAATCTTTCTGCTTATGATATCAATTCCGATGAATTTACTAGTATGGTATTCCGTCAACTATTACAATTAAAACATCCAGATCACTTTATTTTTGAAATTTTAGAATCGGAAGAATTTCGTAATCCAGAAATTTTAGAAGGTTTTGTACAACATGCAAGAAGTTATGGCGTTAAAATAGCTATTGATGACTTTGGTTCTGGATATTCTAATTTAGTGGAAATTGCAAATTTACAGCCAGATTTAATTAAAATTGATGGACAAATTGTACGATATATACAAGAAAATGAGATTAATCGAAATTTAGTAGATATTATTGTTTATATGTCAGAACGTCTTGGAATTGAACTTGTCGCAGAATTTGTAAAATCAAAAGAATTACAAGATTATATTGTAAAAAAAGGAATTCGATATTCACAGGGATATTATTTTTCTCCTCCAGTTCCATATCAACAAATAGATGAATTAATTGAAAAAATCCATAAAACAAAGTATTAGATAAAAGAAATTATAGATTCTATATAAATAAACATTTATAAAATAAACTGTCACATAAAGTAAAAAATTTATCTTAGCTTTATATGACAGTTTTCTTTTTTAGTTTTTTTTAAATATTTTTTTACTGTTTATAAAAATGTTTTACTTGATTGATACGTGAATGCATATTGATAAAAAGCATATCTACTAATGTAATGGCGGCCATAGATTCTACTACAACAACAGCTCTTGGTACAATAATTGGATCATGTCTTCCTTTAATATTTACTGTAATTGCTTCTCCAGATTTATTTACTGTTTGTTGTGTACTTGCAATGGATGGTGTTGGTTTAAAAGCAGCACGAAAAACAATATCAGAGCCATCACTAATACCGCCAAGAATACCACCAGCATGATTTGTTTTTTTCTCTATTTTTTGTACTTGATTCTTTGAATTTTCTGTTTGTATAGGATAGAACATATCATTATTTTGGCTGCCACATAATTTGGCTGCTCCAAAACCAGAACCAATTTCAAAACCTTTTACAGCTCCAATCGATAAAATCGCTTTTGCAAGGTTTGCATCTAATTTTTCAAATACAGGTTCACCAATTCCAGCAGGCATTCCCTTAATAATACATTCTATAATACCGCCGACAGAATCTTTTTCTTTCATTTTTGAAAGTAAATAATCCTCTGCTTTTGCAGAAGCTTCTAAATCAGGCATAAAAAGAGGACTTTTTGTAATATTTTCCAAAGAAATATTGTTCTCAGAAATTTCAATTGTTCCAATTGCTTTTGTATAAGCTTGTACTGTAATTCCAAGTTCTTTTAAAATGGTACAAGCAATTGCTCCTGCTGCCACACGTCCAATAGTTTCCCTTCCAGAAGAACGTCCACCGCCTCGGTAATCACGAAATCCATATTTTTTATCAAAAGTATAATCTGCATGTCCCGGACGATAATAAGAAGCAATTTCTGAATAATCAGAGGAACGTTGCGTTTCATTTAAAATTTCCATAGCAATTGGAGTTCCTGTTGTTTTTCCTTCAAAAATGCCAGAAAGAATCGTAACAGTATCTTGTTCTTTTCGTGGAGTGGAATATTTTGTAGCACCCGGTTTACGGCGATCAAGATAAGATTGTATGATTGCCTCATTCATAGAAAGTCCAGCAGGACATCCATCAACAATACAGCCAATTCCTTTTCCATGGGATTCCCCCCAAGTAGTAACAGAAAATAATTGTCCAAAGGTAGAACTTGACATAAAAATAACCTCATTTCTATCATAAAATGCTTGAAATTAAATAATGCAGTGCTATAATGAACGATGATAACTCTTGTCTTTTATAAGACATAGAAATTTTAGCATATTTTTTTTATATTTTCAACAAAATTAATTTCCAGTAAAGAAAGTGAGGACCTTATTTATGTCTGAAAAATTAACAAAATTAAAATACCCACCAATTTTAAAAGATTTTCCTCATATGATTTATGGTGGTGATTACAATCCAGATCAATGGCTTGATCGACCAGATATTTTAAAAGAAGATGATCGGCTGATGGAGCTTGTACATATAAATAGTGTTACATTAAATGTTTTTGCATGGAAAGCACTAGAACCAGAAGAAGGTGTTTATACATTTGAATGGCTTGATGAAACAATGGATCGTATGGCAAGAAATGGAAAGAAAGTGATTCTTGCAACCCCAAGTGGTGCACGTCCTGCTTGGCTTGATAGAAATCATCCAGAGGTTCTTCGTATGAATGCCGATCGTACTAGAAACCTTCATGGCGGCCGTCATAATCATTGTTATACTTCTCCTTACTATCGAAAAAAAGTATGGGAAATGGATCAAATGCTTGCAAAACGCTATCAGAATCACCCAGCACTTGGTATGTGGCATATTTCTAATGAATATGGGGGAGAATGTCATTGTCCTTTATGTCAGGAGGCTTTTCGTGACTGGCTGCGTGAAAAATATCATAATAATATAGAAGAATTGAATCATGCATGGTTTACGGGTTTCTGGAGTAAACGTTTTTCCCGTTTTGATGAAATTGAATCTCCTGCACCACAAGGAGAACATGCAATTCATGGTTTACAACTTGATTGGCTGCGGTTTGTAACATATCAAACAAAGAATTTTATGGAACAAGAAATTCGTGCTGTAAAAGAAATTACACCTGATCTTCTTGTGACAACAAATTATATGAAATATGCGGGATTAAATTATTGGGAATTATCAAAAAGTGTTGATATTGTTTCTTGGGACAGTTATCCAGCTTGGCATGAGACAAATAGAAGTGATGCAAAAACGGCAGCAGAAACTGCTTTTCATCATGATATGTTTCGCTCGATGAAGAAAAAACCATTTTTATTAATGGAAAGTACACCAAGCCTTGTAAATTGGCAGCATGTAAATAAATTAAAACGACCGGGAATGAATATATTATCTTCTATACAAGCAATTGCTCATGGTTCTGATTCTGTGCAGTATTTTCAATGGAGAAAAGGACGTGGAGCAGAAGAAAAATTTCATGGTGCTATCATAGATCATGATGGATCAGAGCATACAAGAGTATTTCAGGAATGTAAATGTCTTGGAGAGTTCTTGCATAAATGTGATTCTCTTCGCGGAACAAATGTTTATGCAAAGGCAGCAATTATTTATGATTATGAAAACCGTTGGGCAATCGAAGATATGAATGGATTAAGTCAGGAAAGTAAACAATATGAGCGTACTTGTATAGAAAATTATGAAGCACTTTGGCAAGAATCCATTGCAAGTGATGTTATTGATATGACACAACCGCTTGATAACTATCAACTTGTAATAGCACCCATGCTTTATATGCTTCGTGGTGATATAGCAAAGCGTATGAAACAATTTGTAGAACAAGGTGGAACACTAGTAACAACTTATGTAACTGGTTATGTAGATGAAACAGATCTTTGTTTCCTTGGTGGTTTTCCCGGAAATGACTTAAAGCAAGTGATTGGTGTATGGGAAGAAGAAATTGATTCCCTCTATCCAGAAGATAGAAATAGTTTTACATGGCATAATGGAGATCTTCCAAAAAAGACATATTCTGTAAAAGATTATTGTGCAATTGTTCATCCACTTGAAAATACGGAAGTGCTTGCTTGTTATGACGATGATTTTTATAAAGGAATGCCTGCGGTTACAAAGCATCCTTTTGGAAAAGGAATGGCTTATCATATTGCAGCACGTACAGAAGTAGAATTTTTAAGAGATTTCTATAAATTGCTTGCAAAAGAAATTTCCTTAGAAAGTAATTTTCCATTTGCAGAAAAATTGCCAGATGGAATTTCTGTTCAAAAACGAGAAGGCGATGGAGAAGTATATTATTTCTTTATGAATTTTAATTCTATAGAACAAAGTGTTTTACTGAAGGAAACGATAGTATTAAAAGATATAGAAAGTGGAGAACAACTAGAAGGAAATAAAATTTGTTTACAGCCATTACAGGTACGAATTTTTTGTTCTAAATAAATTGAATATAAATTATGAAAAGTAAAGAAGGATAGGAGAAGTAACAATGATAAAAGTAGGGATTATTGGTTCTACTGGTTACGCTGGTCAAGAACTTGTACGATTATTATTACAGCATAAAGAAACAGAAATTGTTTGGTATGGTTCACATAGCTATAGTAATCAAGATTATAGTAGTATTTTCGGAAATATGACAAAATTGGTTAATGTAACTTGTTTGGAAGATAATATAGAAGAATTATCAAAACAGGCAGATGTTATTTTTACAGCAACACCGCAGGGACTTTGTGCTTCCATTGTTAATGAAACTGTGCTTTCTCAAACAAAAATTATTGATTTAAGTGCAGATTTTCGTTTGAAGGATATTGATATTTATGAGTCATGGTATGGAATAGAACATAAAAGCCCTCAATTTATAAAAGAAGCTATTTATGGGCTCTGTGAAATTAATAGAGACGCTGTAAGAAATGCACGTCTTATCGCAAATCCGGGCTGTTATCCAACTTGTTCCATTCTTTCTATTTATCCTCTTGCAAAAGAAGGACTAATTGATATGGATACCTTGATTATTGATGCAAAATCTGGTGTTTCTGGTGCGGGACGTAGTGCAAAAGTAGGAAATTTATATTGTGAGATAAATGAATCTATAAAAGCATATAATGTCACAACACATCGACATACACCAGAAATTGAAGAACAACTTTCTTATGCAAGTGGTAAAAAGGTAATACTTAATTTTACACCACATTTAGTTCCAATGAATCGGGGAATTTTAATTACGGGTTATGCTACTTTAAAAAAAGAACTTTCTTATGAACAAGTAAAGGAAGTTTATAATAAGTATTATAAAAATGAATACTTTATTAGGGTTTTAGAAAAAGATGTTTGTCCGGAAACAAGATGGGTAGAAGGAAGCAATTTTGTAGACATTAATATTAAGATTGATAAAAGAACAAATCGAGTGATTATTATGGGGGCAATGGATAATCTAGTAAAAGGGGCAGCAGGACAAGCAGTTCAAAATATGAATCTTATGTTTGGTTTACAAGAAATGGAAGGTTTGCAGATAGTACCTTTATTTCCATAAAGGATAAAAATGATATATTTTAAAAGAAAAAGTTAAGGAGTTATGAATTATGGAAGAAACTATGGATCAAATTATGTTTAAAGCACAAACATTAATTGAAGCTTTGCCATATATTCGAGATTTTAATAATAAGCGGGTAATTGTAAAATATGGCGGTTCTGCAATGTTAGATGAAAATTTACAAAGCAATGTAATTAAAGATGTTGCATTATTAAAATTAGTTGGTATGAAACCAATGATTGTACATGGCGGCGGGAAGGAAATTAGTAAATGGCTAAAACGTGTTGGCAAAGAAACTTCTTTTGTTGATGGTTTACGAGTAACAGATGAGGAAACAATGGAAATTGCAGAAATGGTATTAAATAAAGTCAATAAAGATCTTGTAAGAATGCTAGAACAAGTTGGTGTTCGAGCAATTGGTATTAGTGGTAAAGATGGCGGTATGCTTTGTTGTGAAAAAAAGATTGTTTCTGCTGGAGATATTGGCTATGTTGGTGATGTGGTAAAAGTAGATACGGATATTATTGATAAGCTTTTAGAAGATGATTATATTCCAATTATTGCTCCTATTGGACTTGGTATAGAAGATTATAAAAGTTATAATATTAATGCAGATGATGCAGCTTCTTCCATTGCAAAAGCAATGAAAGCAGAAAAACTAGCATTTTTAACAGATATTGACGGTGTATGTACTGATCCTGAAGATAAAACCACATTATTATCTACACTTACTGTAAAGGAAGCCCAAAAGCTTATTACAGATGGTTATATTTGTGGTGGTATGCTGCCAAAACTTAACAATTGTATTGATGCAGTACTTGCAGGTGTTCAAAGAGTGCATATTATTGATGGACGTAAACAACATTGTCTTTTGCTTGAATTTTTTACAGATCAAGGTGTTGGTACTGCCATTTTAAATGATGAGAATTAGCATAAGAAAGTACGAATGGCCAATGATAAGAAAGGAGAAGAAATATGAATAGTAAAGAATGCATGGAACTTGCAGATAAAACTCTTATGCATACATATAATCGCTATCCAATTGTATGGGAACGAGGACAGGGCGTTTATTTATATGATATCGAAGGAAAGGAATACCTTGATTTTGCATCAGGAATTGCTGTATTTGCACTTGGTTATGATAATAAGGAATATAATGAAGCTCTAAAAAAACAAATTGATCATATCATTCATATATCCAATCTTTATTATTCCATGCCAATGGCATATGCAGCAGATAAAGTGACAAAAGCTTCTGGCATGGATAAAGTGTTTTTTACAAATAGTGGAACAGAAGCAATAGAGGGTGCTATTAAATTAGCAAAACGTTATTATTATGATAAAACAGGCTCGGCAGAAGGGGAGATTATTGCAATGCATCATTCTTTTCATGGAAGAAGTACAGGTGCTCTTGCTGTAACTGGTACAAAAAAGTATCGTCAGCCCTTTGGTCCATTAATGCCGGGAATTTCTTTTGCAGAATTTAATCATTTTGAAAGTGTTAAAGCACTAATAACAGATAAAACTTGTGCAATTATTTTAGAACCAGTGCAAGGAGAAGGGGGAATTTATCCAGCAGAACAAAAATTTTTAGAACAAATTCGCAAGCTTTGTAATGAAAAAGATATTGCTCTTATTTTTGATGAAATTCAATGTGGTATGGGACGTACTGGTACTATGTTTGCCTGTCAAGATTATCATATCTTGCCTGATATTATGACAGTAGCAAAGGCACTTGGATGCGGTGTACCTGTTGGTGCATTTCTTGCTAAAGGAAAATTTGCAGATGTATTAGTTCCGGGTGATCATGGTACAACTTATGGTGGAAATCCACTTGCAACAGCGGCTGTTTGTGTTGTATTTGATTTATTTGAAAAAGAACATATCTTAGAAAATGTAAATCAGGTTTCAGATTACTTATGGAAAACATTGGAAGTGGTTATGGAACATCATTCTGATAAAATTATTGCTCATCGAGGAAAAGGATTGATGCAAGGATTAGAATTTAAAGAACCTGTAAATGAAATTATAAGGAAAGCACAAAAAGAAGGACTTATTTTAATTTCTGCTGGAGCAAATGTTATTCGCTTTGTGCCACCACTTATTATTCAAAAAAAACATGTTGATACTATGGCAGAAAAATTAGAACAATGTCTAATTTTCTGATTTTTATAAAAATTTTTCGGATATTTTAAAAAATTTGTTACTTTTTTCCTAATATTTTTTTCATTTTTATATTGATTTATTTCTAAAAGTGTGTTATTCTATATGGTAGAAAGGTATAGAAATATATTTAAAAACTACTATTATTATTTACACTGGAGGTATTAAAAATGGAAGATTTGGAAATGAGTGGAGAAAAAAAGTATGCTATGACTGTATTTGAAAATATTTCTATTATAGCATACGCAAGTTCCTTTTTAATCTTTGGAATTTCTTTTTTGATGTTTCATGATTTGAATGAACTGGCAATTAAAATTACAGGCATCTTTTTTATTATCGGAGCTGTTTTTGCTGCAATGTCATCATTTATTATTTGCAGTCTGCCAGTATCATTCCATCTACAGAAAGAAGAAACAACATTCACAAAGGAAGATATGGAAGAAATCAAAGATTTAATGGATGAATTTGATATTCTTGATGAAAAAGAAAATGAAAAGTAAAAAGAAGTAAAAAAACAAAGGTTCTGGTTTTTTTGTATATAAAAAGCTAGAACCTTTGTTTTACTTTACATTTATATATATATCAATAAAAGAGCTTTATTATGGACTTTTTGAAAATCTTTTGACATATATATAATATATAACTAATAAAAATAGTATTTGTTGCTTTTGTTCTCTTATCTATTAAACAAATAAAAACTGTAAACTTTCTATTATAATATTACATAGCTAAAGGTCGTTTTTAAAAGAAAGGAATAAATTATTTATGAAAATAAACCAACAGAAACAAAAAAAGAAGAAATCACAAGCATTACAGGACAAACCAACAGGCATTTCATATCTGCCAAGGAAAGGAAAAAAAACAATCTTTTTCCACATTCTTGTATTTGAACTTGCTCTTATTTGTATTTTAACTGTGGCAGCAGGGCCAGAAATAACAGCAGATATAATAGAAGACTCTACATTATCTACTTCAAAATCAGAAGATGAAAAAAATTCTGAGGAAATTCCAGTAGAAGATAATGTTAGTTCTGAAAACAACACAGAACAATTACCTAATGGACAAGAAGATTCATCATCCGTTGAACAAGAAGAAATTCCAATTGCGACTGAAATTGAAGATGAACATAAAAATGAAATGCGGGCTGTTTGGATTTCTTATATTGAATTTTCTAATAGATTGGAAGAACTTGGTAAAAAATCTTTCTCTAAACAAGATTTTCAAGATTTCATTGATGAAGCCTTTGATAATTGCGTAACATGGAATATGAATACCGTTGTTGTTCATGTTAGACCATATGCAGATGCTATGTATCCATCAGAATATTTTCCATGGTCAGCCTATATTTCAGGAACTCAGGGAAAAGATCCGGGATTTGATCCATTAGAGTATATGGTAGAAGCAGCCCATAATCGTGATTTAAAATTTGAAGCATGGCTTAATCCTTATCGTATTGCAGTAAATACAACAAAAGCCTCTGCATTATCAAAAGATAATCAAGCAAGAAAATGGCTTAATTCCTCTAGTAGAAATGTACTTGCCTTTAATGGAAATCTTTATTATAATCCAGCAAAAAAAGAAGTTCGGGAATTAATTGTAAATGGTGTAAGAGAAATCGTTGAAAATTATGATGTAGATGGGATTCATTTTGATGACTATTTTTATCCAAGTCTTGGAAATAAAGCAAAGCCATCAGCAAAAATATCAAAAGCAAATGATAAAAATTATTTTGATTATAAAGAATATGTAAGTTATACAAAAAATAATGACGATCCCCTTAGTTTAGTAAAATGGAGAAGAAATAATGTTAATCAATTAGTAAAAAATGTATATTCCGCAATAAAAGATATAAATTCAGAAGTCGTTTTTGGAATCAGTCCTGCGGGAAATATTTCCAATTTATTATCAAAAGATTCTTATTTTGTTGATATTGAAACATGGCTATCAAGCTCTGGATACATAGATTATATTTGTCCACAAATTTATTGGACCTTTGATAATGATGAATATTCTTTTGATATTGTTACAGAAGAATGGCTTTCTTATTATGAAAATGAAGATATAAAATTCTATATTGGCATTCCTGTATATAAAGCTTGTGCTGGGAAAAATTCTGTCTGGGATTGGAAACAATGGAATGGAAAAACGACAATTTTAAAGAAGCAAATTAAGTATTGCAGAGAAATGGATGAAATTGATGGATTCTATTTTTTTAGTTATCAAGATTTTATTCGAAAAGCTAAGAAAAAAGAAATTAAGAATTTATTATCCATATTAAACTAAAAAAGCAAAATTATTTATCAAAAAGATAGCTCTCTTTAATAAAACGGATTTTGTCAAAGAGAGCTATTAAATATACATCTTCTATTTTAATTTTTTTTCAATTCATTATCCACTAAATCATAATGAAGATCAATTGCTTTTTCAACAGCATCCCTAGAACCTTCCCATAATGCAGAAAGTATTGCTATATGAGATTCCTGTAGTTTCTGTTTTATATCAGATTCTGCATATTTTGATATATAGTAATAATTGCCTTAGAAATAGAAATCCATACTTGATTTTCGGTTGCCAAAATCAGCATATAATGAAAATTCCAATCTGCTTCTATTTGTTCTTCCAAGGATTGTAATTCTATATCCGTTATAAGAATATTCTTTATTTTATAATACCATTTTTCTATATTTTTACTTTCAATAATGGAATTACAAATTGCTTTTTCCATATCACGCCGAAATACAATAATTTCTTCTTTTGTAATCTGTTTTAATAAAAGCATCATTTCAATAACTTCTGAAATTGTTTTTGATACATTTCCTGCAATATAATTTCCAGAACCTTGCTTACATTCCACCATACCTATACTTTCCAGTATCCGAAGTGCTTCTCTAATTGAATTACGCCCTATTGATAATGTTTCAGCCAATTTTCTTTCTGTAGGAAGTTTAGAGCCAATGGTCAATTCCCCTGCTTTTATAAGATCACAAAGATATTCTATTGTTTTTTGGTATTCTTTTGATTCCATTTTCACTATCCTATCTTCTATTACATAAATTGTGCAAAAATATTTGCACCTATTACTGTTAATATTCCTGAAACAACAATAGATAAACTACTCATTGCACCTTCAATAGCTCCCATCTCCATCGCTTTTGCTGTTCCAACAGCATGTGATGAAGTACCAATAGCAATTCCCTTTGCAATAGGATCGCAAATCTTAAAAATCTTACATATCGCTTCAGCAAACATATTTCCAATTACACCTGTAATTATAATAATGGTTACTGTAATAGATACATATCCTCCAAGTTCTTCTGAAACCCCAATACCAATTGCTGTTGTAATTGATTTTGGCAATAATGTCACATAAGAGGCATGATCAAGTTGAAATAAATATGCTAATATTAAAATACTACAAAGGCTTGTTAGTACACCTGAAGTAATACCAAGAAATACAGCCTTATAATTTTTCTTTAATAATTCCCATTGTTCATATAATGGAACTGCAAGGCAAATTGTAGATGGTGTTAATAAAAAAGAAATATAGTTTGCCCCTTGGTTATATATAGTATAATCAATATGAAATAAAATCAAGAATAAAATTACAAAGATAATTGCAATTAAAAGTGGATTAAAAATAGAAAATTTTAATTTTCTTTTTAATATAAGACCAATTCCATAAGAAAGTAATGTGATAAATACACCAAAAAATACCGATGTTTGAAAAAATTCATTCATTTTATTTGTTTCTTGTTATTCCTTTCTCTTTTTTTGACAACTTTATAATAAACTGTACTATTTTTCCAGATACAACCATAACTACAACTGTAGATACTATTGTAATTACAGTATATGGAATCCATGCCGTTTTTATAATTTGCCAAGAATCTATTAAGCCTACCGCTGCTGGAATAAACATAATGGGCATAATTTCTATGAAAAAGCGACTGCTTTCTTTTATAGCAGATATAGAAATAATTTTTAATTCCAAACACAGAAATAAAATAATAATACCATAGATACTTGGCGGAATCGGCAATGGTAAAAGTTTATATAATATCTCTCCAATAAATGATAAGAATATGATAATTCCAAATTGTTTTATATAATTCAAATCATTTGCTCCTTTCTAATTGGTACTACCAATTTAATGTATCATATCCTTATTTATTTGTCAATAAAAATTTGTTGCTTCTTTCGCTTATAACTCAAAATAATTCAAAAAGGACTATACAAAAATATAGCCCCCTTCTTATCTTTCTTCTTCTTAATCCTTTTCATATCCATTTCGTTTATAGAATAAAAGAAATAATAATACGCTAATGATAAGTTCTCCAAGTAATACTGCAATATCAAGTGGTTTCAATACATAATCTAATCCTGTTGCTAAACTACTTGTCATTTCTGTCATTACTCCAGTAAACAAAAAACCAGATAATTCATGCAATTTCTCTGATAAGTTTCCAAACATTGGTATCATCATACATATCATCATAATAGGAGAAGCAATTAAACTTGCGTTCATCTGATTTTTTGCACAAATTCCTACAATCATTCCTATTACACAACTGATAATAGAAACAATTGCATTTACAATAAAGAAGATTGGCATAGCCTTTAATGGTATAGAAGCCCCACTAATCCATAGTATTGCAAGATTCATTATCATTGTGATAAAAAATGGAAAAAGAATACTTCCAATAAAATATTGCATTCCTGTAATAGAACTTGTCATAAGTGTATGTAATGTATGCTTTTCTTTTTCTTCTGCAATCAACGTACCTACCATAATAAATCCATCAGAACAAATATTAGTAGAAATTCCTATTGTAAGCAACATAGAAACCAATCCCGGAGAAAGTTCTCCTTTTGTATTAATTCCATATAAAATTTTACATACCCATACAATACCAAGCGTCATAATAGGTCCTAACATAATCATTGTATTTCGACTAATACCAATCCATTTTATTCTTGCTACCGCTGCAAATTTATTTATATTATTCATATTGTTCCACTCCTTTCTCTATCCAAACTATTTCTTCTATGCATTTAATGTTTTTCCTGTTACTTGTAAAAAAACAGTTTCTAATGTTGGTTCGCAGGAATGGATACATTGAATCTCGTTTTTCTTCATCCAATCAGAAATCTTATTTACATTTTCTGGATTTTGTTCTAATATTACTTCTTTATGGTTATTTAATAATACTTGATATCTTTTATCACGATTATATTTTAAACAAAGTTCTTGCGGAGATCCAAATTCTACAATCGTTCCCTGATACAACAATGCAACTTTATCACAAAGTTTTGTTGCTTCTTCCATATTATGCGTTGTTAAAAATATAGCCATCCCTTCTTTTTTTAAATCTAATAACATTTTATGAATTGCAACTGCAGTAGAAGGATCTAAACCACTTGTTGGTTCATCTAAAAACAAAACTCTTGGTTTATGCAAAACAGATCTTGCAAGAATTAAACGCTGTGCCTGCCCTTTCGATAACTTACCTGCCAGTTTTTTTCTATGTTCCCACAACTCTACTTGTTTTAATACTTCTTCTATTCGTTCTTTTTTCACATTCCAAATTTGTGCAAATACACTCAAATTTTGCCATACTGTCATTTTCTCATAAATACCGCTATTATCTGAAACAACACCTATTTTTTCATAAATAGATGCATCCATATTTTCTGCATCTGTTCCAAGAAGTTTTGCTTCACCACCAGTTGGTTTCAACTGCCCTGTAATAATTTTAATTGTTGTTGTTTTACCAGCACCAGATGGTCCTAAAAAGCCAAGAATTTCTCCTTCATGTAATGCCATAGTAATGTCTTTTAACGCTAATTCTGTTCGATAACGTTTAGAAATATGACTTAGTTCTAACAATATTTTTTCTTCCATAAAAAATCCCCCTTATCTCTTGATGGGGTTATCATAACATGTTCTATTTACTCTATGTAAAAATTTGCCTCAATGGTATATCTAATATTTTTTTCTAAATTCGACTTAAAAGTTCTCCCTTCATATTTCTTGAAAACAAACATATTTCTCCATTTTCCATCCGAATTTCTCGATGCTTTAAATCCAATTCCTGAATTCGTTTTACATTAACAAGATAAGCTCTATGTACTCTTAAAAAGCAATTTCCAAGTTGTTCTTCCAGCTCCTGCATACTTCCAATAAAATCAATTCTATCATTGATAGCATGTAATTCTATTCTATGTGTTCGTCCTGTAGTTTCAAAAAACATAATCTCCTCCACAGGAATATGTTTCATAATATCCATTACTTTTACGGTAAAAAACTCCCTTTGTTCTCCGCTTTCTTTCTGCATTCGTTCTATAATAATATGAAGGCTATTTTTAATCCCCTCCAACATTTTTGCCTCATTTCCCTTTACAATATAATCTAATGCTTCTAAATGATAACGAAATGTTTCAAATGCCAAATCTTTAAATGCAGTTACATAAATAAGGAATCCCCTTGCATCTCTCTTTCTTATTTCTTGTCCTAATGTAAATCCATCCATAGATTCATTTTTTAATTCTACATCTAAAAAATAAATTCCCCTTTTTTTCGGAATTTCTAATGCCTCAATAATATCTTCTGGATGTCTTGAACATATAACAATTTCCATATCATATCCTTGCATTAAAATTTGATTTTCCAAATACTTTTTTTGAATAGAACGAATCCTATCATCATCTTCACATATATAAATTGGAAGCATCTATATTTCCTCCTGTACTTTTAATTCTTGAATAAAATATCCATCTCTTATTGTAGTTAATGGTATAATATTATCATAGCGTTCTAAAATCTTTTTATAACTTGCAAGTCCAATTCCTCTATTGTTTCCTTTGGTAGAATATCCCTGTATCCAAATTTTATGAAAATCAATTGTGGAATACAATAAATTTTGAATACGAAACGTAGTGTATCCCTTTTGGCTGCTAATCATAATATGTATCTTTGGTTTTTCTTTTCCTCTTACTTCTTCCATTGCATTATCAATTAAAATTCCAAGACATCTACAAAGATCGGTATTTCTTAACCTTGTTTTATAAAAAGGACATAATACTTCTAGTTCACAATCAATTTCTTCTTTTTGCATTTCTTCTAACTTTCTAAGCAATAGACCTTTTACTTCTAATATATGAATATTACTAAGTTGTGTCAATCTCCGTATTTGCCCACCTACTTGACTATCAAAATCCTCTGTCATCTCTTGAATAAAACTCTGCAATGTCTCCATATCTCCTTCTTTTGCTTGCAAATACATACCAGACATCATATTTTTATAGTCATGACGAAATCTACGCATCTCCATTTGCAGTTCCTCTAAATTTTTAATATAAGTACGCTGCTGTTTTAAGCTAATTTGTTGTTCTTCTAATCGCATTCTCTGTTGTTCTTCTTGTATAATATAATGAAAGACAATACCTACAACCAAAAAATAAATAATACAAAGCATTCCATTTTGTTCATCATTCATTTTATCTGTAAATTTAATAAGAAGATCAAGTACTTCCATTAAAATAGGATATAAACTTAAAAATAAAACCATACTTGATCGAAAATTTTTTTGTTCCAACCACTGCCGAAATATTTTTCCCATTTTCGTTTTTTTAAGAATTAAAACAAGAATTATTTTAAATGAAGGTATAATTCCAAATAAAAAGAAACAGTAAAGTATTCGTTCATTTAAAATATTTAGATTAAATCTTATATATGGCGAAAACAAAAATCCAACATTCATAGCAAAAGAATCGATCATTTCAAAAAAGATTGCAGATAGCCAACAAGAAATTTGATCTTCTTCATATAACATCTGTAAAAGAAATGTTTCTATCAAAAGCATAGGATATGTAAATAAAATATTTCCAATATTATAAGGCCATCGAAATATCCCTGCTTTATAAAAAATTGCACCAAAAATGGAAACTCCTATAATAAATAATATAGTACTTATTATATTTTTTATAAAATTTCCTTGTTTTTTGTTAATATTTCTTTCTAAAATATATGCAGAAATCCAGAAAGTAAATAACATATTTATTGATGTGCTAGTGATATTACCGGAAACAACTTGAAAAAAGCTCATATATTATTTATTCTGCTACTTAAAATATGGACAAAAATATCCATATCAAGAAAATTCTTGCTTCTTCGTGTATGCTTTCGCACTGCTAAAGCAGATGCTATTTACAAGTATGGTTGCAAACTTTGTTTGCAATCTGCCTTTTGGCAGACAGCTCCAAAGGAGCTGCCAAGTTTATGTACACTCCACAAGCGTAAATTCCCGACTAAGCCATCGGTACATACTTATCTTTGCTTTTTATGCAATCTGATAAGTTGGACAATCTCTCAAATTCAAACTAGCATTAAAACCTCTATCTGCTGTATATCCACATTTCGGACAGATATAAGTTCTATCAGATAACTTTAAATCACGTTTCATATTACCACAACAATCACAAGTTTTACTTGATGGATAGAATCTACCAACAAGTCTTACTTCAATACCATATTCTTTACACTTTGTAATCAATTTGGTTCTAAATTCAAAGAATTTTTGTTGTGCAATTACTTTTGAAAGATGTCGATTCTTTATCATTCCCTTAATATTTAGATTCTCCAATGTAATCCAAGTTGGCTTGATTTTCACCAATTCAGAAATTACTTTGTTTATATAATCTATTCTGATATTATTAAGCCTATGATAAAGTTTTTGTATTTTTAGCTTTTGTTTTTGAATATTTTGTCGAGTAGCTTCTCCTTTCATAATATTTTTTCTTTTCTTTAAACTTTCGTATTTCCTCGAAAGTTTTCTTTGTTGTCGTTTTAATCTTTTCTCAAGTTTTATAATAGCAGCAGTCTTATTCATGTTTTTGTAAGTTTTTCCATGAGAACCTATTGCAAAATCTTTTATACCTAAGTCAATACCTATCCCAAAATCATCAAGAATAGGTTGTTTTGGCTTAGGTTCTTCTACTAGAACAGAAACATAATATCTCCCTGCTTTCATGGAAACAAAACCGCTTTTTATACTATATATATTTGCATTTGTAGGAAGATATCCTTTTTCTTTTAATGTTACCCAACCAAGCGTTGGAATTTTGATTCTATGTCGTTCACATAAAATCATTTGTTTTGTTCCATTTTTCACAAAATACATTTTTACATCAGATTTCGATTTTTTCTTCCATCTTGGAAATTTTGCTTTATGCTGAAAGAAATTCTTAAAAGCCTTATCTGCATTCATAATACTTTGTTTTACTGATTTACTGCTGACTTCCTTAATCCATGAAAATTCAGGATTTAAGGGAAGATAGTCGTTATTTAACCATTTTGAGAAGTCATAGCCTGAAACAAATTTCTTCTCTTTTTCATAAACTTTCTTGTTATGATCAAGATAAAAATTATATACATATCTACATGTACCAATGGTTTTATGAATAATTTCTTTTTGTTCTGATGTGGGAAAGATTTCTGTTTTATAACCTTTTAGCAATTTCCTCATCTCCCTTAATTTTATTTTTGTATTTTCTTAAACCATAAATCCTACAACTAAATACATGAATAATAGAAATCAAATCATTCACTAATTCTTGTTCAGGCGACATTTTTTCATTGTTTACAATAATAATTTCAGCATCATTAGATTTTAAAAAATGTTCCAACCATTCAAAGCTAAAACGAATAAATCTATCTTTATGTGTAATAAATATTACATTGAATTTCTCCTTTAATACATCATTTATCTATTAGTAAGTTCCATTTTTTTCTATTGTAATTTAATCCGCTTCCTATATCTTCAAAAATTTCGTCAACGATAATTCCTTTTGTATTTGCATATTGTTTCAAAAATTCAATCTGATTATTCAGATCATCTTTTTGATTATTAGTAGACATTCTTGTATAAATAACGGTTTTTCCGTTTTTTTGTATTTGTTGTCCTGTATATTTAAAATATTGTTCGTCTGTATAATATCTTCTATCTTTTGGTGTACGATAGGCTTTTAACACATTATCTTTATCTCACTTTTGTAATGTTTTAACAGAAACACCTATCATTTTAGCAAATTCTTTTGGCTTATAATTACCCATGAAACCATCTTCTTTATGGGTATAATATATCATATTTGCTTACTTTTATCAATATTTTTATTATCTATTTTCTTCCTCCTTTTGATTTTATGTTTTTTTATTTGTAGTTGTTGTTCTTAAAATTTTTTTCAATATTGTATCATAAATAGATACATGATTTTACTGATAATATAAATATTGAAGGGATTTTTTGGAGATTTTTGTGCTTTATTTTTTTATTGTTTGTTTTGTTTTTGTTTTTTTATTTTAAACTATTCGTTAAATTTTATTTTTATATCAAATTTATTTATAAAACAATACTTTAAAAAATTATTATAACAATATTACGGAAAAATTTCACAAAAATCTTGTATCTTCTTTATTTTTTTTGTATACTATTCAATAGTATCCTAATACTCTAATTTATTTACTTTATATCTTTTTAAAGATTTCTAAAAGAAAGGAGAAAAAAATGATGAAAAAACAAGTTTTAACTGGAATTGTTGCAACCGCTCTTACTGTTGTTTCTATTTCCAGTCCATTACTATCCTCTACAGTCAAGGCTGTACAAACAGAACCAACCGAGACTATAATTTCTAAAACAGAAGTCTCAAATCCAATTGGTGGTTATGTTAATGGAAATCTTATCTATGGAGGTGATCCTGCTGTTTTAGTCGATGGCGACACTGTCTATTTATATACTGGACATGATACAGCACAAAATGAAGCTTATAAAATTTTGGAATGGATGTGCTATTCTACAAAAGACTTAAAAAATTGGAACTATGAAGGCGTTGTTATGAAAGCAGATAAGGCAAGCATCCCTTGGGCCAGTACAGGAACAGATGCATGGGCAGGACAAGTAGCAAAATATAAGGGGAAATATTATCTTTATCATTGTACTTGGGATGCTACTTCTGCTGGAAAACAATCGATTGGTGTTGCTGTGGCAGATAAAGCAACAGGTCCTTTTAAAGACATTGGAAAACCATTAGTAAAAGGAACAGATACAAATCCTCAAACTAGTGATTTTAACGATATTGATCCAACCATTTATATTGAAACCGATAGTAAAGGAGTAGAACATCGTTACCTAGCATGGGGTAATGGCAAGTATTACATATGTGAATTAAATGAAGATATGATATCTGTAAAAGACTTAAATAATGATGGAAAAATTACTTGTGGTACTTCTGCAAGTAGTGCGGATATTATTGAACAATCTCCAATTACTGCAAAAGATGGCGGATATACAGAAGCTCCTTGGCTTTATCGCCGCACAGATGCAAATGGAAAGCCAACAGGACCATATTATCTTTTCTATGCTATGAACTGGCGAGAAGAAATGGCATATTCTACTACCAATGATCTATTAAATGGTTCATGGACTTTTGGTAAACAGCTAATGCCTCCTGCTGCTACCTCTAATACAAATCATATGGCAGTCTTTGATTTTAAAGGAAAAACTTATTTTGTATATCACAATGGCTCTCTTCCGGGTGGATTCCGCCGCAATGCCTGCATTGCAGAAGTACATTTTAATGCAGATGGCAGCATTCAACCAATCCCAGAAACGGCTATTGGTATTACAGGAGCAGAACCTTATGTTCTCTATACAGATACAGGAGCTATGCTTTCCCATGAAAATTTTATAAATTCTAGTGGTGACGGCGAATATCCATATACAACTGTAGGTGTTGGCACTTACTTCCAACCAAAAGATGAAGATAGAAATTGGGCAATTATTGCTGGAAAATCAGATCCTTCTAAAGATTCCTATGTATCGATTCAATCAGAAAATAAACCGGGACTTTATCTAACTATAAATGATAATAATACAGTTAGTCTTGCACAAGATTATAAATATAAAGCACAAAATGATCAGATTATCTCTGATGCAGATACAGCAAAAGCACAAACATTTCGCACAGTAAAAGGATTAACAAATGCAGAAGCTATTTCCTTTGAAAGCATTGCAAAACCGGGATATTATCTTTGCATTGATGGCGGTTCTCTTATGGTAAAAGCATTGGAAGATTGTGATTCAAGTGCCGATTTTTACTTAAATAAATCTCCAAAAGCAGGTACTAGCAATTCTGCAACAGCGGGTACAGAAAATGATATTAGTTCTTTAAAAATTAATGGAGAAGAAATTACTGCTCAGAACAAAGTATATCAATATAAAGTACCTTATACTTCAGAAACTGCCGCTTTACAGCTTACTGCGAAAGATACCAAAGGATTTATTACATTAGATGGAAAAGTATTAAGCAGCACAGGTACTGCAACTATTTATTTAACGGGTGCTAAAAAAGAAGCTACCATTGATGTTTATGCAGAAAATGAAAAATTGGCAGCAAGCTATACATTATCTATTGAAAGAGATTTCTCCAACTTTACATTTACAGAACAGCCTATTAAAACATTCCCTTTCAATAATTCTACTAATGGTGCTACTGCTGTTACAAAAGCAAAAGTTCCTGTAGAAAAAGCAGATGCTGTTTATAATTATGCAGAAGGAAAACTTGGACAAGCCATTGTTCTTGATGGAAGCTATGGCTTAAAACTTTGCGATGCAAAGGAACTTTCAGAAAGCTATTCTATTTCTTTCTGGATGAAACCAACTGCACTTGGTGGTGCTGTTGATCCAACACTTGCCGCTGGAACTTTTGAACCAGAACAATGGTTAAATTTAAGTTTTGATGCTAAAATTTGGTCAAAAAAAGGAGATTATATTTCAACACCAGCAGCAAATGCCTATAAAACAAATACTTGGCAAAATGTTGTTCTTTCTGTTGATGGAAACAAAGCAGGCAGCCTTCCAAATACAGTAACAGCAAATCTTTATCTTGATGGTGTTTTAATCTCCTCTGGTGATATTGCAAGTAATATTATGGCGGGAAATGCCGCTATCTATTTTGGTGTAAATGCATGGGATGCTTATTTTACTGGTGCTTTAGATGATGTTAGAATCTTTAATAAAGCACTAGACAATAATGAAGCGATTGCTCTTTCCATTGCTAGTACAGAAATAGATTCCAATAAAAACGATATAAATTCAGACAATACAAATCAAAATAAACCAACAGAAATTCCTACAGATACGGATACCGACAAAGATACAGATACAAATACGGACACAGACAATAAAGCGAAAAAAACAGTAAAGAAAGTTGCAATTACAAAAAAAGGTTCTAAAAAAGCAATTACAAAGATAGTTTCCTTAAAAACAGGAAAAAATCTTAAACTTGCAGCAAAAGTAACCGTTACAGGAGGAGCTTCTAAAAAAGTTACTTGGACAAGCTCCAATAAAAAAATTGCTTCCGTTTCTGCAAAAGGTATTGTAAAAGCGAATAGTAAAGGTATAGCAAAAATTACTGCTACTTCAAAAGCAAATAAAAATAAAAAATGCACAATAAAGATAAAAGTAAAATAAATACTAGTATCTTTTTTCAAAACAAAAAAGCTTCTGGAAAAATCAGAAGCTTTTTTATTATTTTAAAATAAAAAGTTTTATCCTTCCATATGTTCTACAATATGATTTAAAGTAACAAGTGATTTTTTTAACAATTCATTTACATTTCCAGAATTGCTAGCTAAATCTCCTACTTTTGATGCTACAATAGCAAATCCTTTTCCAGCCTCTCCTGCACGAGCTGCCTCAATACTAGCATTTAATGCAAGGATTCTTTGTTGATCACGAATTTTATCTAATTGCTTAGAATGTGCATTCATTTCTTCAATACAAGTGATTGCTTCTTTTACATCTTTATCCATACGTTCCAAACGTGTGCTATCTTTTTTCTCTTTATACTCAAAATTTACTAACATATTAATTGTTTCACCAAGCATCTGTGCTGCAGCTTTAATCTCCTCTTCTGTTCTAACGGGAACTTTATGAAGTGCATCAATAAATTCTCTACGTCCAACCCCAATTTCTCTTGCAATCTGTCCAAATTTTTCCTCATCTGGTGCTTCTGGCAATACCTGCCCACCAACAATTTTTCCAACACAAATATCTCCAACTTTAATATCAGTACTAAAATCAATCAAACCTGCATGACAATAGTAGATTCCTGTGTTCTCACGATCACATTTCTCACAGCGTTTTCGTCCTTCTTTCGTCCCTTTTGTATATTTTTGGCAAAAATCCGTCATACCAAATTCATCGCTGATATAATTTCCTTCTTCATCCATAGCAATCACAGCTAACCCTGTTGCTTTTGACCAATTACCTAAGATACGATTCAAATACGTTAAATCAAAAAAATCTTTTAATTTCATTTGCACATCCTCCCATTTCTACAATTTCAATATCATTTCCCTTTACTCTATTCATAATTATATACAATTTTTTTGCAATTCTCAATTAATTTTTATTATATTTTTCATAAAAACCAAACTTTGCTCTTTTTTAGGTATAATTCTCAACATAATATAGTATAGCATTTCTATTCTATTTATATATTTTCAACAAAATTTAATTTTTTTGAAGATATTTCATTTACTAACTCGTTATAGATTATAGAGAGTAAACAAAGTAAAAAACAAAGCGAGCAAACTTGCTCTTGTAAAGGCTTTCTATACTAATAGTTAAAAAAACCTTACAAAAATCAAATAGAAAGGAGCTGTATGAACAGGCAAGAACATTATTTTGAATATTTATTAACAACTTATCAAGATCTTATCTTTACCCTTTGTTATCGAATGACAAAAGATTACTTTTCATCAGAGGATCTGACACAAGATACTTTTTTGTCTGCTTATCAGAACCTTTCAAAATTTGATAGAAAACAAGAAAAAGCATGGCTTTGCCGAATTGCTACCAATAAATGCCTCGATTACTTAAAAAAGGCAGAACGAAGAACAACTCCAGAAGATACTTATTTTGAGGAACTTCCAATGACTACTTCTTCCCCAGAAGAGCAAACATTGGAACAGGAAGTAAGGCAAGAATTATTTACATACTGTCAAAATCTTCCAGATACTTATCGTGATGTTGCCACCGACTATTTTTACTATGAAAAGTCTGTTGATAAAATTTCTCATGACAGGCAAAAAAGCAAAAAAACAATTCAAACACAAATTTATCGAGCAAAAGAAATGCTTCGTAAAATTTATAAAATGAAAGGAGGATTCATAAAATGAAAAAACAAGAATACCATTTAAAGGATTCTGAACTTGCTACTCTTGATACAAATAAGAATCAACAAGCTTTATTAAAACATATTAGAGATTGTCCTTTTTGTTCTAAACGACTTGCTCAAATCTTACAAAAAGACATTCTTCCTGCACCTCATTATTTAAAACAAAATATTCTTGCAAAAAAACAATATTTAAAACGAAAAAAGCAAGAATTTACTGTTTATTGTATTAAAATTGGTCTTGCTGTTGCTGCCTGCCTTGCCATTATTTTTCTTTCTAACCCAACAGAGAATTTTTCTTCTTTGGAACGATATCCACCAAAAGCTACTACTATTCCAAAGACTATAGAAAAGCCAAAAAGAGATCTTTCGCAGGATATCTATCGTGGAACTACTATTATTAATCAAAAAATTATTGATTTTACTGACAATTTAACTCATATTACATTTTAATATTAAAGGAGGATGTTATTTATGAAAATGAAACGCGGAAAATTTTCTACTTTTTTATTTTCTCTGATTCCGGGAGCTGGAGAAATGTATCTTGGTTTTTTTAAGTTTGGAACAAGCTTAATGAGCCTATTTATTGGCTCTATTATTTGTGCATCTATAGTATTTAGTCCATTAATTCTTATTGCCTTTGTTGTATGGTTTTATAGTTTTTTTCATACAAATAATATTAATCATATGCCAGATTATGAATTTGAACAACTAGAAGATACTTATTTATTCTCTCCATTTGATCATACCAGCTTTAGTGACTTTATACACAATAATAAAGCTCTTTGTGCGATTGTTTGTATTTTTATTGGTATTATTGTTTTATGTTATACTTTTATTGATGTTTTTCTTCTTATGATACCAGATAGTTTTTATTATGAAATTAGCCATATCCTTCATACATTTCTTCCAAAAATATTTTTTGGTGTTATTTGTATCTTCTTAGGATTATTTTTAATTCGTGGAAAAAAAATTTCTTTATTTCAGGAATTTGAAAATGATAATGATGATAATATAGATATGAACTCTACTTATACAGAAGAAATTAACTCTAAATGGACAGAAGATTTTATAAAGCCAAACTTTTTTCAAAAAGAAGAAAAAACGGAGGAAGATGCTAGTTTTGAAGATACAAAACAGGCAAAAGAAAAGAATAAAGAGGAGGAATTATCATGAAAAAATCATCTTATATTCATAAAATTGGCACAATTACATTAGGTATTATTTTAATTTTATTTGGCAGCTTATTTCTAATTCATATTTTTCTTCCATCGCTTTCTTTGGCTTTTATTTTTAAACTTTGGCCTGCTATTTTTATTATTTTAGGACTTGAAATTTTATGTAGTAAATTCCGACAAGATTTGGAAATTACTTATGATTTTGCTGCTATTTGGCTTCTCTTTTTCCTAATGATTTTTGCTGCTGGTATGGGAATCTTAGAAATTGGTATAGAAGAATTTCCTGAACATTTGCTTTTTTATCACTAATTTATACCCTATTTTATATTTCAAAGATAAGGATAGAGGATTCTATTATATTTTCCTCTATCCTTTAATAATATTATTTATTTATTTTTTAAAGCATCTTTTTCTTTTTAAAAAATAGAATGCATATTATAATAATTGCTGCTGCCGCTAATATGACATAAGGATATCCATATTCTAATTCTGGCATATGAACAAAATTCATTCCATACCATCCAGTAAGTAAGGTTAATGGCAAAAAAATTGTAGAAACAATTGTTAAAAACTGCATGGTTTGATTTTGATGCACTTCCATCTGTGTTTGATAGACATCTCGAATTTGTTTTGATTGTTCCAAAAGCTTTGATGTCTTTTTCTCCATACGTTCTGCCCGATCCTCCAAATTTCTAAAATAACGCAAAAATTCTTTAGCAAAATAATCATTTTCATTTTCTTTTAGTTCTTTAATAACATTTTCCATCTGCTCATAATAACAATGAAGCTCTAAAAGATTTTTCCGAAGCGGCATTAAACGGGCATTAAAAGAATTTAGGGAACGTAACATTACTTGTTCTTCCATTTTTATCATCACTTGTTCATAAGTTTCTAAAATATCACTTCCATAAGAAAGAATTTGTGAAATAAAGTTATATAAAAACCGTTCCATACATTCTGCTTGATGATTTTTTCCCTTTTGTATATTTTGTATTAATTTTTCCACATAACCATCATCATCAATAGCAACAAAAAATTTTTTATTTAAAAAATAAAGAATCTCATGCCTTTTTCCTTCTTTATCCAAGATTTTCGGAATACAAAAAGTTCCGGTTAAATAACTTGTCTGATATTCTGCTTTCGAACAGCTAATTTTTGAATAGCAAATATCCCAGTCATAATCAAATCCAATTTGATCCATAGCAGTTACCCATTCTTCTTTATTAAAAATAGCTATTAATTGCTTTTCCTTCTCCTTTAATTCTAACGTAAATTCTACATTTTTTAATTGATCACCCAAACAATAAAACATAGTATGCACCGCCTAATGTTTAACTTTCTGCAAACAATTCCTATCCCTTTTATTTTACCCATTTTGGAAAATTTTATGATTATAATAAATACTTCTTTCCATTTAAAACACACTCTATTAATTTATCCCCTTGATAACAAAGCTTTAAAGAAAAAAAAGGAACTTGTTCTTCCAAAAGCTTTAAAAATATGTCATCTCCTTCCCATAAATTTTTATATTTCAAATCTTTTTTCTTTACCCATTCTAATTCCCCTTCATCACAAGAAATTAATTCCCCCTCAAAAGCATCTGCAGTATAAAGACACATATACTCTGTCTGCCATGTATCTGTAATAAATGTAATGATTCCTCGAAATTTCCATGAAGTCAACGTGAGTCCTGTCTCCTCTTTCACTTCTCGTAAAAGACATTCCTCTGGACTTTCCTCTTTTTCAAAATGCCCACCAACACCAATCCATTTATCTTTATTAATATCATTTTCTTTTTTTATCCTATGCATCATTAAATAAGCATCTTCTTTTTCTATGTAACATAATGTTGTTAATTGACTTTTACCCATTGTGATTTTACCTATCCTTTCAAAAATTTTATTCACACTTTCTAATTTGCTGCATATAAATAATCATAAGATTATATTTTTCTGAGGTAGCAATGAAAAAAAATGTTCTAAAAAAAGTAAAGAAAAAGAACAAACCTCCACAAGACGAAATTCAATTTTTAAATACAGAACGAAGCGGAATAAAAGATTTTATTCGCACTGGACTATTTTCTTTAAGTTTTGTACTTCTTATGGCTGGTGCTATTTATGTTCTTCAAGATAATGTTACTCTTACAAGCAGTCCAAATGGAAAGGAACTTCCTATTTACTGTGTAGATAGATCTGATAATAAAGTTGGTCTTTCCTTTGATGCTGCATGGGGGAATGAAGATACACAAAATATTTTAGATATCCTTGCATCTCATGATGTTCATGTTACCTTTTTTATGACAGGCGGATGGGTGGAAAGTTATCCTGATGATGTAAAGGCAATTGCTGCCGCTGGTCATGATCTTGGAAATCACAGTGAAAATCATAAACAAATGTCACAGCTTTCAAAAGAAGAATGTCAAGAAGAACTGATGTCTGTACATAATAAAGTAAAAGAACTTACGGGAACGGACATGATGTTATTTCGTCCGCCTTATGGAGATTATAATAATACTTTAATTCAAGCAGTAAAAGAAATCAATTATTATCCAATTCAATGGGATGTTGATTCTCTTGACTGGAAAGATTATGGCGTTGATTCTATTATTCAAACAGTAACAGAACATAAGCATCTTGGCAGTGGTTCTATTATTCTTTGCCACAATGGTGCAAAATATACAGCACAAGCACTAGATTCTTTAATTACAAAATTAAAAGAAAAAGGCTACGAAATTGTTCCTATTTCTCAATTAATTTACAAAGGAGAATATACAATTGATGTAGAAGGACGACAACATGAAAAAAAATCATAATAAAAAATAAAATCATGCCTAATTAGACAAAAAGCAAAGCGAGCAAGCCTTCTAATTTTTTTAATTTTTATTTATCATAGGCTTGTTCGCATACCATAAATTTTATGCAACTCCCCCATGATCTTTAATATATTTGATTACTTTTTCCTCTGTAACATTTGGTAAAAACCGCAATAAATCAAGATACATTCCATATCCATCCAATGTAATTAATGTTGGCTGACGAAATAAGATTCTTTCTTTTCCTAAAAGATTGAGCATAGTATCTTCTACTAAAATCCGATCATGAAGTTCTTTTGACTTCTGTTTTTTTTCTGTTTCCATACGATATTCTACTACAATTCTTGTTACAATCAACAAATTTCTCATAATATCAAATGCTTCTTTAATTGTATGACAATCTGATTTTACCCATATTAAGGTTAAAATTCTATCATATTGCATTTTTTCATAATATTCTCGAATGGCCAAATCTCTTGTTGTCTTTTTCTCAAAAGAATACAAAATCAAATCAAATGCTAGCGTACTTACGTTATCTTCTTTTCCACCTTTATATAATTCTGGATATTTTTCATAATGATGATATGTAAACATAAATTGATCGGTTAATTCATCTCTAATCAAATTCATATACAATTCCTCCCATTTTTCATCTTATATTTAAAAAGTTTATTCTTAATTCTCCTTATTATACTGTATTATAGAAATTTTGAAAAAATTTTTATAATAAGAAAAAGAGAAATAAAAAAGAAGCTTGCTACATATATTAAAATAACAAATAGCAAATTATTGTCTTTAATAAAGCAAGAAAGAAGTCTATTATGTTAAATCTTTTATGGGGCATTATGATTATCCTTGGCATTATCATTGGTATTGTTACAAATCAAATGGCAGCAACTGGAAATGGCTCTTTAGAAGCAGCAAAGGAAGCCGTTGATCTTTGTATTACTATGTTAGGGGTTATGTCTTTATGGACAGGGCTTATGGAAATTGCAAAAAAATCAGGTATGATTACTGGTATGACAAAAAAATTAATGCCTGTCATTCATTTCTTATTTCCCGGAGTTCCAACAGGTCATGCCGCAAATGAATATATTGCCAGCAATATGATTGCAAATCTACTTGGGCTTGGATGGGCAGCGACTCCTGTTGGGCTAAAGGCAATGAAAGAACTTTTTTATATCCGCAAAGAGCAATGCAAACAAGGAAAAGAAGAACAAATTCATACTGCAAGCACCGATATGTGTACTTTTTTAATTATTAATATTTCTTCTTTACAGCTTATTCCTGTCAATATTATTGCATATCGAACAGAATATGGAAGTGCAAATCCATCTTCTATTATTGTACCGGCAATTATAGCTACTTCCATATCCACAATCGCCGGTGTTATTTTTTCTGTAATTGCACGAAACTTTAAATCAAAATAATAACATTTTTTCTTTTATTTTTCGCTTGCTCTTTTTATAGCGGCTGCCTGTTCTGCTGCCATTTCATCTTCTGTAATTTTATCCTTTAATGTACGTGCTTTTGATTTAATACGCTCATTGGATTCTCTAGATGTCAGTACTCTAGAAATATATTTTTTTGCCTCTTTATATTCTCCAAGCTGTCTTGCTAAATCAGCTAAAAGATAAGATACTGTAAGTTCATCCATACCACAAATTGGAAAATTTTCCTTTGAAAATGCTGTTGCAAAACCCTCATAGGCATTTTTTAAATCTTCCATTTCATCCTTATAGAGAATCTCTTTTACATGAGCAAAATCAGGAGTATCTTCTGGCAAAGTTTCTGCCTTTCCACGAGATAACCATGCTAATTTTAAACAAACATAAGCACGTTCACTTGCTTTTGATTTTTTTACTACCGTGCTTAATAATGCAAGTTTATGTCGCATAATGGCTTCATCATAAGTATAAATCGGTCGATCGCTCTGTTCAACACCACGAAAACTAGAACTTATCTGTTCTTGTATCCATTTTGCCTGTGCACTTGTCATATAGTTAAAAAATCGATTTAAGGCAGCATATCCACAATAAGGACAAAGAATTGCATCATATTTTAAGGAATCAACTCCTTGATACTTTGGACGTAAATCTGTATCTTGACCAATCAATTTTGCCCGTCCTGTCTTTACCATTTTTGTTTTAAATTCTTCATCACAAACAGGACATCGTATCTTTTTTTCAAAAACACAATCTTCCTCTGTAATCTGATGTTTTTCTGCTCTTCTTACTACCAATTCCCTTTCCTGTTTTTTCTGTTCATCTTCCACATAAACACTTGTATTTTTCATATTTCCAAGTCCCAATGACTCCAATCCTGAAAAAATTCCCATCATTCTCCTCCAATCTATTTATTATCCATACTTTTTTCACTTTTTTATACTATAATATATAATAAATACCTTTCTTTATTTTTCAGGTTTATAAGAACTCTTTAATGATACAATTCGATTAAATATCCTATGTTCTTCTGAAGAATCCTTTGCATCAACACAAAAATATCCATTTCGTAAAAACTGAAAACTATCATATGCCTTAGCATCTGCAACAGAAGGTTCTATATAACAATGCTTTAATATTGTTAAAGAATTTGGATTTAAGTTAATACTTCCATCTTCATTATAAACACCTTTTTCCTCATCAACTAAATTTTCATATAAACGAACTTCTGCTTCTATGGCTGTCTGTGCATTTACCCAATGAATCGTTCCCTTTACTTTACGTCCTGTAAAACCACTTCCACTTTTTGTTTCTTTATCATAAGTACAATAGATTTCTGTTACATTCCCATCCTGATCTGTTACATAAGACTCACACTTTACAAAATAAGCATTCATGAGTCGTACCTCATTTCCCGGATATAATCGAAAATATTTCTTTGGAGGATCAATTTTAAAATCATCACGTTCTATATATAATTCACGACTAAAAGGAATCTGTCTACTACCAAGTTCTTCATTTTCCTGATTATTCGCCGCTTCTAAATATTCTATCTGATCAGATGGATAATTTGTAATAATAAGCTTAATTGGATCAAGTACAGCCATAATACGTTTTTTCTTAAACTTTAAATCTTCTCGAATACAATATTCCAGCATAGCATAATCAACGGAACTGTCACTTTTAGAAACACCACAAAGTTCTATAAACATTTGAATTGCCTGTGGTGTAAATCCACGTCTGCGTAATGCTGCAAGGCTTACTAGCCTTGGATCATCCCATCCATCTACAATATGATCTTCTACCAATTTTTTAATATAACGCTTTCCTGTTACTACATTTGTTAAATATAATTTTGCAAATTCAATTTGTTTTGGTGTATGTTCAAATTCCAATTCCTTTACAACCCAGTCATATAGAGGACGATGATCTTCAAATTCTAAGGTACAAATAGAATGCGTAACTCCTTCAATCGCATCTTCTACTGGATGTGCAAAATCATACATAGGATAAATACACCAAGTATTTCCTGTTCTATGATGTTCTAAATGTGCTACCCGATAAATTACAGGATCTCGCATATTGATATTAGGACTTGACATATCAATTTTTGCACGTAATACTTTACTTCCATCCTCAAATTTTCCATTTTTCATATCTTGAAATAACGCAAGATTTTCCTCAATACTGCGTTCCCGATAAGGGCTATTTTTTCCAGATTCTGTTAAAGTACCACGATATTCTCTTATTTCTTCTGCTGATAAGTCACAAACATAGGCTTTTCCTTTTTTAATCAGCTTTACTGCCAATTCATACATTTGCTCAAAATAATCAGATGCAAAAAACAATCGGTCTTCAAAGTTTCCTCCAAGCCATTCTACATCTTCCTTAATCGAATCAACAAATTCCTCTTTCTCTTTTGTGGGATTTGTATCATCAAAACGAAGATTAAATTCTCCACCATATTCTTTTGCCAATCCATAGTTTAATAATATAGATTTCGCATGTCCAATATGCAGATATCCATTTGGCTCTGGCGGAAAACGTGTAATTACTTTTGTACAACCATTTTCCGCAATATCTTTATCAATAATCTGCTCAATAAAATTTCTGGAAACTGTCTTTTTTTCTTCACAATCTCCATGTTCTATTTCCTTTTCCTGACAATCTTTGTTTATCTCCTTTTCCACGTTTCATCCTCCTCAGAACAAATTTCTCTGGCTGTCTTATATTCACAAGTGTATTTCTATTTATTAGCCATTTTAAATCATACCACATTTTTCCTCATAAGAAAAGAGGCGATTTTTCAATCTGCCTCTTTTTCATTCATTCTTTCGATTATTTTCTAAAATAATGACCGCCTAATTTATAAAAAGAACAAGAAGGCTTTACATTATTAAATCCATAATAGCTTGAAAATACTTTTCGCTTATTCTTTACTTTAATACTTTTTGTACCTTTTAATGCTTCCTTTGCTGCACGAATACATTGCTTCTTATCTCTTGTAGTAAACCCACCTGACTTATAATTTTTTATTGTCTTTTTTAAAAGCCCTGAACTAGCAGGCCCAAATTGTGATTTTTGATAAATAACTTGACTTACTGTATTGGGATATGCAGAAGAACGAACACGATTCATAACAACAATGGCTACTGCAAGCTTTCCGCTATAAGGTTGATTCCCCGCTTCACAATAAATAATAGAAGCCAAAAGCCTAATATTTTTCTTATTATAATGTTTTGATTTTACAGCTTGTACCTTTCTGGAAGGTCTTACAACTGTCTTTATTACAGATATAGATATATCATCTTTTTCAAAAGCGGATACAGTTTCTATATGAATTGTAATCATCAATAAAGAAATAATAAGAATATATAATAATCGTCTTTTTTTGCTCATCACGCTATCCTTTCTTAATTTAATAGGAAATTTTTGGAAATTTATTACATATATATTTAAAATATGTAATATTTATGTAACAAGTATATCATATTTTTGACATTTTTCAAGAGATTTTTTAAAAAAAATGACGTTTTTTTGCCATAATTTTTATAAAAAAAATAGCTGTTCAAGTAATCCTTGAACAGCCAAATAAAATTATGCAGATTATTATTACATAATCGCATCATCTCCTGTATATCCCTCTAAAGAATTTTCTTTTACCTGAATACAAATAAAACTAATACCATCATCTTCTGCTGCAAAAAATTGACGTTTTGCTGCTGGAGAAATACGAATCCAATCACCAACTGTAAGTTCTACTGTTTCTCCATCAATCACAACTTTCCCTTTTCCAGAAAGAATTGTATAAATTTCTTCATTATTTTTATGTGCGTGAACAAAAGGTACACTTGCTCCTGCTGGAAGATTGTTAATACTAATTTCTGCTCCTGTTAAAGAAAGTTTGTCATGAAGTTCTGTTCTTGCATCTTTTGCTACGCTTACTTTACTATAATTTGCCATATCATTACCTCCAATATTTTTTGTTGTAATCATCATTGATACATCTATGATAATATCACGAATTGGTTGTAATGTCAATAGTTATATCGGATTTTTTATCCATTTTTTTAAGTTATTTTTTATAGGATTTACAATAATTTTTTTGTATCATTTATAATATCTTGTATTGTTACTGATTTCATTTCTTGTTCCATTGCTTTTTGAATTTTTTCAAGCCTTTTATCTAAAATAGAATGAATATTTTTCCCTACAGGGCAAAGTTTGCTTGGATTTTCATGAAAATGAAACAATTCCCCTTCTTCTACACACTCTACTGCATAATAAATATCAAGTAATGTAATTTCATTTAAAGGTTTTTCTATCTTTGTTCCTCCACTTCCCCGTATTACACTTACAATTCCAGCTTTTTTTAATTGTTGTAACAATCTTCGTATTACAACCGGATTTACATTTACACTTGATGCCAAAAAATCACTTGTTACTTTATAATCATCTTGAAATGTTTCAATACATATAAGTACATGAATCGCAATTGTAAATCTACTTGAAATTTGCATAAAATGTCTCCACCTATCTTATATCTTAGTGTGCTCTCGGAAACTCGAAACCCTTTCTATTACTGGATATTCTCCTTTCCAAAATTTCATTTTCACCTCTATTTTTCTGTAACATTTTTATATTTTTTGTCTGAAAAAAGAACTTTTTTTCAAAAACAACTTGACAAATCTTTCCATTTGCCCCCTTTTTTGTGAAAGAAACTCTCACATCTCAAAACACAAAAAAGGAGGTCTTTTTTATGTTCCAACCCGAACTGTGGCAAAGCCATGACGAGTATCGAACCTTAGTTACTACTGTTGGACGCAAACTTTCTCGCAACTACACAAAGTATGCTTTTGATACTTATCAGAAAGAGCATCAAAAACTTCTCAGCTTAAATCTTGATACGATTACAGACTATCTTTCTTCCTTTTACTCTGCTTTTGGTCGCCCTGCGAAAAACCAGGCTCAGATTTTGCGTTCTATGATCCTGTTTGTCCTGCTTTTTAATAAAACTTCTGCAAAAACCAGTCTGACTACATGGGTCAGAGAAACCCTCCCTAACTCGGTTTCTCTTATCGTTTTGACTGGTTGTACCTGTAAAGAGGAACTGCCTCCTCTTGGTTCTTATTATGATTTTATGAACCGTTTCTGGCTGACTTCCAGAAATCGTTATTCCCGCCATTTTCTTCTTCCTGCTGGCAAGAACACAACAAAGCCAGAAAAAGTGATTGGTATGGATCGCAAATTGCAGGATAACGATACCGCCATTACCTGTAAAGATATTGTAAAAGATATCCTTTCTGGTCGTCCTACCTCTGAACATCCAGAAACTGCATTGCAAACTATCTTTACTCTACTTGCTGTTCTTCCTTCCGTATCCTTTGGACTCATTGATACCAAAAATCTTACGCTGTCTGGGGATGGCACTTCTGTAGTCTCCCATGCCTCCCCTTATGGGAAACACCTTGCCACTTGTGTTCCTTCCTGCCCTTTCCGAAAAAGTTGTCATCGCCATTATTCTGACCCCGATGCCCACTGGGGTTGGGACAGTGATAACAACACTTGGTTTTTTGGACACACTTTATATCTATTATGTTATCGCAATGGAAGCTTAAAAATCGAACTCCCACTCCTTATAAAATTTACCGATGCCAACCGTCATGACAGTAAAAACTTTCTTTATGCTATCGACGACTTTGGGCGGCATGGTGCCGGACTCACTCCAAACAATCTTTGCCTCGACTCTGCCCACGACAATCTTCCTACCTATGAATTACTGGAACATTGGGATATCAACGCTCTGATTGACATCAACGCCAGGGCAGTCTCTTCGGAACATGCTCCCAAAGATATTACTTTTGATAACACAGGACATCCCCTTTGCAAAGCAGGACACAAGATGTGTCCCTGGGGAAACGATCCGGTCAAAGATGCACACAAATATCGCTGTCCTCTCAAATGTGGAAGAATTGCTTCCTGCCCTCACGCACAGGAATGCTCTCCTGGAAACTATGGACGTACTGTCTACATAAAAAACCATGCTGACCTGCGATTTCATCCCCGCATTCCAAGAGATTCTGAACAATACAAGAAACTCTACAGCGAACGGACTGCCTGTGAACGGATGAATAACCGTATTCTTAATGACTACTGTTTACAACATTTAAAAATACGAGGCAGAGACCATTTCTCCTTCTTTACTATGTTAATAGGAATCTGTATCCATTTGGATGCAAGGTACAAAGTGACACCTCTTTCTGCTGCGTAATTTTTTACTGTTTTCCTTAAAAACTTATCTCATAATACTATGGTTGAGTTTGTTAAAAAAACACTTTTTTAACAGACTTCCTTGTGTTGTCTTTTTTTCTAAGGATTATTTCAAAACAACTCAACTCTATCCTTTTTTTCTTCCACTTTTTTATACTCCCTTGTATACTATCCTTTTCTCCTCTTTTTTCAGCTACTTTCCGAGAGTACTCATCTTACCATTAAAAACGAAAATCACGCTCTCCCTTTGCAATTTTCTCCAAACGTTCTTTACATAATTCTTTTACTTTTGGATTTGTAATATTTTCTATTTCTTTTTTTATTACTTCTTCTCCTTTTTCCTTGGTATCTTCTGATGCATAATCTTCTAAATATTCTTTTAATGTCATCAAAGCGTTTGGATGGCAACAATTTGATATTTGCCCTGCTTTTACAAGCTGCATAAACCGATCTCCTGTTCTTCCCTCTCGATAGCAAGCAGTACAGAAACTTGGAATATAACCAAGATCTAAAAGCCATAACATAATTTCATCTAAAGTACGATTATCACTTACATCAAATTGTGCAGAATTATCTTCCTTTGCTTCTTTCTCGGCATATCCGCCAACACTTGTACTAGAACCGCCACTAATTTGAGAAACACCAACACGCAAAGCACGTTCCCTGCAAGTTTTCGATTCCCTTGTAGAAATAATAATTCCTGTATATGGAACAGCAACACGCAATACTGCCACAATTTTTTCAAAAGTATCATCATCAATACCATTGCTAAAATCATCTGGATTAATATCATCTGCACTGCGAAGTCTTGGAACACTAATCGTATGTGGTCCAACTCCTAATGCTGCTTCTAAATGCTCTGCGTGCATTAAAATACCTGTAAAATCATAACGATATAAATTTAATCCAAATAAAACACCAAGTCCTACATCATCAATACCACCCTGCATAGCACGATCCATAGCTTCTGTATGGTATGCCCAATTATGCTTTGGTCCTGTTGGATGCAGTTCCTCATAATGTTCTTTATGATAAGTCTCCTGAAAAAGAATATAAGTCCCAATTCCTGCCTCTTTTAACTTTCTATAATTTTCTATTGTAGTAGCCGCAATATTTACATTTACACGACGGATAGCACCATTTTTATGTTTAATATCATAAATCGTTTGAATACATTCTAAGATATATTCTATCGGATTATTGACAGGATCTTCTCCTGCCTCTAATGCAAGCCTTTTATGTCCCATATCCTGTAAAGCAGTAACTTCTTTTACAATATCCTCCTGTGTCAGCTTTTTTCTACTAATATGCTTATTTTTATAATGATAAGGACAATAAGTACAACCGTTAATACAATAATTAGAAAGATAAAGCGGTGCAAACATAACAATACGATTACCATAAAATTTCTGTTTTATCTCCATTGCCAGTTCAAATATTTTTTTATTTTCTTCCTCTAAATCACAGTCAAGCAAAAGAAGTGCTTCTCTATGACTTAATCCTTTACAGTCATGTGCCCTTTCAATAATAGAATCAATCAATTCTTTATTATTTTTATTTTCCTCAGCAAACTTCATTGTTTCCAAAATTTCCTCATGACTGATAAATTCCTCTGCTTTCATTGATTTTACATTATACATAACCTGTCCTTCTTTCTATTGATATTCCTTTTATTACACTAGGGATCAAAAAATTAACTACTTAAAAAATTTTAAATTCAGTTCTCTAAAAAGTCAAGTGTTAATTCTTCTCCTAATTTTGAAATTTCTGTCCGAAGTGCTTTTTCTTTTTCATAAAATAATAAATCTTCATTATATTGATAAAATTTATCACATCCATTTTCCATAATAAACCAAACTGCTTCTTTTCTACTGGAAAGTTCTGTAATAAAAATCACCATTTCTTGACTGCTATGAAAGGCTTCTTCTAAAAAATCAAATGAAGCATCTAATTGTGCTTTTACAAGAGATACGATCTTTTTTCGTTTTTCTATCTGCAAGGAAAAGTTCTCTTTTATTATTTCAAAGCTTTCTTCTCCTGTTATTTTTGATAAATTCGCTTCCTTTGAAAGAATATCCTGATAGGTCATACAAATTTGTCTTGCAAAAGAAAGAATTTCTTCCTCTTTAGAATCTTGAAAACCAGAAAAAATACGATTTTCTTTTCCTTGTTTCCACCGAGTTTCTAAAATAGAAAAAACCTCTTTTAAATCCTGTAATGCTTCGATACCATTTCTTGCCTGTAATGCTTTTATTTTCCAAGCCTGCAATAATTTATGCAGTTCCTTTGTAATACCATCCTCTAAGAAAGCCTGAGAAAACCCTTCTTGAAGTTTGGAAAGAAATAAATGAATAACACAAACAGCTTCATCAAATGGTGCATTTCTTAATCGTTCTACTTGTTCTTTCTCAAAATGTCCCATTACAATTTCTTCAATATGATAATAATCCCTGTATTTTTTATATAAATCATAATAATTTTTAAAATCTGCTGCCAGTTCTGGAAATTGAATGTATTCTGTTAAAAATTCTTTTGTAATCTCAATTCCCATTTCTTCATAAACAGATAATACAATCGATAAATCTTCCCAGCCTCTTGCTGTTACAAAAACCATTCCTGTCATGTTTCGTTCTATTTTATAAAAAGCATCTTTTTTTAAATCAAGATACGATAAAATAACACTATGAATACGAGAAATGGCATACTCTTTCCAAACATCATAATCTTCTGTAATATCAATTCTTTTGATACGATCCAGTGTTACAAGATCAAACTCACGAACGGATTTATTATACATTGGCGGATTGGAAGCGGTAACAATCAGCCATCCTTCTGGAAGATGATGTGTACCAAACATTTTATATTGCAGGAATTGAAGCATCGTTGGTGCTAATGTCTCAGAAACACAATTAATTTCATCTAAAAATAAAATACCTTCCTTACAGCCTGTTTGTTCCATTTGTTCATAAACAGCACCAATAATTTCGCTCATTGTATATTCTGTTATTGCATATTGTTTTTCTCCAAACTTCTTTTCTTTAATCAAAGGAAGTCCAATGGCACTTTGACGTGTATGATGTGTCATAGTATAAGAAAGAAATCCTGTTTTTAATTCTTGTGCTACCTGTGCTACAATTGCCGTTTTTCCAATCCCCGGTGGTCCTATTAATAAAATGGGACGCTGTGCAGCCAAAGGAATGCAAAATTCTCCTGATGTTCTTTTTCTTGTATAGGCAAGAAATGTATTTTTTATTTCTTCTTTTGCTTGTTTAATATTCATATATAACATCCTTTCGTTAAATTTCTAGGAAAGTCTACAAAAAGCTTTGTTGCCCATACGGGTACTTGTGGCTCTTTTTGTGTATCTGCTGGAAGAATAAAAACTGTTTCAAAACTTGGCATTCTTTCTGGATAAATTCCAAATCCATCGGTAAAATATAAAAGCCCTCGCAGTTTTGTAAGGATTCCTTGTTCCAATAATTTCTCCAAATAAGAAAAAACAGGGCGAAAATCCGTTCCCCCAAAACCCGATATTTCTATTGTATCCATAAAAGATTGCAAATCTTCTCTTGATTTTATGATCATTTTTTTTTGCAGCTTTGCATCACACTGTAAAATATAAATGGTAACTTTTCGGAAAAAAGTTTCTTCTGATTGAAGAATCTGCATAGTTTCTATAAAAAATTCCTCTATCTGTTCTTTAGAAATAGAACCTGATGTATCGACTGCAATCGCAAATTCATCAATTCCATAACGTTCCTTATATTCTAGTGGTTCTATTAATGGAATCTGTGTTTCTTTCTTTTTTCCATAACCTGAAAGCCCAAAGGTATAAGGAATATAATCAAAAGAATCCAAATCTAATTTCATTTCCTCTTTTATCACAGCAAACTGCCGCAAAAACTGCTTATAATTATCTCTACGCCTTGTTTGTATTTTTAACATCGTTTTTAGACTGCCAGAACGATCTCCTATCTGCTGATAAATCGTTTCCATTGCCGTTTGTGCTTTCTTTGCTATTTCCTGCCATGCCGTCATGGTTTGATCTCTTTGCTTATTATCTTTTTTCTGCTGCTTCTTTTCTCTATCTTCTTTTTGTTTTTCCCAAAAGCAATGATCATCTACTTGAAATTCTTTTCTTAACTGTTCCCATTCCTTTTGTGTTACATCCATTTCTTTTAATTCCAAATAAATGCCCTCTGCTGTTAATACAGAAAGCTTATTTTTTAATTTTTTATAAATATTTTCCCGATATTCAGATACTTTTGATAATATACAAGAAATTCCTTCAAAAGAATCTAGGATAGATTCTATTGCAATATCACAGGATAAATCCCAAAGAGTATAATTATAATTATAGTCTTGATGATTCTCCTTTTCCTCTTTAAATAAATGTTGAAATAGACAATGCAATAACATATGAAGATAAGCTCTATTAACAATTCCCGAGCTTTCCTCATATAATTCTAATAAATATTTTGGATTATAAAAAATCTGCTCCCCATTTGTGCCTAACATTTGTGTAGATAAAGATAATTCATAAGAAAAACGAAAAAGTGCGGGTTCTAAAAAACGCATAGAAAGATAAATTTCATTTCTTGAAGAAATAAAAATCTGATTACTAATATTTTCCAATCGTTCTTTTACTTTCTTTTCCATAACTTACTTATCTACTCCTATTTCTATTAAAAAATATGAAAAATACTTTAAAATTGTATATCCCTTATCCGAATCTGAATTGTTTTCTGATGATTAAATTCATTAATCTCTGGGCAATAAAGAAGATTGATTCGATAATCCTTTTGTCTATGTGCTAATAAATTTTCCAAAGCATCATTTCCATATTTTTCACAAAGACCTTCTATAAAAACATCAACATCATGGAAAATTGGGGCTTCCAACTGTCTTTTAGAAGAATCTGTTACTATAAGTTTTAAATATTGATTTTTTGCTCCCATATATCTTGCGGATAAAATTTGTACATCCATTAATCCAAAAATAGGATCATCATTTCCATTTCCAAATGGCTGTAAAAGTTCTAGTTCTTCTACCATAGAACTACTTAATTCCGAAAAGGGAAGTATCATATCAGCACTAATTTTCTCTATAAAATCTTTTTTTGTAAGTCCAGAATTTTGATTTAGTGCTTTACGAAAAGCATCTATCTTCTCTTTTTCTAAAGAAAGCCCTGCTGCGAGGGGATGCCCACCAAATTTCAAAAGATAGTTTTTGCATTCTGATAATTTATCATACATAGAATATGCCCGAATGGAACGTGCTGATCCTTTTACAATTCCTGTATTTTCCAAAGGGCTTCCTTTGGCAGGATCGGTTAAAATAATCGTAGGACGAAAAAAACGATCTTTTATTTTAGAAGCAACAATTCCAGCAATGCTTTCATGACAAGAAGGCAAATAAATAACAAGTACATCCTCTATTTCTTCTCCTTCTTTTTGCTTCTTTTCTATCATAGCAATGGCTTGTTTTGTTCCATCTTCTGTCATTTGCTTTCTTTGCTGATTTAAAGAAACAAGCCATTTTGCCTGTTCTATCCTTTGTTCTGTATCTTCTGTAGAAAAAAATAAAGATAATGCATCTCCCGCTGAGTAAAGCCGTCCAGCAGAATTTAAACATGGTCCTAAAATAAAACCAAAATGATAGGAATTTAATGTCTTTCCTTCCAAACCGCATTCTTTGATCAAAGTCTGCATTCCCAGATTTTCTGTCTGTGGTAACAGCTTTAATCCTTCCTTTACTAAAATTCGATTTTCTCCCGTTAATTCCATAACATCACATACAGTTGCAAGTGCTGCATATCCTACAAGTGGAAGAAGTTCTTTTAAAATTCCCTGTTCTGTTTTTATCCCAAGACAGGCATCATATAAAACCTGAATTAATCGAAAAGCTGTATAAGCACCACAAATCCCTTTATATGGATAAGGACAATCTATCTGTTTTACATTTACAATGGCATCTGCCGGCGGCAGGTTATATTCTTTTGTTCCATCCTCTAAAAGCTCATAAGGTACTTCATGATGATCGGTGATAATCACCTGCATTCCAAGCATTTTTGCCTGTTCAATTGCCTGCCCAGCAGAAATACCATTATCACAAGTCAAAAGAAGTTTGATTCCATCATGATATGCTTCCTCCACAAGTGCAGGATTCATTCCATAACCATGTAAAATCCTATTTGGAATCCTTACATCTGCTTCTAATCCACAAATACGCAATCCTTCTTTTAAAATATAACAAGACATAATTCCATCTACATCGTAATCGCCAAGAATCCTAATAGGAAACTTCTTTTGCCCTGCATCTTTGATAAGTTTTGCTGCTTTTTCAATATCTTTCATTAAATATGGATTTTCCAGATGTTTTAACTGTCCAAATAAATATTTATTTACCCTATCCACTGTATTTAAGTGTCTATTTACTAAAAGTCTTGCAAGTATTTTGCTTACATGAAACTTTTCTCCAAATGCTTCAAAATCAATTGGATTGCCATTACTATCTCTATCCGATTTCATTGTCCATTGTTTCATAAAAAGTCAGCAAGGAAACCCACTGTAGGCAATACTTTTCATTCATGAAAAGCATTGCAAGCTTTAGGCGGTGGGAGGAATTGCGTATTCCGTCCTTGCATCCTCCTTCTTACTTAAATTATGCTGGCACAATGCTTATAAAGCCCCCTGCCAGCTAGGGTAATGCAGCCATCGCCAATGTTATCCTACGGTTTTATGCATACATCACTGTTCCTACCCATCAGAACTGTTTAAACATATGCCTTAGAGCTTGGAACTTGGCTGTACATCCCAAGGTAACTATCTATTCGCAGGTAACGTAGCCAAGGAAGGCTTAGGCTAGTCAACCATGGACTTTTACAAGCCCATTCCATGCAATGCTTTTCATAAATGAAAAGTATTGCAAACTTTAGAGGATGGGTTGTTGACAATAATATAATTCTCCTAAGATTCTCCTAAAAATACAGTTTTTAAAGTTTTCTATTTACATGGATAAAATCCATAAAGTCTTCTTAATATCCAACTCTTTCTCCATCTCCCGTCATATATCCACTAATTCTTCCAGCCTTATAATCCGATTTTTTACGAGAATCTGGGACTTCTGGATCGGTTGGATCATAAGAAACACTGCTTGTTTTAATTGTTTTTCCTTTTCCAAGAGGTCCGGGTTTTGAAGAATCTCCTTTTACAATCACTACTTTTGTACCTGTTTTTGCATAATCATAAATCCATTTTGCATCTGCAACTGTCATACGAATACAACCTGCAGAAGCAGGAGAACCAAGCCTGCTATAAGTATAAGAACTTAAGGAATAATGAGACTGACTTCCTACAGCAATCGCATGAAAATAAACATTCCCTACAATATGGGTACACCATCTAGCATAAACAGTACTTCCATCTGGTTCATACATTGGTTTTAATGTAAATTTTGCTGCTGTACCATTGGTACAAATGGAAAAATCACCTAATGGTGTAAAAGAAGAATTTACATTTAAAGAGCTTGCACCTGCTGTTGAATAAGTATCACGTCCTACAGATACAGCACAAGTCTTTACTGGAATATCATATTGTTTTGTTTCTTCATTATAAAGATAAATCGTTACATTGCAGGCAGCACGATTGACTTCAATATATAAATTACTGCCAGTACTGGCATTACTCTCCTGAATATTTAAAATATCGGTTAAATCTGTCTGTTTTACATTATTTTTATAATAAAATTTATATTTTTGCCCTTGATATGTTTCATAATACCAGCCATTTTTTCCCATATCCTTTTTCTTCATCTGATATTCTTGTTCATTTAAAAGAATCTTTTTATCCCATGCCGTATATCCATATGCTTTTACTTTATAATTTCCTATTTGTTCATGCTTTACAGAAACAGCAAATTTCTGTTTTGCTATTTTTGCCTTTGCTGTATAAGTTTCTAATTTTTTCTCTCCATCACTTTCTACTTGATAGAGAATAAACTCCACTTTTTTTATATTTCCCGGAATATATGCTTTTTGAAGCCGATAAGAACAAGCGGCATTTCCTTTCTTTTCTATCGTTAATGTACCATTTTGCACACGTGCATCTACAGGAGCTTCTGCAGGTAATTCTTGTTCTGTTCCATTAATATCTACTAAAAATGCTCTAATTGTATACATATCTAAAGCATAATCTAATTTTTTCATACTAACTTCTGCATCATAAGAACCCTTTTTTTCATTTCTTTTTTGTCCTGTAAGCGAAAGCACTTCCTGCTCTTTATCATCATAAACTCGAAAGATTACTTTTTTTACTTCATATGCATTTTTTAGTCCTGTTAATTGAATACGAAAAGCCTTCTTTTTCTCTAATGCTTTTGATTTTTTTACAATGAGTCCTGTTAATGTTGGAAGAACTTCGTATTTTGTTTCTGCAAGTGTAATGTCCTGTTCCCACTCACTATTTCTTAAAACAGCCTTTGCAAGCCATGTACCATAATCATCTCCTGCACTTGTAATATCCACAGGGCAAGTAATACTGCCTCCAGAAACCGTTTTTATTTCTCCAATCGTTTCTGCTGAAGATTCTCCTTCCTCCTCTTTCCATGCAAGAATAACAATTCCACTATTGTTATTTGGATTTGGTACAAGCACGCCATCTTCTGATTCTGAAAAATTCAATTTTACAGTACGTTCTGAATCACTACGGCGACCCTTTATTTTCATTTTTGTATTTTCAGCATGAATCGAAAAATCACAATTCCCTGCAAAAATAGTTTCTTCGCCAATAATAAAATTTACAAGATAGTCTGCACAAGTTCCGGAAAGATCTTCTAACCGAAACTCTCCTTGATATGTACTATTTTGATAATCTTCTTCACTAGGAACAATCTCCTGATTTAATGCAATATTTCCTGTATCTGCTTGCACTACTTGCAAAGTAATGGTATCCTTTTGTTCTAAAGTAAGTCCTGTCAAGGTATAACTACATTGCCCCATTGCTCGGTTTGTTACAAGATTTGCCAAATATTCTGCTGCCTCTCCTTTTCCAAAGGAAAAACAAAAAGAAAAAAATAACATTACCATTGTAGTTATTATATAACGATAATGATTCTTTATCTGTTTTTTATTTTCCATAAAATAATTCCTCCCAAAATTTTTTTCTAAACTATTGATAATAATGAAGATAGATATCTACTCTATTATACAGATTTATCATGAAATTTCAATTAATTTTTTCTTAATAATCACAGTGGATATATGTTTTATAAACAAATTGTAAGCAGATAGCTCTTTGATAAAATATAGAGGAAGCGATTGTTTTTATAAAAAACACTTGTATTTTTTTATTTTCTATGTTATAGTATAAAAATGCAGATATGGTTCATCGGTAGAATGCTAGCTTCCCAAGCTGGAGAGGCGGGTTCGATTCCCGTTATCTGCTTTAAAAACCCCCTGTTTCTGGGGGTTTTTAATTTTTCTATTTACTTATTCTTTTCCATGATTATATTTTTCTCTATTTCCATAGTATCCAATGTTTTATAAATCTCTTGTATAATATCCTGTATTGCTAGTCCTGTTTTTCTTGCAAGCTCTGCTATTGTTTCATATTCTGGATAAACTCGAATCGTTCCATCCAATAATGTACATTTTTTTACTTTAATATCTCCTATTTTTAGATGTAGCGTCTCTATCTGTCTTTCAAGTATGGTTCTTTTCATTTTGATTCTTCTAATTCCAATTGTTGTAGTTTCTTTAAAAAGAATCTGTTCTAATCTTTCTATAGACTCTTTTTTACATATTACAGTAAGCTGATAAGCTGGACGATTTTTTTTCATAAAAGCAGGTGTATAATAAACATCCCTTGCTCCATATTGAAAAAGCTGTTCCATTACATATCCAAGTATTTCTCCTGTACAATCATCAATCTCTGTTTCCAGTTTATAAATTTCTTCTTGTTGCTCTTTCTTTTCTGATTTTATTAACATTGCTCTTAAAATACTTGGAAGTTTATAACTGCGTTTTCCTGCACCCATGCCAATTTTCTCAACTAAAAATTGTTCTGGCAACTCCTCACTTGTTTTAATTGCTGCTGCAATCGCTGCTCCTGTTGGTGTTACTAATTCTCCATAAACATCTTTTAACTGCAATTTTATTCCCTGCATCTGTACAATATTAACAACTGCTGGAACAGGAATGGAAAGAATCCCATGCTGACATTGAATTGTTCCTTTTCCTTCACATAAAGAAGGAATAATAACTTCTGTAATATCCAAATTATCAAGACAAATTGCAAATCCTGCAATATCTACAATGGAATCGACTGCTCCAACTTCATGAAAATGCACTTGCGAAATATCTTTGCCATGTGCTTTTGCTTCTGCCTGTGCAAGAATCATAAAAATTTGAAGTGCAATTTCTTTTGCTCGTTCTGTCATATTGGAATTTTTTATAATTTCCTGAATCTGTGCAAGCCCCCGATGACTATGATGGGATGGATGAGTATGTGCATAATGATGACCTTCCATTTCTTGCTCTTTATAATGATCCTTATCATTATAATCATGTAAACATTCCATATCATGATCATGATGATGAAGATATTCCATATTATGATCATGATTTTCATAATCTTCTTCCAATGTTACATTAAAATCACAAACATCAAGCCCTGCAAGTATCGTTCTTCTAATTTCAACCTGATATCCTTGTACTGGCATACTCTGTAATGTTTTTAATAAAACATCTTTATCAGCACCTAAATCTAAAAGTGCTGCTACAGCCATATCTCCACTAATTCCTGCATTACATTCTAAATATAATGTTTTTCCCATTTGATTTCTCCTTTTGTTTTTTTCATTACATAAACTGCAAATTCTTTCTATCTTCTTTTTCTTATTATTTATGGATGCTTTTCTAATACCTTTCTTTTAATCATTTCTACTAATTTATGGCGAAATGCTTTCTCATAAACATCACCTTCATAATAAACATATCGGTTATAATCAAACCGACTTCCTAATATTTGTTCTTCTGTGAAAAATTCCGATGGTTCTATACTTCCACAATCATAAATACAAACCGAACCAAAAATTTCTCTTTTTTCTTTCCCTAGCTTTTCCCCAAATTTTTCTGAATATTCTCTATCTAAAAGATATACATGCGAATACATTCCAATAATATGTGCTAATTTTCCTGCATGAAGGATTCCATAAAACTCGCCTTTTTTTCTGCGAAGCTGTTTTCTATTTTCTGGAAACGATCTTTTTCTTAAAAAAACTCTGCTATGAAATAATGATTTTTTTGAAATTTCTTCTGCTTCTTTTTCTTCTTCTATCTGTTCTTCCATTATATTTTCTAAAACAATTTTTCCATCTAAAATTTCATTGGCTGCTGCCGATAAAACTACAACAGGAAGCCGCCGTTCTTTTGCATAAAGTAATCGCAAAAATCTTCCATAAGATTCTTCATTTTCAATTGTTATAGGAGAAGTTTTTAGAAGTTCTATATCCTCCAATCCAATTCTTGCTGACAATTCATTTACAAATAATGGTTTACTAAATACCGCGGCTGCAGACATATCTTGTGGATGTCTGCAAATACTATGTACCCAAAAAGTTAAATATTCATCTCCCGTCCGAACTCTATGAATTAAAACTTGCATCTGCCAGATAGTACCCGGATGTTCCATATCTAAATGATGCATTTCCATTTCATAATAAAACAGTTTTTCATGATAACTAATTACCATTTGATATCCCAAAGTCTGCCGTTTATAATTATCTGGCTTTTCTGAAATATCATCAAAAATATCTGACATTTTATTTTTTGCCCATATCTGTACAATATGGGCGGCTGTTCTTAATTCCTCTAATAATGTTCGTTCCTCTTTATGTCGTAAATGTACTTCTAAACAAAATACATCAGAAGATTCTAGTCGCTGCAGCGTTGGTGTCTGAAATGATGACCATAATCCTTTCATATAATCAAGATGTTCACAAATCTTTGCAATTTCCCGATTATGCACATATCGTTCATTTAAAATACGAATAATTAAATTATAGGTAATCTCTCCATGAATTGTCCCCATTAAGCTTTCAATTAACTGACTTCTGGTACAACGATAAATTTGTTCAATCACAGTTGGAACTTCATTAAAATAATTAATAAAATCCTCAGATAAATGTTGATCGGATATTCGTAAGCGAAATTTACTCTTTAGCATCATTTCCCAATTTTTTTCTTTATAGTGATACTCTGCTAACTGATCAAATAAATGAATCATAGACCAATCACATAATTCCAGATTTGCAACAATACAATTTAATATCCTTGATAAATCAGGATTTCCTTTCCAAAAGGCATCATCAGCAAAATTTGTTTTATATCGCATATCATGTTCAATTTCATGCCAGCCCTCAAAAAACATAGTACGAAATTGAAGTTCAAAAACAGGATCAAGCGGCAGTTCTGTTTCTGGTATTTTATAACCTGCCATAAATTCTTCAGGAATCCAAAAAACACCATTAATTTTTGATGCTGAAAACTGATCTTCTTTATTTTCTGTTTTTTCCCAAGTACCAAGCATTAAAAAAGTGTCCTTCATAATCTTTTGTCCAATGGATAAATCATCACTATAATATAAAACAATCCGAAGTCCAATAATATCTTGTATATGCTTTTCTCCCTCTAAGAATCCATAACCACCCCGATTTAATTTTTCCGCCAGCGATTTTGCTGTTTTTACCCGATAAAAAATTCGATAATAAATTCCACTATTTTTAAAAATATCTACAATTGCTTTTTGGATTTTTACTGCAATTTCTGTTAGTTTCCCTCTCTTTAAAATGCCATCAACAATTTCTTCTGTCATCCATTCCTTATTATGCTCTCCCAACGCAGAAATTCCTCCTTATTTTCTTTTCTTTTTTATGGAAGGCATTCCTTGTACTGTCCAATTAATTCTTCAAAAAATTTCAATGCTTCCTCGATTGGTCTCTCCGAAGTCATATCGACTCCTGCATCTCGAAGCAAATCAATCGGATCTTTGCTGCTTCCTCCCTGTAAAAATCTAAGATAATCTTTTACGGCACATTCTCCTTCTTTTAAAATTCGCCTTGATAATGCAATTGCTGCTGCGTAGCCTGTTGCATATTGATACACATAATAGGAATTATAAAAATGAGGAATCCTTGCCCACTCCATAGCAATTTCTTCATCCATAACAACTTCTTTTCCAAAATACAATTGATTTAATTCTAAATATAATTTACAAAGACTATCTGCGGTAACACCTTTTCCTTGCTCTTGCCACTCATGTGTTTTTAATTCAAATTCGGCAAACATTGTCTGTCGATATAATGTTGTCCGAAACTGTTCCAGAAAATAATTAATTAAATAAGCACGTTCCTTTTTATCAACACAATGTTTTAAAAGATAATCCATAAGCAAGGCTTCATTACAAGTAGAAGCAACTTCTGCAACAAAAATTTTATAACCTGCATAATGATATGGCTGTGTCTTATCAGAAAACCAAGAATGCAAGGCATGCCCCATCTCATGTGCTAAAGTAAATACATCATTTAACTGATCCTGATAATTTAATAGTACAAAAGGATGTGTTCCATAAGCACCCCAAGAATAAGCACCGCTGCGTTTTCCTTCATTTTCATATACATCAATCCATCCATTATGAAATCCTTCTAAAAGCACTTTGCCATATTCTTCTCCTAGTGGCTCTAATGCTTTTTTTACAAGTTCTTTTGCATCTTCAAAGCAAACTGTTTTCTTAAAATCAGGCATCATTGGTACATAAATATCATAAAAATGAAGTTCTTCTACATGAAGTACTTCTTTTCTTAAGGATAAATATTGATACATAGCATCCATATGATTATGAACTGTCTGAATCAAAGTATGATAAACGACTTCTGGAATATTGGCATCATCTAATGCCATAGCAAGACTAGAAGAATACTTTCTTATCTTTGCATAAAAAGCATCTTTTTTCAAATTGCCAATAAAAGCTGCTCCCAAGGTGTTTTTAAATTTTTGATACGTATGATAGAGTCCTAAAAAAGCATCTTTTCGGACATTGCGATTACTACTTTGCATAAAATTCATATAGCGAGCATGGGTAATACGACAAAGCTGTCCATCTTCATCTTGAATCTCAGGAAATGTAATATCTGCATTATTAAACATAGAAAAAATATTCGATGCTGTTTCTGCAAGTTCTGTTGTCTGTGCTAATAGTGTTTCTATCTCTTTTGAACATGTATGTTCTCTATGTCGAAAAATCTCCTGAAAAAAGCGATGATATTTCTGTAGTCCTTGTTCTTCCTTTTCAAAATCCTCTAAAAGTTCTTCGGAAAGTTCTAATAATTCTGGTTCTACAAAAGAAATCGCACTACTATAATGACTCATTAATCCTGCCGCTAAATCAGAAAGTCTTTGAAATTCTGATACAGAAGTATCTTCATGATATTTCTGATTTGCATAAACATAAATAGCTTCCAATAATTTTCCTGTCTGATCTTTCTTCTCTAAAAATTCTAATAATATTTTTGCAGATTTTGTAAGTGTTCCCTCATAAGCTGCAAGTTCTTGTGACATTATTTTTACTCTATCAAAGTCTTTTTGCCAACTTTCTGTATCATAATATAAATCTTCTATTCTCCAATGATATTTTTTATCTGTCTGTGAACGTTTTTTTATTTCTTTTTCCGCCATAAAAAGAAACCCACCTTTCCTATCTTTAAGATTATTCTCATAATTTTTATTTCATTACATATATATAACATAACAACTATGCATTTATAAGAAAAGAGCATTTATGAAAAACTTTATGAAACAACCACGCCGTTTATTCCTTGCGATCCTTATATTTTCCTATCTTCTTCTTTTATTTTTCTTTTCTTCTATTTGTATAGAAGGTGCTAGAAACGGTCTTTTACTTTGGTTTGAACAACTTCTTCCCTCTCTGCTTCCTTTTTTAATTTTATCGGGACTTTGCGTTCGCTTTGGACTATCTGAAATGATAGGAAAACTTTTTTATCCCCTACTGCGTTTTCTTCCAATTTCCTCTCATGGCTCTTATCCTATTATTATCGGTCTTTTATCTGGTTATCCAGTGGGAGCAAAAACTTGTGCTGATATGCTAATAGAAAAAAAGCTTTCTAGAAAAGAGGCTTCTTTTCTGCTTTGCTGCTGCAATAATGCCAGTCCTATGTTTCTAACAGGCTTTGCTGCTTGTAGCTGTCTTGGCATCCCAGAAAAACGTTATCTTATTTTTTTTATTATTGTTATCAGTGGATTTCTTTCTGCACTTATATTATACCCATTTTTCTTTAAAAATATGAAAGAAATTTCCTCTAATCCCATTTCTCACCCTTCCAAACAACAACCTATAAAAGCTCACCATGTTACCGCTATGCAAAAGCTTGATGAAACAATTCTTGGCAGCTTTGAAGTTATGGTAAAAATTGGTGGCTATGTTATTTTGTTTTCGATTCCTGCAACTTTATTATTATCACTTTTTTCTTATCTTTTTGTAAATCCTTCTGAAACCGTTCTTTTTTTTACTACGGCGATTCTTGGATTTTTAGAAATTTCTACTGGAACTTCTATTATTGGCAGTTCCTGCCTTTCTCTTACAATAAAAACAGTCCTAACACTCTCTATCTGTGCTTTCGGTGGTCTTTCTGCACTTGCCCAAACGAAAAGCGTTATAGGATCATCAGGACTTTCTATTTCTTATTATATTATTGCCAAATTATTGCAGGCAGTTCTTGCAGGATTATTTGGATACTTCCTTCTCTGCTTTTGACTACTTTTCATAGGCATCCTCTCCATCCTCATATTCTTCTTGAAACCTATCTTCTTCTGGAAGCTGCTCATCCTCCTTATATCCTGTTTCTACTGGTTCTTCCAAACCATGAAGTGCAAGTTCTACCTCATCTAATTCATGTTCTACATCTTCCATAATTGGACGATAAGCATCATTCATAACATGATATGTTTCTGACAGAAGTTTCTGCAATTTTACCATCATACTTTGCGTATATTCAAAAGCCCCCTCACGAATAACATCTGCCTCTTGATTTGCAGCCATTAAAGTATTATCTGATTCCTGCCTTGCCTCATTAATAATTGTATTTGCTTTTTCATATGCTTCCTTTACAATTTCCTGTTCATTAATCAATTTTGCTTGTTTATCTCTTGCTTCTCTTTCAATACTACTTGCTCTATCATGTGCTTCTCCAATAATATTTCCATAACGGTTTGTCATTTCATGGTATTTAATTAATTCTTCTGGAAGTTCTTTTCGCATATCTTCTAAAAGCTCATATGCCACTTCCCGATCAATGACTACTTTTGATTTTGAAAATGTACTTGGTCTTGCCTGTTCTAGTAAATAATATAGTTCTTCTAATTTTTGTTCCAGCTTGCTATTAGCCCTAACCTTATTTTGCTCTGCCATATTATTTCCTCCATTTACTTTGTATCTTCTTCTCCACATAAGGAGCTACAAACTGATCTAGTCTTCCGCCATAACATGCAATTTCTTTTACAATACTAGAACTTAAAAAAGAATAATCTAAACTTGTTGAAAGAAAAATAGTATCTACCTCAGGGCAGATTGATCGGTTTGTCTGGGCTATCTGAAGTTCATATTCAAAATCTGCAATCGCCCTCAGTCCTCTGACAATAATATTTGCCTTTCTTTGCTTTGCAAAATCCACCAAAAGACCATCAAAAGACTCTATCAATACATTTGGTAAATCTTTTGTCACTTCCCGTAACATATCCATTCTTTCTTCTACTGTAAATAATGGCTTTTTACTACTATTATTTAAAACACCAACAATCAAACAATCTACCATTTTCGAAGAACGATAGATAATATCTTGATGTCCAAGTGTCACCGGATCAAAACTTCCCGGATAAATTGCTGTACTCATACTCCTTTTCTCCCCTGTAAAACTTAGGATTTGTCAATAAATAACTTATAAATCTTTTGCATATCAATCTAAATCATTTTTTGTAAAAAAATATGCTGGTTTGTCTTATATTTTTTCTGCTTTATCATTTCCATTCCAAGCTCTTTTATATAAGAAATATCTGTTTTAAGAGATGCTTCTATAATAATTATGGTTTCTTTATCTGCCAAACCAGAAGTGCTTAAATATTCCAATAAAATTCTTTCTAGCCCTTGATGATAAGGAGGATCCATAAAAATAATATGGAATGATTTTTTCTCTTTTTCTAAACTACGAAGTGCATAAAGGCAATCCTCCCCTATTACATAAGCTTTTTTTTCTAACTTTGTAAACTGTAGATTTTCTCGAATACAAGAAAGTGCCTTCTTATTTTTTTCTACAAAAACAGCATATCTTGCTCCTCGACTTAATGCTTCAATTCCAATTGCCCCACTCCCACTAAATAAATCTAAGAAATATGTATTTAAAATTTCTTCTTGAAGCATATTAAATAATGTTTCTTTTACTCTATCGGTTGTTGGTCTTGTATCCTTACCTGCTATTGTTTTTAAAGGAAGACTTTTTGCTGTTCCAGCAATCACACGCATATTATTATTTCTCCATCTTTAAAAATTTCTGCCTTACCGCTTATTACTATATAACAACTTTTCCAGAAAATCAATGAAAAATTTACTTTCTTTGTTCTTGTTCTGCTTCATGATATGTTGGCACAATTTCTTTTATCCATTCTCTAATATTCTTTGTTTCTTGTTCTACTGCCTGTTTCAATCCTTTTAATTGCTCAAAAAAAGCTTCTTCATCCATTTGAATTGGCTTTCCAATATGAATCATACTATTTTCTGTATCCTTCATTCCTTCTTCTTCCATTAAAAGCTCTTCATATAATTTTTCTCCCGGACGAAGTCCAATATATTTAATTTGAATATCCCTCCCCGGTACATAGCCAGAAAGCCTAATTAAATTTTCTGCTAAATCTGCTATTTTTACAGGTTCTCCCATATCTAGTATAAAAATTTCCCCTCCCTTTGCAATTGCACCTGCTTCTAATACAAGAGATACCGCTTCACTAATTGTCATAAAATAACGAATAATATCTGGATGAGTTAAAGTAACAGGTCCTCCATTTAAAATTTGTTTTTTAAATAATGGAATCACACTACCATTACTGCCAAGAACATTTCCAAACCGTACTGCTACAAACTCTGTCTTTGAACGTCTATTAAATGTTTGAATCATCATTTCACAAATACGTTTGCTTGCTCCCATAACATTTGTTGGGTTGACTGCTTTATCTGTAGAAATCTGAACAAATCGTTTCACTTGATATTGATCGGCTGTCTGCACAAGATTTAATGTACCAAATACATTATTTTTGATTGCTTCATTTGGACTTACTTCCATTAAAGGTACATGTTTATGTGCTGCTGCATGATAAATCAGTTCTGGATGATATTTTTCAAAAATACATTGAAGCCTTTTTTTATTTCGAATGGAAGCAATTAAAACAACAAGATCAAGTGTATCTTCATATTTCATTTTCAATTCTTGCTGAATATCATAAGCATTATTTTCATAGATATCTAAAATAATTAATTGTTTTGGCTTATATTTCGCAATTTGTCTGCAAAGCTCACTTCCAATCGAACCGCCACCACCTGTTACAAGAACGATTTTATTTGTTACATAATTCATTATTTTTTCCGTATTCAATTTTATGGGATCACGCCCTAAAAGATCTTCTATTTCTACATTCCGCAGTCTGCTAACACTTACTTCTTCATTAATTAATTGATACATTCCCGGCAAAATTTTCAATCGGCAGCCTGTTTCTTTACAATATTCAATAATTTGCTTTTGTTCTTTTCTAGCAAGTGTTGGAATTGCAATAATAATATCGGTTACATTATATTTTTCTGCAAAAGCAACAATCGTATGACGGTTTCCTACAATTTTTACTCCTTGAATATAATGATTTAATTTTTCTTTACTATCATCAATTGCACAAACAACAACACCATCCAAATATTGGCTATTATGAATTTCCTTAATAATAATATTGGCAGCTTCCCCTGCCCCAATAATCATAATCCTATTTTTTGAATCTTGAGAAGCACTATTTCCAAAAGAACGTAGAAAGCGATAAGCAAATCTCGTTGTAGTTATAACAATAATCATAAAAATCACTTCTAAAGGATAGTAACTTCTTGGCATTGACATTTTGCAAAGCCTCATACCAATAAAATGACATAATGTCCCTAAAGTACAAGCATATACAACATTGGTAAACTCATCAATGCCAGCATATTTCCAAAGGCTTGTATATAAATGACATAAAGAAAATATCACAATCATTAAAAGCGTTTGAATCCCCGTATATTTCGTAATATTTTCAAGATACATTACATTAATTGCTGAAATGGAAAATTCATAGCGAAAATACAGTGGAAGATATGCTGCTATATTCACTAAAATAATGTCTAACATAATTAAAAAAACTTGTCTGCTAAACAGTGTTTTATTTTTTATTAACTTCATTTTTATGCTCCAAAAATATCAAAAGAACTTATAATTCTACCATATCAGAAACTGCTAGTTCATAAAGTTCCCCATAAGTTTCCCCTTGCAGAGGATAAACAGAATATCCAATTTGAATTTCTATAGAATCCAAATAAAATTCATCTCTTAAAAGACGTTTTATTTTACTTAATTTATTCTCAATTTGTTCTCTCGACTGAATCCTTGTCATAAACAATAATAACTGTTCATCACCAGAACGCCCTATAATATCTGTACCTCTAACACAAGACTGAATACAAGTAAGAGCACGTGATAAAGGATCTGTTTCTCCTTTATAAGAACCTTCCTCGAACTGTCCTCGAATATTCATTAAAATCATCACATGTTTTTCTCGCTGTTCTGATTGTTCTAATGTATGTTCTATCATATCTCTAATTTCCAAATAAGAATACACGCCCTTAAAATCAGAAGCATTTGTTTTTTCCATAATTTTCGTATGTTCATCATAAAGCCTTCCAAGAATATAATCTGATTGTTTCTCTTTTCCCTGAACACAGCAAACAGACAAATAATATTTCTCATATTCTTGTTTTTTATCTAAAAGTCGTATCTGTATTTGACTATCATGAAACTGTGCTGTCAACAATTTCTTTATAAATTCTTCATATATTGGCATATCATCTGAATGTATGTTATTTTTTACTAAAAGATCAAATTTTTGAAAATTTTTATATTGTCTTTTTAATCCAAACTTTTCTGAAAGACTTTTTGAAAAATAAATAATATCCATTTCTGGAATATATTCAAAAAGGCAATCACCCGTCAAATCCATAACGGTTTCATAACGTTGCTCTAATAATGTATATTTCTCTGAAATTTGCTTTTCTATTACGGTACTTTTTCGCATAAAATAAATAAAAACAAAGACAACAAGAATCGCAGCCATAAAGATTACAAGAATAACTCCAATGGTATGATCATAAATATATCCAAGTAAACTAAATTCTGTTTTCCTGTTCATGGTTGCATTTGCAACCATGCCCTCTATCATTTCCGAAGTAATACTTTTCACTGTTTTATTTATAATATGATATAGTGTTAAATCATCTTGTTTTGACATTGCAAAACAAAACTTTCCTCCAATTTCTGAAATAGTGGAAACATCAAAATCCCGATAAGCAGCCTTTGCTCTTATATAATCTATGGCATAAATATTTCCATAGGTAAAATCTGTTTTTCCTTCTTTTACAGAACGAACACATTCTTCTAATGATGCACATTCCAGAATAGAAGAATTATAGTAACCAGAAAATTTTACATTATGATTAAATTGTGCTAACACTCTTTTCCCATTGGTAAGATTTTGCTCTTTTGGCTTTACAATAAAAAACCATAATGATCCGCCCAATCCGTATTATCTACAACATTGCAAATAATATCAACTTCCCCATTTTTCATAAGCTCTACCGCATAATTTAATGTTTCTGTATTGCTATATTCAAATGTAACCCCTATTTTATCTGCAATAGTATTTAATACTTCTATATGAATACCAGAAAATTTCCCCTGTTCTTCCTCTTGCTGCAATGGAGCGATATTTCCCGGAACAGCTACTTTTACTGTTCCAAGTCCTTCCAAAAATTTTTTTTCTGCTGATGTTAAAACCGTTCCTGTAATATCATTACTTGCATAATACTTTTCATAAAGCATCTGCCGATATTCTGGAAAATCTGCTTCTATTTTTTCAAGCCCTTCATTTAAAAGAGAAAGCACTTTTTCATTTCCCTTTGTAACTGCAAAATACATATCCCTTACACCAAAACGTGCAAGAATTTGATAATGATTAATATCCCATCGTTCTGCAAATACAGCATCAATCGAACGCTCTTTTACACCATCTTTTAGTAAAGTAAACGAAGAAAACGGAACAAGTAATGCATCAATATTATTTTCTTTACAATACTGCCGAAATGATTTTTTATTTATCGTACTACCTGCCATCATTCCAACTGCAATTCTTTCTGTATTTAACCTATCTGCTGTATCACTACTTTCCACCGTACTAATTACCATCTGGCTAGAACCAATGCTTAAATCTGTAAAATCAAATTTTTCCACTAGCTTTTCATCTTTATTCATAGGAGCTAATACATCAATTTCTCCCTTTTCTAACATTTTTCGCAATTCTTTTGGATTTGCATAAATATATTCATACTTTACTGGTTCATATTGTGCAATTGTTTGAAGCAATTCATAACCATAACCTGCATAAGCATTTTTTGACCCTGCATATAAAAATTCGGAATTGCTATAACCTACTTTGATTACTGTCTGCTCTTTTGCAGCAGTTTTCACTGGACAGGCAAAACCAAACAAAAATAGAACAATAGATACAACTATGATCAACTTCTTTTGTCCCATGCAACCCCTCCACATTATCCTTGTACTTTTTCTAAAAAAACAGTTCCTTAAAATCTTTTTCTAAGTAAAAAACATATTATCTTTTTATTATAACACGTTGTAAAATTCTATGCAATCTTAAATTCTCAATTTCCGAGAGGTATCTATATTTTCTAAAATATATGCATGAAATTCCTTCTTTTTGGAAACACTTTGAATAAAAAAAGGAAAGGAAAAGAAAAGACATGGATATGCTTGATTTTATACAAGATATGGAAGATAAAGAATCTGAAAATACAAAAAAAGAAGAACCTTTACAATCATCAGAAAATACAGCTTCTGTGAAGGAATATGGACAAGCACTTCTAAATAACAGTAAACATAAAATACAGCTTATTACCATTATTGGAGAAATTGAAGGCCATGAACAGCTTCCTAATCAACGAAAATCAACAAAGTATGAACATCTTCTTCCACAGCTTGCTTCTATAGAAGATGATACAAATATTGAAGGAATTTTAATTTTAAATAATACTATTGGCGGTGATGTAAGCTGCGGACTTGCCCTTGCTGAAATGATTGCTTCCTTAAGCAAACCAAAAGTCAGTCTTGTGATTGGTGACAGTCATTCTATTGGTGTGCCACTTGCTGTTGCTGCTGATTATTCTTTTATTGTTCCAACGGGTACTATGATTATCCATCCTGTTCGTATGAATGGTATGGTAATTGGAGCACAACAAACCTATGATTATTTTCAATTAATTGAAGAAAGAATTTTAAATTTTATTTGCACCCATTGTACTGCTAAAAAAGAACGAATACGAGAAATGATGATGAATACAGGAATGATGACAAAAGATCTTGGAACATTGCTTGTTGGACAAGATGCTGTAAAGGAAGGTTTAATTAATGAAGTCGGTGGATTAAAACAAGCGATGGAAAAGCTTTCTGCTATGATAGAACAAACACCCCAAAAGAAAAGAAAAACTACAAAGAAATCGCTTTAAATTTTTAAAACCGCCGCAAAAGTAATATTTACGGCGGTAAAAATCATTTTCCAAATAAATCGCTATGTGTTCCTGTGCGAGATAATGTCAAAACTAGTACATCATCTTCAATCCGATAAATAAGAAGCCAATCTGGTTGAATATGACACTCTCTATGTCCTATCCAATCGCCAGTCAGTTCATGATCCTTATTTTTCTCTGGTAGTATTTCGCCCCTTGATAAGGCTCGGATAATATTATCCAACAGATCCATATCCAAATTACGTTTCATTGCAAGCTTATAGTCTTTTTTAAACTTTGTTGTCCAGACAATATTACGATTCATTTTTTAAGCTCCTGTAGGGCTTCCTCCACATCAGAATAATGTTTTACATTTGGATCATTTGCAATATGTTCTGCTTCTAGCATAGCTTCTATGGTTTCCCTACTAGGCTGTTCCAGTTTCACATCAAAAGGAAAACCACCAACACGAAGTGACTGGCGTAAAAAAACATTGATAGCAGTTGTAAGATTCATACCTAATTCATTATATAAACTCTCACACTGCTTTTTAATTTCGCTGTCCATACGAACACTGAAATTTGTTGTAGTTGCCATAATAGTAACCCCTTTCGCACTTTATTACACTTAGCTTAGATATGATTTACAATACAAATAGATCTGTATTTTCCTTAATCTTTTGAATTAAATCCTGTAGTGCTGGCTCTTCCGATGGAAGTACCTTATTTAACTTTGGATGCTGATCTTGCAATTTAAAATATTTCGATTCATCATATTTACAGCAAATTTTTCCAATCATACGGCAAAAATCTTTTCTAGCAATATCTGCCCCAAGGTATGTTCTGCATAAAAGCGGTGTTTCACTAATAATTTTTCCCTCAAAATTAGCCGGAAAAATAGCATTACACATACCATAATCATTTTCTTTAATAATCATAACTGCTCCAATGCCTTCTTTAATTAAATGGCAATAACGAAATCCATCTTTAAAAAAGAACTGAACAATTACAGGGGATACTTTTGCTTTGCTCTCATCGCATACTTCTTCCATAGCAAACCTCTCTTTCTGGCAAACTTTTTTTGCCACACAATGATTTTTTCTTTTTCTTTATCATACCATACTCTATCCCTACTGACAACGAAGAATTTTTCAATTTCTTTGTTTTTTCTTCTGTTCTTTTTTGTAAAAATACAAAACAATTTTTTCTAAATATCGTTTTAATACAATTTGGATTTCCTCTTTTTTACTAATTGGATGTACAAGAATATTTCTCATTCCAATCCGTTTCGCACCCCAAACATCGGTAAAAAGTTGATCTCCAACAAATAGAGTGCTCTTTAAATCTGTACCCATTAATTCCATCGCATGATAATAATTTTTTCTTGCTGGTTTTCCTGCCTTCCAAATAGCATATACCCCAATTTTTTGATTAAAACGTTCTACTCTCGGCTGCTTATTATTTGATAAAAGACAGGCAGAAAAGCCAATTTTCTTTAATTCTATAAAAAAAGCAATTGCACGTTCATCTGCATCCATACCATGTTCTACAAGGGTATTATCAATATCAAAGATGACACCACGAATCCCTTCTTTATAAAGGTTTTTAAAATCAATTTCATAAGTTGAATCCATCACCTTATCTGGGAAAAAAATGCGAAACATATAAAAGTCAAAATCCTTTCTTCTTATAAAAATTCTTATTGTTATTTCCCGGGATACTTTAATATAGAATCTATTTGATAACCAGAAAGAGCTTTTCTCCCTTCTAGTCCCTCAAGTTCCATAACAAATACTATTTTTACAACTTCTCCACCAAGCTGTTCCACAAGTCTTATCATAGCATCAGTTGTTCCTCCTGTTGCAATTAAATCATCTACAATCACAACACGAGCCCCCTGCCAAATAGCATCTTTATGTATTTCCATTTCTGCTATGCCATATTCCAATGCATAACTTGCAGAAACGGTTTCTCTTGGCAGCTTCCCTTTTTTTCTAATTGGTACAAATGGTTTGTTAAGATTATAAGCAATTGGCATTCCAAAAATAAATCCTCTTGATTCTGGTGCAACAATCATATCAAATTCCAGATCTTTTAAACATTCTTCCAGTTTATCAATTGCTAGATGCAGCCCATCTTTATCCTGCAAAATTCCTGTAATATCCCGAAATAAAACCCCCGGTTCAGGAAAATCAGGAATTGTAATTACATAATCTTTTAGTTCTTTCAAATAGATTCCTCCCTATTTTCTATAAATAATTTAAATAAGTTCTACGGTTTCCCTTGCAATGGCAAGTTCTTCATTTGTAGGAATAATATAAACTTTTATCTTGGAATCTTTTGTAGAAATCATCTTTTCTTCTCCACGTGTTTTATTTGCTTCTTTATCAATCGTAATGCCAAGATAGGAAAGCTGAGCCATAACAAGTTCTCGTACTCTTCCATCATTTTCTCCAACACCTGCTGTAAATGCAATCGCATCCACACCATTTAATGCTGCCACATAAGCACCTACATATTTTGCAACTTGATAACAAAATGTTTGAACTGCATTATCTGCCGCTTTATTTCCTTCTCGATATGCCTGATCTAAATCACGAAAATCACTAGAAATATTTCTTGACAGACCATAAACACCAGAATCTTTATTTAAAAGCTTCATAGTTGCATCAATATCTTTTTGTTCCTTTTTCATAATATATTCAATAATTGCTGGATCAATATCACCACTTCTTGTTCCCATTAAAACACCTGCTAATGGAGTAAAGCCCATAGAAGTATCTATAGATTTTCCATTTAATACAGCACTAATACTAGAGCCATTACCAAGATGACATACAATTAATTTTGAATTTTTAATATCAAGTCCTGCTGCCTTTGCCAGTTCCTGTGATACAAAACTATGGCTTGTGCCATGAAAACCATAACGGCGAATTTTATACTTTTCATAATATTCTAATGGCAGACCATATAAAAATGCCTTTTCTGGCATTGTCTGATGGAATGCAGTATCAAAAACAGCCACCATAGGCACATTAGGAAGTGCTGCCTGACAGGCACGAATCCCAATTAAATTTGCTGGATTATGCAAAGGTGCTAATTCATTACAGGACTCAATTGCTTCGATTACTTCCTCTGAAATAATAACAGAAGAAGCAAATTTTTCTCCGCCATGAACAACACGATGTCCTACTGCTTTAATTTCATCAAGATTTTCTATCACTCCATGTTCCTTATGGGTTAAAGCATCTAATACCATCTTAATTGCTGTTTCATGCGTTTTCATTTCTGCTTCTATTGTCACCTTATCAAGTCCCTTTGCAATTGGCTTATGCACAAGACGACCATCAATACCAATTCTTTCACATAAACCAGATGCTAATGGTTTTTCTGTTTCCGAATCAATTAACTGATATTTAAGAGAAGAACTTCCACAATTAATCACTAATACTTTCATTTTATCTTTACCCTCTTTCTTATTTTCTTACGATATTCTATTTACACTGTAGAGTTACAGCTATACTCACAAGCGAAACAGGTTTCCTTTTTTCGCTTGTGAGTTCATACCAATTGCCAATATCATTTTGGGGCTGCTGGTATCCTTAAAATACAACAATACATACGGAATTTTCTGGCAATAAAATCTGTGCCTTTTGATCATTTACAGCAATCATATATTCCTTTGGTCTTACAAGTTCTTTGCCTTTTGTATTTACATTTGCCATATGAACTAACTCTGGCTCTGCTGTCAATACAATCATCTTTGCAGTACCTACTTGTTTATAATCTTCAATTGTCACCTCTAATTTCTTTGGAACTTCCGAAGGATTTACAAACTTTGCATATAAATGCTCCTCATCTTTTGTAACCGCATGATAAATGGCACGATTATATGCTTCTAATTTATAATCCAATGTCTTACTATGAAAATCTTCATTATCTGTATAATAACAATGAATATGCTTTCCATCTTCTCCACCAAAATCTACAGTTACAGTATAAAGAACATTATCCTCAATTTCTTCATAATTGCACTCACGCATATTTCCTGTCACAAGACTAGAAGAATAATCACCAAGACGATATCCCTCAACTCCCTGTTTTAAGACACGAAGTCCTGTGACTGTATTATCCATTCCAACTGCATATTCTAGTACATCTTTCTTTTCTGGTTCTAAAACTTCCGTAAGTCCTGTACCAATATAAAAACCGCCAAATCCATTGACACGCTGCACTTTTACAATAAAGGTATAATTGCTCCAAGATTTATTCATAATATAAATACCATTTAATCCTGTAGCACACGCTGGAAGTGTCAGCCCTTTTCCCTTTTCCTGAATATAGCCTTGTGCTCCCGGAAGCACTTCCCATTCTGGTGCAAGCTCTTTTGTAAAATCTTGATAAAATAGCACAGACTTATCTTGATTAGAAATTACTTTTGCTTCCTTTACTAAAAGTTCCGCATTTCCAGTAGCAATTTCAATACCACCATATGGTTCTGTAAGAACCTGATTTCCTTTTGCATAACTTGTAAAAGAAGTTTCTACTACTTTCTTTCCAATATATTTTGCAAACATCTGTTGTACATAATAATTTGGTGTAAGCCAAACAGAATCATTATCAAACCAAATCGCATCTGGTGTCCAACGGTAAGATCCATCCAGCCGTACTTTATTAAATAATGGTGCAGTTGCAGCCAGACGTACAACATCAGCATTGCGTTCAAATCCTGTCATCAGTGCTGCTTCCGCAATTGCACCTGCCAATGTATTTTTATCGGAAGAAGCATATTCACCTACAAATACTTTCGAAGTTTCCTCCTCATTTAAAGTACCATCTTCATGATAGGCTCTATAATAGTAATTATAGCGATCTACATTTTCAAATAAATACTGGTTAGAACGATAATAATGTTCATCTGCAATTGTTTCCATATAATTCTTTTCATGTTCATACCAAGTTACTTCTTTTTCAAAGCTTTTTTCTCCATCTGTAAAACTTACAACAGCACCCTCTGTTTTTAAATTTCCACTTAAGAACTGCCAACCATATTTATAAGCATCATCATCTGCCTGTGCACCTACCGTAGAAATAATGGTCAACTTATAATTTGGATAATATTGTTTCATATGCTGATCAATTGCATATTTAAAAGCTTCAAAACTTGCAAAGAATTTTTCTCCCCAATTTTCATTTCCTACACCAAGATAATGCAAATCAAATGGAGCTTCATGTCCCATTTTCTTGCGAAGCTTTGCCCATTCATTATGTTTAAAGTCAACAGAAATGGCAAAATCAATTAAATCAATAAAATTTTGAATATATTTTTCTTGTAAAGCTCCTCCTGCCGGATTTGCATAATCAGAACGTGCCTGACAAAGAACACCACAAGCCATCACAGGCAGCGGCGTAGCATTTAAGTCCTCTGCTAATTGGAAATATTCCATATAGCCAAGTCCCATAGTCATCATATAGCCCCAAACATTATAATTTTCCTTTCGGTATTCTATATCATCAACAGAATCTTTCCAATCATAGACATTTTCCCAAATATAAGATCCTTCCGAAATACAACCGCCCGGGAAACGTAAAAATGTTGGATGCAAATCTCGCATTGCAATTACCATATCACGGCGAAGCCTATAATTTGGATTTCCAAGGTAATTAGCATGAGCTGTTTTTGAGGTTGCTTCTTCTTTCGCTCCCCATACATTTCTTGGCATTAAGGATACCATATCAATTGCTACATTACCATGAAAAGACATCTTTAATTGTGCATATCCTGTCTTGGTAGCAACAAGGACAAGCTTTTCTTCTTTTCCATATTTCTTCCATTCACTTTCCGTAATCGAAAGTAATACAGCACTACTAACACTTTGATCTGCTCCATCAACAAGTTCTACAATAATCTCTGCTTCGGTAACACCTCTGCCAAGCTTTGCCCAAATAGAAAAATCATAACGCTCTCCTGCATGAAGATACATAGAAAGTGTTGCATGTTCATCACAAAAACCACGATTATAAAGAACAGCACCATCGGCTACTGATATATAGTATTCACTTGTATCAGGTTTTGTAATCCCTAGATATTCATTTAAACCACCACGATTTTGCGGAGATACTTTATATAAATCACCAAACCAATATTTTAATGGCGTATGATTTCGTCCTGTTGATTTGCCATCAACACCAGAAAAAGCATCATAAGTATTATATTCAAATGCTTCAAAGGAACGATTATTGACAAGCTCTGCATAAAGTCCCCCATCTGCGGAATTATTAATATCTTCAAAAAATAGTCCATATAACGTATCACTAACATCAACCGTTTCCCGCCCTGTATGTATTGTCATAGTATATGGTGTTGTAATTTTTGGTACAACATTTACATAATAGCTTTCAGAACGTGATTCTTCTCCCATGGAAACTGTAACATCCATACGAATATATTCCGGTTTTTCAAAATCACCCACTTTACCATCGGAAGAAAGTACATGTTCTTTTTCTGATTTCCAAGAAACAGATACCTTTCCTCCCATAAAACTTGTTGGTAAATCAATATTTTGAGTAACAATTTTATCTGGTGGTGTTAAATATTTATCAAAAACAATATTAATTACATCATGTTCAGAAATTGTTTCACATACAATATTGATAATTTCATCTTCAGAAAGTGTTCGTTTATAAATACGAAAATCCATCAAAGAAGCATGAACATCAGGATCAGCTTCAAACTGGGAAAATCCAATATAATTATTTACATAATTACCTTCTACTTGAAGTCCTGCAAACCATTCCCGCAAACGCTTATAATTTCCGCTGCTTGTCTGACTAATCGAGCCATCGGCTACCATTTCCCCATCAATATAAATCACAGGACCAGCACTGCTTTCTGTTCCATATTTTGTCCCATGAATGCAACATGTCTCCAAATATGTACTGGAAAAAACTGTCCCGGATCGGCAATTAAATCAGCACCTGAAAAACAGCTTGCACGAAGATTTCTAGTAAGGAACAAATATGGTCCTAAATGATCTTTACCAAAATCAAAAATACGTTCCCAGACATTATATCCTTTCGAAAGATTTAACCAAAAAGTGATGCACATTCCATCTTCATCGGTTACTTCCTGTAAAATATTTTCCGGAAGCTCCATATAAGAACGCCGGCGAACACCCTCCCCTTCAATATGGAGTGCCATACGTCCATCCATATCTTTAATAATTGGTGCATTATCACCACATGGCTTTGCATCACGTCCATGCCCGGAATAATCCTTTCCTAAATTTTCTGGATCATCAAAGCGATACCATGCGATCATATCCTTGATTGGTTCCATTTATATCCTCCATTCTGTCACTATCATTTAATAGCAAACAATCATTATAATAATAACATTTTATAACAATATCCACAAATTTACAACAGATTATTTTAAAATCTTTTTTGAATATATCCAAACTATCCTAGGAATAGTAAAAAGCCCTTTATCTATGAAAAAATTAGATAAAAGACTTTTTTCTTGTGAGGTCTGCAAAATATAGATATAACTTTTATACTGAGCGGTCATATTTTTCGACCGCCAGTATATCAAATTATATATTTTTATTTTTTCTTATGATTCTGATCCAAAAGAAAGCTTTGCATCTGTATTTCCTGATAAATCTCTTTCAAATGTATAACTATCAGAAGTGACATCAATACCAAAATATGTATCCATCGCTTTTGCAAAATAATCATTTGCCTGTTCGGTCGCTTCCTCTGCAAAATCAATCGCTTTATTTTTACCAGCATCAACAAGATCATGAATACCAAGCTTATTAAAGTATTCATCACAAAATGTCCAATAGCCCGGAATCTGCATCCATCCAAATGGAATTGGTCTTGTACAAGATTCAAAGTAACGATCCCAATATGGCCCTTCTACTTCATCTTGTGGATATAATTTTCTATATTCATCCCAAACTTCTTGATTCATTGTAATTGGAGCTGGCATTCCTGCACGAATTAATGGCTCACCTTTTAAATTTGTAATACTTTCATCATTATATATCTTAATTCTTTCTTTCCAGCCATCAACTCCCCAACCCATAAATTTTAGTAATTCATATGCCTCTCTTGGATGCTCTGTTCCAGAAGAAATACCACCAAAATCTAAGGAAGCAATCGAATTATGAACACCTTCCGTTTCTTCCACAGAAGGAATTACATATGGAACATATAAAAGTCCCATATCTCGATATTCTTGCTTATCCCAAAGATTCATAAAAGTCCAATAAGCTTCTGTTTCTATCGCAACACGACCGCTTTGCCCATGCCAAAAATCATAAGCCCCCATCCATTGTTCCATCCCCGGAGAATTTTGTGGAGGTGCTACATAATTACTTATCTTTAAATCTGCAAATTCCTGTTCTCCAATTGCCCAAATCGAAAGATCAAATGTCTTTCCATTAAAACCAAATTCACCAATCACATCCTGTCCTGCGGCAATACCATATAAAGAATCTAATCGATGATAATATCCAAGCCCATAATAGGCAGGAGATTGATCTAAATCTGTTGCATTTTTAATTAAATCAATCATTTCATTCCATGTCCAGTCTGTTGGAGGCATATCAATATTAAGCGTTTCCAATTCATTCTTATCAACAAAAACAACACCGGGGAAAAATTTCATCGGTGTTCCCCATTTCTTATCAGAAAAATAATATCCAAGTTTTAATTCATTGATGGTAGGAAGTAGCTCTTTATTTTCAGGATCTGCTTTCCAGTACTCTGTCATATCATACAATAGTTCATGAGAAAGTGCATAATCACAATCAGAATACATAAAACAGTCTGGTGTCTGTCCTGCACCAATTAAATTCATTAAAGTATTATTAGAATCTTTTGCTTCTACATATTGAACAACTACCTCAATATTTGGATATTTTTCTGTAAATTTCTCTGCAAGCTTTTCTGTTGTCACCTGATCATCAAAATTTAGATAGGTTAATGTAATATTTTCTGTTGTCATCGCAGGAAATCCATCCTCAGAGCTTGGTGGTGGAACAGCATCATTTTTATTTCCTGTCTGACTTTGTGTTTCTGATTTCTGACCTGTAGAAGTAGTTTTGTTGTCTTCATTTCCATCACAGCCCGTAAACAATGTTGCCACTGTGGAAGCAGTAAGCAATAAACTTAGCAATTTTCTCATTTTTTTCATAATTACTCCTCCTTTTCATAAATTTTTCACATTTTTTTCATATTAAGCTAAAAGCTTACTTATATCTTATCACAATTTATTCAAATTTTCAAGAGAAAATAGATATTTTATGAATTTTTTGTAAATATTTCATTCACAAATTAGTTACATTTTTTCATTGTATAAATCTTAATATTTTTATTGTACATCCATTTTAACCATGCTATAATAAAAATCTAATGGGCTAAATAATAGAAAATAATAAACGAGGAATAAAAAATGTCTTATTATAAAGTTGTAGAATTATTTACAAGTATTAATGGAGAAGGTCAACGAGCTGGACAAATTGCTGTTTTTGTCCGTTTTCAAGGCTGTAATCTTCACTGTTCTTTTTGTGATACTACATGGGCAAATGAAAAAAACGCTAAGTATCAGCTTATGTCAGAAAAAGAAATTTGCGATAAAATTCTTTCCACAGGCATTCACAATGTTACACTTACTGGAGGAGAACCACTGCTCCAAGAAAATATCAAAGAACTTCTTACGCTGCTGCTTGGGCAGCCTTCATTATCTATTGAAATTGAAACA
>CAJTJZ010000005.1:67240-95683 GCA_910576895.1 uncultured Lachnospiraceae bacterium | reverse complement strand
TTTTGGAAAAGATGCAAAAACAGGATATTCTTGGGGAATTGTAGATAATACAGAAGCCAGTGAAAAACATGGAGATGCAGAAAAAGGCGTATTTACAAATCATACATGGGCAAATGAACAGATTGGTGGCGATGGAGTAGCAAAAGAAGTTAGCAATCGTTATACAAAAGATTAGTTTGAAGATAATATTGATCGACATTTAGAATATGATTTTGAATTGTCGGCTGGTACTTATATAATAGAAACTGCTTTTGTCAATCCATGGAATGTTTCTAGTCCTGTGCAGATAAAAGCAAACGATAAGATACTTTGTGAATCCTTAGAAATTCCACAAAATGATTGTAAAGTAACATCAAATACAATTACATTAGAGAAAGATGAAATCATAAAGCTTAGAGCAGAAGCAAAAGATGCTTTATGTATTAATATGGCTTATATTATAATTAAAGGTGAAAAACCATCTTCTGATGATAATAACAATAATCAAAATAAGCCAGATAATAAACCAGATGATTCAGAAAATAATCAAAAACCAAGTGATCAACCGGGAAATAATGGTAATAATAGTAATAATAGTGGTAATGGTACTAGTAGTGGCAATGGTAGTATAAATAATACAAATAGTAATACAAATACAGGAAATAATAATGCTTCTAATAATACAGGAACAAATAATGAAGCAGAAAATAATAATACAAGTACTCAAAATCCAACAGTTACAACAGAAGAAAAACCAGATGGAACAATCGTAACAACTACAATAGAAAAACAAGAAAATAATATTGTAAAAACAACCATTGTAGAGGAAAAACCAGATGGAACAAAGATAGAGTCCGTAAAGGAAGAAAAGACAGATGGTTCTTCTGTAGAAACAAAGAATGTAACATCATTAGATAATAGTGTAGTGTTACAAGCAGTAACAAAAACAGATACTGCAGGGAATGCAAGTACTGATGTCATTATTCTTACAGGGATTGCAAAGACTGGAAAAATTACAGTCGCTGAGGATTTACTAAAAAGTATTATTGAAAATAATAAAGTAGAAAGTCTTGTAGTAGAAATTTCAAAACAGACAATTACAAGTACAGTACAAGGCAAAGCAAATACAATTGTTAATATTAGCATTCCAAAGATAGATGGAGCATATGTGGATAAAGTAATGCTAACAAGGGATGCAATTGAAACTGCGAAAGGAATAAAGAAAGGCTTGAAAGTAAAGATAGAAAATAAGTCTGACGATAATTATATAGTAACGATTCCTGCAAAACAATTAGCAAAGGTAAAAGCTTCTTTAGAAAATTTGAATATATCTGTAAAGGTAGATAGTGCTAGTAATCTTGTTGATGAGAAAAAGGCTTTAGTAAATGTAGTTACAACAAGTAAGGGAAATCAGAAAAAAACAGGTGTCATTTCTGTTGCAGAAAATATGGCAGAAAATGTAGGTTTTAAAATATCTGCTCCCATAGAGAAAACAGATATTGCAGGAAATAGTATTGTTTATATATATAAATACAATACGAGAACTGGAAAATTAGAAGAAGTGGCAAATAGTAAAACGAAAGTAACAGCAGATGGAATGATAACAATGGAGGCAATAAGTAATACAGATTATATCATATCTGCAAAGAAACTAAGTGGAAAAAATGTAGAAACAATAAAGGAAATGATTAAAGTATCTCTTACAAAAAATTCAGTAAAGGCAGGAAAGAATGTAAAAGTAAAGGTTTCTTTGCCAGATACTGTTAGTACAAGTAAGAAATTTGCAACAGAAAAAGCAAACATTACATATAAATCAGGAAATAAGAAAATTGCATCTATATCTTCCAAAGGTGTAATAAAGACGAAAAAGAAAGGGAAAGCAGTTATTACAACAATAATAAAATTAGAAAGTGGTCAAAAAATAACAAAAGAGAATAAGATTACAATTAAATAAAAATTTGAGAAAATGAATTCAGGGACAGGGAATTGGGAAAAAGCTGGTTGACTCAGCAATGAAAGTTTTGGAAGCAGAGGGCATACATAAAGTGGCATTGGTAGCATTTGAGAAAAATATACACCAACTCAATTCCCTATAATTACGAAAAATCGAGGTTTTAGAAATGGCAATGTGGAATCCATGGCGTGGCTGCCATAAATGCAGCGAAGGCTGTTTATACTGTTATATACATAAAGGTGATGTAAAGCGTGGTATCAATACGGCTGAAATTGTAAAGACAAAGGATTTTACAAAACCCGTAGAGAAAAAGAAAAATGGTGAATATAAGATGAAATCAGGAATTGTTTATCTGTGTTTTTCCACTGATTTTCTCATAGAAGAAGCAGATGGTTGGCGTGATGACTGTTGGCAAATGATAAAGCAGCGGCAGGATTGTACTTTCCTTTTTCTCACAAAACGCATAGACCGATTTATGGATTGCATTCCCGATGATTAGGGCAATGGATATGAAAATGTTGTAGTCTGTTGCACCATAGAAAATCAGAAAAATGCGGATAATAAGCTCAGCATATTCAAAGAACTGCCAATAAAACATAAGTGTATTACAGCACAGCCTTTAATTGAAGCAATTAGCCTTGAAAAATATCTTGATGGCATTGAGCTTGTTGTGGTTGGCGGAGAATCGGACAGAAATGCCCGTCCTCTTGATTATAATTGGGTATTGGATATTCGAGAGCAATGTATTCAGAAAAAGGTCAATTTTGAGTTTCGTCAATGTGGTACACACTTTATAAAAGATGGGAAGAATTATACAATTCAAACAAAGGATTTAACAAAACAAGCAAAACTTGCAAATATTGATTATAATGTGAATGAGTAATCAGAGTAATAAAAATAATGCTTTCAGTCGCTATGAACTCACGAATGAAAAGTAGAAAACTTTTTCATTCGTGAGTATAATTTTATTGTTTAAAATATTTTTCTTTTATAAGTTCTACTGGCATTTCTTTTCCAGTCCATAGTTTAAAAGCTTCTGCACCTTGATAAAGCAGCATATACATACCATTACATAAAAAGCAATCTTGTTCCTTGGCTAGTTTTAATAATTTTGTTTCTTTTGGATTATAAATAGCATCAAAAACAATCTGTCCTTTATGGAAATAGGAACTATCTTTTAAAATGCAATTATCTGTTTTTGGAGACATGCCAACACTTGTACCATTTACAATAATGGCACTTTCGCTAATTTCTTTTCGGAGAATAGTATCATTATCAAAATCAAAAAGTTTTACTTTACAGTTAGTACGTTTATTTAATTTTTCTACGATATGTTCTGCTCGTTCAAAGAATTGATCATGAATACTAAATACGGAAATTTCACTGACACCGTCAAGAGCAGCTTGTACAAGCATAGCAGTAGCAACACCACCTGCACCAAAAAGCGTCATTTTTTTCCCAATAATTGTATAACCCTCATCTTTTAAAGCAAGCATAAATCCTTTTCCATCGGTAGTATAACCTGTTAAAATGCCATTATCATTAACAACAGTATTGACAGCACCAGAGATTTCAGAAGCAGGGCTTAATTTATCACAAAGTTCTGTCATTCGATTTTTATTTGGCATAGTTAAGTTAAAACCACGCACTTTCATCATTTTAAGTCCTTCTACTGCTTTTGGAAGTTCTTTTGTATTAACATCAAAGCATAGATAAATATAATCTAAATCAAGCTGATGAAAAGCCTCATTATGCATAGATGGGGAAATGCTATGCGAAACAGGACTGCCAAGAAGTCCTGTTAAACCTGTATGTCCAGTAATTTCTATCATAAAAACAACTCCTCTTTTATTATTTTTTATGTATATTAGAAATCTTTTTATTTCCAATATATAAGAATCCTATTATAGCTGAGTCATTTATAAAATTCAAGATATTCTGAAAATTCTTGATCTTCTCTTGCATTTTATGGAAGATTGGGTTATGATTGTTAATGCAAAAAGAGAAAAAATAGAAAAAACAGTTAAATTGCAATAGTAGAAAGGAAGTAAAAAAATGGAGAAAGAAAAAAAGAAAATTGCGGTTACTTATGAAAATGGAAATGTATTTCAACATTTTGGACATACAGAGCAATTTAAAATTTATGAGATTTTAGATGGAAAAATAGAAAATACACAGATTGTAAGTACAGAAGGAAGTGGACATGGTGCTTTAGCAGGAATGCTTTCTGCTATGGGTGTAGATACTTTGATCTGCGGCGGCATTGGCGGCGGTGCACAGATAGCATTAGCACAGGCAGGTATTCAACTTTATGGCGGTGTATCTGGTAATACAGATGAAGTTGTAAATGATTTGCTTGCTGGAAATCTTGATTTTAATCCAGAGGTTCGTTGCAGTCACCATGAGGAAGGACATCATTGTGGGGAAGATCATCATTGCGGAGAAAATAAGCATGGCTGTGCAGGAAATGGAGCTGTTAGTGGGCAGATGTAGATCTACAGGCTATCATTGTAAAAAGAAAAATAAAGAGAATAAAAGAAAGAGGATAAAGAAAAAAGAAAGAGAACTAAGAAAATATAATTTTTCGAGGTTCTCTTTAAATTTGACATAGATTTTACAAAAGGTTTCTTTTTTATTTTACATTAAATGCGTATCATAGGAAACATAACAAAAAGAGATACAAAAACAATGTAAGAGAGAAAGGAGACTTTATTTATGAAAAAATTTCACTGTATTTTATTATTTGCAGCAATCACTGTCAGTATTTTTACAGGTTGTGGGAAAAATGGCAGTGATGCAGAAGGGACAGTATCAACAGATGGTTCTACATCTATGGAGAAAGTAATTAATATATTAGGGGAAGCATTTGAACAAGAAAATTCAAATGCAACGTTTACTTATAATCCAACAGGTTCTGGCACAGGGATTCAGGCTGTTTTAGAGGGAAGATGTGATATTGGACTTTCTTCCAGAAATTTAAAAGATGAAGAAAAAGAACAAGGATTGATAGAAACAGTACTTGCTTACGATGGTATTGCAGTTATTGTAAACACAGAAAATCCGATAGAAAATTTAAGTATGGAAGATCTTGGGAAAATTTATACAGGAGAAATTACAAATTGGAAAGATCTTGGAGGAAATGATGGAGAAATTGTTTTAATTGGCAGAGAAGCAGGAAGTGGTACAAGAGATGGATTTGAATCTATTACAAAAACAGAAGATGTTTGTAAATATCGTCAGGAATTAACTTCAACAGGTGATGTAATTACAACAATTTCAGGAAATCCAAATGCTATTGGTTATGCTTCTATGGCATCGATTTCCGATAAAATAAAAACAATTTCTATTAATGATGTAGAACCAAGTGAAGAAGCAGTAAAGAATGGTAGTTATATTGTACAGCGTCCTTTTCTTCTTGTTACAAAAAAAGATAAAAAGCTTTCTAATATGGCACAGAAATTTTTTGATTATAGTATATCAGGTGATGTTATAGAGATTATTCAAAAAGCAGGTGTTGTTCCAGCATATCAGGAAGAATAGTTTTTGTTATAAACAAAGGAGTTCATAGCATGAAAAATAAGAAAAATATATTTGAAAAAACGGTTTATAGTATCTTTTTGATTCTTGGATTAATTACCATAGGATGTGTTTTATTAATTACTATTTACTTGGTTATTGCTGGTATTCCTGCCATTAGGGAAATTGGTCTTTTTCCGTTTTTATTTGGAAAAACATGGGAATCTACTTCAGAAAACCCCTCCTATGGAATTTTACCATTTATTTTAACCAGTATTTATGGTACAGCAGGAGCAATTCTTATTGGCGTACCAATTGGATTTTTTACAGCAGTTTATTTAGCGAAAATAGCAAAAAAAAGAGTAAAAGAAGTGATGCAAACAGCAATAAGTCTTCTTGCTGGTATTCCATCGGTTGTATATGGACTTGTCGGTATGCTTGTTCTTGTTCCAAGTATTCGTAGCATTTTTCATGTTCCAGATGGAGCAAGTCTTTTTGCTGCCATGATTGTACTTGCAATTATGATATTGCCATCGATTATTAAAGTATCCATTACAGCATTAGATGCTGTTCCAAAAGAATATGAAGATGCTTCTCTTGCTTTAGGAGCAACGCCAATAGAAACTTATTTTAGAGTTTCTGTTCTTGCAGCAAGAAGCGGGATTGCAACGGCAATTGTTTTAGGAATTGGTAGAGCAATTGGTGAGGCAATGGCAGTGATGATGGTATCGGGAAATGTAGCAAATATGCCAAAATTATTTGAAAGCGTAAGATTTTTAACAACGGCAGTAGCAAGTGAAATGTCTTATTCCAGTGGATTGCAAAGACAGGCATTGTTTTCGATTGCACTTGTATTATTTTTATTTATTATGCTTATGAATGCAACACTGAATTTCTTTCTAAAAGGAAAAAAGGAGAGAAAATAATGCAGAATATAATGACAGAAAAAATAACAATAGAGAAAACAAAGAGTCATAAAATTTTAAAAAGTCGTAAAATATATAGTATTGTAATGTATGTTCTTATGGGGATTTCTGTAATGCTTACTTGTTCTTTCGTTATTTTTATAATTGCTTATGTGTTTATAAAAGGAATCCCAAATATTTCTTTCGAATTATTAACGACAAAACCAAGTTATTTATTGGAGAAAATAGGGATTTTACCAGATATTTTCAATACGATTTATATTGTAATAACGACTTTGTTTTTTGCTCTTCCACTAGGAGTTGGAGCTGCTATTTATTTAACAGAATATGCAGAAAATAAAAAATTAGTTGCTATGATTGAATATGCAGCAGAAACACTTTCTGGTATTCCATCGATTATTTATGGACTTGTAGGTATGCTGCTTTTTTGTCAGTTTTTTGGTATGAAAACATCACTTCTTGCAGGTTCTTTGACACTTGTTATTATGAATTTGCCAACGATTATGCGAACTACACAAGAAAGTCTAAAGACAGTACCACAAAGTTATCGAGAAGGGGCATTTGGACTGGGAGCAGGAAAATGGCGAGTGATTCGTACTGTAGTGCTTCCCGGATGTGTAGATGGAGTCATTACAGGTTGTATTTTATCCATAGGACGAATTTTAGGAGAGTCGGCAGCACTGCTTTTTACAGCAGGATTTGCTCACGCATTCTATGGTTTTACAGCGATGGGAATACAAAAGGCACTTTCAAATTCTGGCTCTACTCTTACCGTAGCATTATATGTATATGCAAAAGAACAGGGAGAATTTGAGATTGCTTTTGCAATTGCAGCAATTCTTATCATATTAACGTTATTTATTAATTTATTGGCTTCCTTAGTAGAAAAGTATTGGGGGAAAAGGAGGAGTTTATGAGTATTATTACAGTGAAAAATATGTGTTTATGGTATGGAGAACATCAAGCACTGACAGATATTCATATAGAGATTCCAGAAAAGAGTATTACTGCATTAATAGGACCATCTGGCTGTGGAAAATCCACATTTTTGAAAACACTAAATCGTATGAATGATCTTGTACAAGGAATAAAAATAACAGGCGATATTCAATATAAGGGGAGAGATATTTTTGATGCATCTCTTGATGTAAATGAACTTCGCAGAGAGATAGGAATGGTTTTTCAAAAGCCAAATCCATTTCCTATGAGTATTTATGATAATATTGCTTATGGACCACGCACGCATGGAATAAGAAATAAGGCAAAATTAGATGATATTGTAGAACAATCTTTAAGATCTGCTGCTATCTGGGACGAAGTAAAAGATCGTTTAAAGAAAAATGCATTGGGATTATCAGGCGGTCAACAGCAAAGGCTTTGTATTGCCAGAGCATTAGCCGTAAAACCAACAGTTCTTTTAATGGACGAGCCAACATCAGCACTTGATCCAATTTCTACTTCTAAAATTGAGGAGCTTAGTATGAAGTTGAAAGAGGAGTATACTATTATTATGGTAACGCATAATATGCAGCAGGCAGTTCGTATTTCTGATCAGACAGCGTTTTTCTTATTAGGTGAATTAATTGAATATGGAAATACAGAAACGTTATTTTCAACACCAATAGATAAAAGAACAGAAGATTATATTACAGGGAGGTTTGGATAATGAGAAGTCGATTTGATGAACAACTTGCATTTTTAAATAAAGAAATGATTGAAATGGGTGCTTTATGTGAGGAGATTATTGGAGGCGTGTTACAGGCATTAACAGAGGAAAAGAAACAATTTTTACAAGGAGTTTCCTCTCTTGGATCAGAGATTGATAGAAAGGAACGAACTATAGAAACTCTATGTTTAAAGCTTTTACTTCAACAGCAGCCTGTAGCAAAAGATTTAAGACAGGTTTCAGCAGCACTCAAAATGATTACTGATATGGAACGTATTGGCGATCAGGCAGAGGACATTGCAGAAATTATTCCATTTGTAGAAAATCGTCCAAAAAAATTAGATATGCTTTTGCATAAAATGGCAGAAGCAAGTATTAAAATGGTTACAGAGAGTGTCGATGCATTTGTTGAACAAAATATAACATTAGCAAAGAAAATTATTTCCGATGATGATATTGTAGATAATTATTTTACAAAAATAAAGCAAGCACTGATTTGTGAAATGATAGAAAACCCAAACGATGGGGAATGTTCCATTGATTTATTGATGATTGCAAAATATTTGGAACGCATTGGTGATCATGCAACCAATATCGCAGAATGGGTTGTATTTTCTGTTACTGGTGTCCATAAGGAGGATAGAATATGATTTTTTGTGTAGAAGATGATGTCAGTATAAGAGATATTGAGGTTTATACCCTGCAGTCTACAGGCTTTGAGGCAAAAGGCTTTGAAGATGGCATTTCTTTTTGGCAGGCACTTCAAAAGGAAAAACCAGAATTAGTGATTCTTGATATTATGCTGCCTGAAATGGATGGAATGGAAATTTTAAAAAAAATGAAAAAAGATAGTGAATGGAAAGAGATTCCCATTATTATGGCTACGGCAAAAGGGGAAGAATATGATAAAATACAAGGTTTAGATTTTGGAGCAGATTATTATTTAGTAAAGCCATTTGGTGTTATGGAACTTGTTTCTTGTGTAAAAGCAGTTCTTAGAAGATGTAAGCCAAAGCAGGTGGATCATCTTTTAAAAACGGGAGATTTAATTGTAAATATAAAGGAGCATATTGTAACGGTCAATGGAAAACGAATTTTGCTTACTTTAAAAGAATTTGAAATCTTGCGGTTACTTCTTTCCCATCCCGGTATTGTATATACAAGAGAAACACTTTTTAACGAAATTTGGGGAATGGATTATTGCGGTGAAACAAGAACCGTAGATATGCATATCCGTACTCTAAGACAAAAACTTGGCTCTTATGGAGAAATCATAGAAACTGTGCGAGGCATTGGTTATCGTTTGGAGGTAAAAAAGTGACAAGAAAAATTTTTAATTCCATTCTTATGGTAGCAGGAACAAGTTTACTTGCAAGTATTGTGATTATTATGGGATTTTTATATCGTTATTTTGGAGAAGTACAAGAAAATGGATTAAAAGATGAATTAGAACTTTCTATCGCTGCAATAGAACAGGAAGGAGATAATTATTTAAAGAAAATACAGTCTGATCATTATCGGATTACTTGGATTGCAGGGGATGGAATGGTTTTATATGATACAATTACAGGAACAGAAAATAAAGAAAATCATTTAGAACGAATCGAAGTAAAACGTGCATTAGAAACAGGAGAAGGAAAAAGTAAACGTTATTCTAATACATTATTAGAGAAAACAATTTATTATGCAAAACGTATGAAAGATGGTACGGTATTGCGAATTTCCATCAATAGTGCAACGATTTGGTTTTTAGTTTTTGGGATATTACAGCCTATTTTAATTGTTGTTGTGATAGTTCTTATGATGTCAGGTGTTTTTGCAAGCAGATTATCAAAACGAATTGTAAAACCTTTTAATAATCTTGATTTGGAGAATCCATTAGATAATGATATTTATGAGGAGATTTCTCCATTATTAAATCGTATTTATAAACAAAATAATAAAATTAAAATACAATTGAAAGAATTGCAACAAAAATCAGCAGAGTTTGTGCAAATTACAGCCTGTATGAAAGAAGGGCTTGTTTTAATGGATAAAAATGGAATTATCTTAAGTATAAATCCTGCTGCAAATCATATTTTTTCTTTAAAAGAAAGCAGTGTTGGTAAGAATTTTCTTACGATTTATCGTGATCATGAAATGAATTTATGTATGAAAACTGCAATGGAATCAGGTCATAGTGAAATACAACAATCCAGATTTGGACGGGAATATCAATTTCTTGTTAGTAAAATAGAGTCGGAAAATGAAATGATGGGAGCAGTTTTGCTTATTTTTGATGTTACAGAAAAAGTTCTTGCAGAACGCAATCGGCGTGAATTTACAGCAAATGTTTCCCATGAATTAAAAACACCGCTTCAAGGAATTATCGGCAGTGTAGAATTAATAGAAAATAATATGGTAAAACAAGAAGATATTCCACGATTTATTGGACATATTCGAAAAGAAGCCGTAAGACTTGTAACGCTTGTTAGTGATATTATTCGTCTTTCTCAGCTTGATGAAAAAATAGAATTAATAAAAGAAGAAAATGATTTGCTTGAAATAATAAAAGAAGTAGTAGAAAGCTTACAAACAATTGCAGAGGAAAGAAAGATAGAGATTGTTGTTCATGGTGAAAGTAGTATATTGTTTGGAGTAAAAAAACTTTTATATGATATTGTCTATAATTTATGTGATAATGCAATTAAATATAATTTGGATGGTGGCAGCGTAAACTTAAGTGTGAAAGAGAGGAAAGAGAGTATTTTTTTTACTGTTTCTGATACAGGAATTGGAATTGGACAAGAACATATTGATAGGGTATTTGAACGATTTTATCGAGTGGATAAAAGTCATTCAAAAGAATCTGGCGGAACGGGACTGGGGCTTTCCATCGTAAAACATGCCGTTGCTTATCATCATGGAAAAATAGATGTGCAAAGTGAACTTGGAAAAGGAACAACAATTTGTGTAGAATTTCCAATGACACAATGAAAAGCTTTTGTATATTATTTGTTTTTCTATAAAGTCAGAAACTTGTAAATGAATATAGGTATTATTCTGTCATAGAATTTAAAAATTTTTGAATATAAGGAAGTGCAGCTCCAATAGAAATATTATGTTTTGGCATTTTGCTTATTAAAAGAAAATCTGCTGATTCATAAAATGGAGTCATTTGTTTGATTTTTTCATGCAAAAATGCAAGATCTTCTTCACATAAATAAGGTGCAAGATAACCTCCAAGAATAAAATCTGTGTCATAAACTAAATGTAACATATTAATTGCTTTTGCCAAATTGGATAAAAAATAATTCCAGCGTTCTAAAAAGGAGGGTTCTTTATTCCGAAGATTTAAAAAGAAAAATTCTAAAGATTCTTCTTTTTTTAAAAGTGCTGATAAGGAACAAAGAGTTTCCATGCATCCTGTTTTTCCACAATAGCATAATATTCCCTTTGTCTGCATTTGGATATGTTCAATGGTAGAATTATGTCCATGTTTTCCTGTTAAGATTTTACCTTTAGAGATAATAGAAGCTCCTAAATGCTTACTAATAGAAAGATAAAAGGCATCTTTAAGTTCAGGGGAAACCCATAATTCAGAAATTGCGGCACTATCTGCATCATGTACAAAAGAACAAGGATAGGGAAGATATTTTGTAAATGCATTGATAGAAAGTCCTGTACAGGAAAGAATTTTTCCATACAGGACGCTTTTTTTATCTGGAGAAATAAGTGCCTGCATTGCAAAACCAATACCAAGGATATGTTCTTTAGAAATCCCTGCGATATCTTGAAACTCTAATATTTTATTACATATAGTTTGATAGTAATTATCTTCATTTTTATAATTAATTTGAAAAACAAAACGATCAATTTTTTGACCATATAAATCTACAGCAATCATCTTTACTTCTTCCTTTAAGATTTCTACCCCTATACCAATGCGATAATTTGGAACAATAGAATAAGCAGAAGCTTTTCTTCCAACAAATTCAGTATCAATTTGACCGCATTTCATAAGCAGACCTTCTTTTTCTAATGCTGTTAAATTTGTTGTAACAGTTGGACGGCTTAAATGCAGGTCGTAACAGATATCTTGTTGGGAAACTTTTTTCTTTAGATAGATATAATTATAAATAATATTTCGATTATTTTGTTTGATTTTATTTGGGGTTATACTTTTATTCATAAATAAATTATGTTCATATCCTTTCTTTTTTTATTTATTTTGTAAAATAATTTAGCAAAATATAATTATAACATAAAAGAAAGAAAATAATCCATAGTAATTTTTATACAAAAAAATTATGAAAAATTAGTAATTATTACAATTGACGAATGACGATTTTGGGGTTATTATGTAAGTACAATTTGTTAAATCATTTTACAAAATCAATTAAATGAAAGGAGAAATCATTATGGGAATTATTGAAAAAATGAAGTTGGATGGAAAAAAAGGATTTGTAACAGGTGCAGCAAGAGGTATTGGAAAGAGTACAGCAACAGCATTTGCAGAAGCAGGTGCAGATATCGCTATTGTAGATCTTGATATTAAGGAGGCGGAAAAGACAGCAAAAGAACTTGGGGAAAAAACAGGAAGAAAAGTAATTGCAATTGGAACAGATTGTACAAATCAGGAACAAGTAAATGCTATGGTACAACAAGTAGTAAAAGAACTTGGAGGACTTGATTTCTGTCATAATAATGCAGGTATTTGTATTAATGCTCCAGCAGAGGAAATGACATATGAGCAATGGTATAAGGTAATCAATATTAATTTAAATGGCATTTTTCTTACGGATATTGCAGCAGGAAAATATATGCTAGAACATCAAGGTGGTTCTATTATTAATACAGCTTCTATGTCAGCACATATTGTTAATGTTCCACAGCCACAATGTGCATATAATGCTTCAAAAGCAGCCGTTATACAGCTTACAAAATCATTGGCAATTGAATGGGCAAAACGAGGTGTTCGTGTAAATAGTATTAGTCCCGGATATATTGGAACAGAATTGACATTAAATTCTCCAACATTGATTCCATTAATTGAAAAATGGAATGAAATGGCTCCGCTTGGAAGAATGGGGAAACCAGAAGAATTGGAAGCAATTTGTGTATATTTGGCAGGAGATACAAGCTCTTTTACAACAGGTTCTGACTTTATTATTGATGGTGCGTTTACTTGTTTCTAAAACAAAGAGATAGATATTTTATAACATTTGACAGTGATAGAAAGGAATAGAGGTTTTGCTGCATCATGCAGCAAAGCCTTAAAGAGAAGGCTTATGGATGCAAAAAGAGTAATTGTAAACGGAAAAACAGCATTGGGAATTGAACTTGGTTCTACTAGAATAAAAGGAGTATTAATTGATTTAAAGGGGCAAGTTCTTGCAGTAGGAATTTATGATTGGGAAAATTCATTCATTGATAATATTTGGACATATAGTCTTGAGCAAATTCATATAGGATTAAGAAAATGTTATAGTTCGTTAAGAGAAGATGTGGAAAAGAAATATGGTGTTACATTACAAAATATTGGTGTAATTGGTATTAGTGCTATGATGCATGGATATATGGCATTAGATGAAAATGGAAAACAGCTTGCACCATTTCAGACTTGGAGAAATACAAATACACAAAAGGCAGCAGATGAATTGACAGAATTATTTCATTTTAATATTCCGCTGCGTTGGACAATTGCACATTTATATCAGCGGATTCTCGATAAAGAAGCTCATGTTGCTAGTTTAGATTATGTTTCTACATTAAGTGGATATATTCATTGGAAGCTTACAAAGAAAAAAGTGATTGGTATTGGTGATGCTGCTGGAATGTTTCCAATAGATTCTAATACATACCATTATAATGAAGAAATGGTCAATAAGTTTAATAAGTTAATAGAAGGATATGGATATTCTTGGAAATTAAAAGATGTTTTTCCAGAGGTTCTTGTTGCTGGAGAAGATGCAGGAATATTGACAGAAGAAGGAGCAGCATTTTTAGATGAATCAGGAAATCTTAGGGCAGGTATTCCGCTTTGTCCACCAGAAGGAGATGCTGGAACAGGTATGACAGCAACAAATTCTGTAGCACCAAGAACAGGAAATGTATCAGCAGGAACAAGTACATTTGCTATGATTGTGTTAGAAAAGCAACTTAACAAAGTATATCGTGAAATTGATATGGTAACAACACCTTCAGGATTTCCTTGTGCAATGTCCCATGCAAATAATGGTACTTCTGATTTAAATGCATGGATTGGAATTTTTAAAGAATTTTCAGAATTGATGGAAATAAACGTAACTATAGAAGAATTATTTAAGAAATTGTATACAAATTCTTTAAAAGGCGATTCTGATTGTGGAGGACTTTTGGCATATGGATATTATTCTGGTGAAAATATTACAATGTTAAATGAAGGACGATTAGCATTTTTACGAACAGCGGAAAGTAAATTTAATCTTGCAAATTTTATGAAAGTTCATTTATATACATCATTAGGAGCTGTAAAGCTTGGTATGGATATTTTAATGGATCAGGAAAAAGTAAAAGTAGATCGAATTACAGGACATGGCGGTTTTTTCAAAACAAAAGGAATTGGTCAAAGGTATTTAGCCGCAGCAGTAAACGCACCAGTAACGGTAATGGATACAGCAAGTGAAGGTGGTGCATGGGGAATTGCAATTTTAGCAGCATATTTGCTTGATAAAGAGCCAAATGAGAAATTGGAAGATTATCTGGAAGCAAGGATTTTTAAAGAATTATTGGGAGAAACCATAGTACCATATGCAGAAGATGTAGAGGGATTTCAGATTTTTATGGAACATTATAAAGCAGGTCTTGCAATTGAAAGGACTGCGATTGAAACAATGAATTGGTAGAGAGAAAGGGGGTTTAGAAATTATGGGAAAATGGGGAAAGCGAATTGGATATGGAATTGGAGATCTTGGCTGTAATTTAGTTTTTAGTACTATGGCATCGTATCTTATGGTTTTTTATACAGATGTATTTGGAATTACGGCTGCTGCCGCTGGAACGATGATGTTAGTGACAAAATTTGTAGATGCCTTTACAGATACAGGTATGGGATTGATTGTAGATCGGACACATAGTAAATATGGACAGGGAAGGCCATATTTTTTGCTTGGAGCAGTGCCATTTGCTATTTTTACTTTTCTTACATTTTATATTCCAAATCTTGGAAGCGGGGGAAAACTTGTATGGGCATATATAACATATTGTTTGCTTTGTACAGCTTATACAGTTGTAAATATACCTTTGAATACTATTGTGCCACGATTAACTTCAGATATCCATGAAAGAGATATTTTGGTGTCTACAAGAATGGTTTGTGCTATGGTTGGAACAGCCATTGTTATGTCAATTACAGAGCCATTAGTGCGTTTTTTTGGAAATGGAAATGAAGCAAGAGGATATTTAATTACTATGACAGTATATGGAATTGCTGCTATGTGTATTTTCTTTATTACTTTTGCAAGTACAAAAGAAGTTGTGCCGCCAACAATTAATCAAAAACATTCTTCACTAAAGGAAGATTTTAAAGGACTTACAGGGCAGGCATGGATTTTATTTCTTCTCAATCTATTTTATTTTTCTTTATATGTAGTAAGGAGTACAACGGTTATTTATTATTTTAAATATAATTTAGGCAGAACAGATTGGCTATCTTTAGTAGGAATCCTTGGTATCTTATCAGGACTTCCAATGTTACTTTTACTTCCAACATTAGAAAAAAAATATAGTAAAAGAAGTCTTATGTTTTTTAGTATTTTGTTGTATATAGCTGGCGATTTATTGATTTTTGTTGGAAAAAATTCAGCATTTTGTCTTTTAGCAGGATTAGTAATTACAGGACTTGGAATCTATGGAATTTTTGGAATTACATTCGCTATGCAGCCAGATGTAATTGATTATTCAGAATATAAGAAAAATGCAAGTGTAGCTGGTTTGATTGCAGCATTTCAGGGATTTTTTGTAAAAGGTGGAATGGGATTAACAAGCTTTGTGATAGGAGCATTCTTAAAAAATGGAGGATATGTTGCAAATGTAGTACAAACAGAAAAAGCACTTTCCTATATTCAAATTTGTTTTATTTGGATTCCAATTGTTTTGTGTATATTAATTGCAATATGTACTTATTTTTATAAATTGGATAGTCTGCGTAAAGAGATGACACAAGTACTAGAAGCAAGAAGGAAAGGCATAGAAAATGAAGTATAAAGGTGCAATTTTCGATATGGATGGACTTCTTTTTGATACAGAACGTATCTATCAAAAGATATGGAAAGAAATTGCTGCAGAAAGAAATCTTAATCTTGATAGCAATTTTATAAAAGCAATTTCTGGAACAAATGGAAGTAATATGTGTCATATTATTGAAAATTATTATTGTGTTTCCGATGGAACAATGATTATCGAGGAATGTAGGAAACGGGTAGAACAAAAATTGTCTCATTATGTTCCAATAAAAAAAGGTGTTAATACGATATTGAATTTTTTTCAAGAAAAAGATGTTTCTATGTCAGTAGCAAGTAGTAGCACATTAAAGCAAATGAAAGCTAACTTGCAGACAGCAGGGATTTACAATTATTTTTCGGCAATTGTAAGTGGAGAAGAAGTAAAATATGGAAAACCAGCACCAGATATTTTTCTTTGTGCAGCACAAAAACTTAAAATTATGCCACAGGAATGTTTTGTTTTTGAAGATAGTGAGAATGGTATCAAAGCTGGATATGCAGCAGGTTGTTTTACAATTATGATACCAGATCTTGTCAAGGCATCTTCTGCAATACAACCATTTTGCACAAGGATATATGAAGATCTTTTGCAGGCAGAACAAGAAATAAAAGCATATTGGAAAATGTAAATAAAAGTAAATAAAAATTTATTTGTATTAAATGGCATTCAAACTTGATTGTTTGGGTGCTTTTTCATTTTTTTAGGTTTCCTTGTGTTTTAGAAAAGGCTTTGATATAATAGGACATTGGAAAAATAGAAGGAGATAAAAAATAATGCAGATTGGTATATGTGATGATCAAAAAGAAATACGAGAGATGATAATAGAGAAAGTAAAGGAGTTTTATCCAACGCAGGATATTAGAGCATATAAATCAGGGCAAGAAGTTTTAAATGCTTCTTACCTTCCAGATATTTTATTTCTTGATATAAAAATGCCAGAAATGAATGGATTAGAAACGGCAAAAGAACTTCGTAAATTAAATCAGCAGATGATTATTATTTTTGTAACTGTTACAAAAGATTATGTATTTCAATCCTTTGATGTTGGAGCATTTCATTATCTTGTAAAACCGTGGAAAGAAGAAAAATTTGCAGAAGTTTTGAAAAATGCTGTTAGACAATTTCAAGAAAGAAAGATAAAATCAATCGATAGAAAAAAGGAAGTGCCAAGTCTTATTGTTACAGCAAAGGGTAAACATATTACCATTCCTTTGGAGGACATTATTTATGCAGAAGTATTTAACCGAAAAATCATCATTCATACAATGAAAGAAGATATTGAATATTATGGAAAAATGAAAGAATTAGAGAAAAAAGTAGGAGATGATTTTTATCGTTCTCATAGGGCATATTTGATAAATTTTAATTTTATTACGAGATATGATGCAAAGATGATTTATTTAAAAAAAGGACAAGCCCTGATAGCAAAGCAAACTTATCAAGATTTTGTAAAATGTTATTTAAGATATAATCAAAGAAAAGGAAGGGAATAGAAAAAATGGTGTTTCTTGTAATTGATGAGAAAGATATTTATTATCTCCTGCCCATCATAGAAGCTTTGATTAGAGGATATTGTTTTTATTATTTAATAAAGCCATTTATGATTTCTACAGTGACACTAAAAAATAAAGGTATGGCAATGGATATTGCAAGTCTTGTTATGGGAAAGAAAAGAAATCTATTTTATATTGGAATAGTATATTTTTTTATTATGCTTTTGCTTTATCTATTGCCTTTTTATATAAATATTGATATGGCATATCTTATAGGAAGCATTCTTAGTTTCTTTTTTATTTCTTGGTTTGATCAGAGAAATTATAGACAAAAGGCATTTCTTGTCATTTTATTTTTTTCATTAAATTGGCTTTCTACTGCTATGGCGGAAATTTTATACGATAATTTATATGCTTTTGCTGAAAATACCAATTATATGAAAAGTCATCCAAGTATGTTTTTTATTCTTTATGTAAGTGTATGTATCGTTTATTTGACTTTGGAACTTTTATTTACTGTAATAGGAAGTTGGCAGATTTTAAAGGTTTATAAAAATAAAAGTGAGGATATGGGGAAAAAGGAATTGATTATCTTAATGATTCCATCTCTTATAGGAGTAATCGCATATAAAATTATACAAAATTATCGTATCTTTTATATTTTAAAAAATGGAAAAAATAGAGGAATTTATGATATTTTTATTGTAATCTTTTATCTTATTATCATTCTCGCAATTTTTGCAGTGATTATATTATATCAAGATATCAAAGCAAAACAAGAGGAAAATCAGCAAACGAAATTTCTGTCTATGCAAATAGAAAATATAAAGCATCATATGGAACAGGTAGAAAGTCTTTATCAAAATATACGCAGTATAAAGCATGATATGACAAATCATATGCTTACTTTAGAAAAGCTTTATGAAGGAAATAAAATAGAGGAAGCAAAAGCTTATCAGAATAATTTAAAAGAAGCATTTAATCAAATAACAGGGGAGATAGAAAGTGGAAATCCTGTTACAAATGTAATTTTACAGGAGTTTAAAAAGGAAGCAGAGGAAAATGGAATTTCTTTTTATACAGAATTTTATTATCCTTCCGATTTTCACATCAATGTTTTTGATCTTAGTGTAATCTTACATAATGCTTTAAGAAATGCAATAGAAAATACAGAAAAGGAAAAGTCGAAAGAGATTTCTATTGTATCTTATCGTAGAAATAATGCCTATATTATTGAAACTTGTAATAGTTTTTTTCATGATTTACAATGGGATATGGAAAGTGGATTATTACTTACATCAAAAGATGAAAAGGCCTGTCATGGATATGGATTGCTTAATATTCGTAGAGTGGCAAGGAAATATCATGGAGATATTGATATTACATTAAAAAATGGGGAATTTTGTCTTTGTATTATGTTAATGCTGGAATGAAAAAATTAAGAATTTCTTGAAAAATATAATAAAAATATAGGTAATGTTAGATATTAGATTTTAGTTTTATCATATTTATTGAAACTGATATTATTTCATGTTAAAATTAAAGAAAAAATAAAGGAGAAAATTATGGTATCTATTCTTAATATGAGCGATAAGCATACAAATCATGTAATAAAAATGATGCGGGAATTTTATGCATCTCCTGCAGTAGCTACAAATGGTTCAGAAGAAATTTTTGCATCTAATGTGAAAAATTGTATAGAAAATAATCCATATTTAGAGGGCTATATATTCGCAGATAAGGATATTATTATGGGTTATGCTATGATTGCAAAAAGTTTTTCAACGGAATTTGGTAAGCCTTGTATTTGGATAGAAGATATTTATTTAAAACCAGAATATTGTGGAAAAGGGATAGGAAGTCAATTTTTATCTTTTATTGAGCAAAAATATCCAAATGCCATATTACGTCTTGAAGTTGAAGAAGAAAATAAAAGGGCAGTTCATGTTTATAGAAAAGGCGGCTTTGAAGTAATGCCTTATATGGAAATGAAGAAGTAACATAAAAAAGAAAGTATTATGAGGTTGGAATTATGAATTATAAATATATGAGAATACAAGGAAGAGAAACATCTTATATAACGAAGTATCCCAAAGGAGTATTTAGTCTTTGTTGGAATTTAATTTATAATGGGATATTATCAGAAAATGAAAAAGAATTATTTATAGAAATTGATACTTGGTTTAAAGAGAATCTTCCAGAACCAGAACCATGTGTAAATCATGAAAAAGTAATTACATTTTTTAAATGTGATAATTCACAGGAAATGTATTCTAAACTACAACCTGCAATTGCATTATTGGATAAATATAATCAAGAATATGACGTGGTTTATACAAATTTTGTAGGTACGATTATTTATGAAGATAAGTGGCAAATAGCAGTAAAGGTTGAAGATGGAAACATGATATAATTACAATTTTTGGAGGAACTTTTATTATGATTAAGATACTTTTCGTGTGCCATGGAAATATTTGTAGAAGTCCAATGGCTGAATTTGTTATGCGTGATTTAGTAAAGAAAGCAGGGATTGAAGATAAATTTCATATTGCTTCTGCTGCAACAAGTACAGAAGAAATAGGAAATCCTGTACACTATGGAACAAGAAATAAATTACGTACATTAGGGATTTCTACAGAAGGTAAATATGCAATACAATTAAAAAAGAGTGACTATAAACATTATGATTATATTATTGGCATGGATCGTATGAATTATAGAAATATTTTGCGAATAGTAGGTGCTGATCCAGAAAAGAAAGTATGTAATTTATTGGAATTTGCAGGGGAATTTGGTGATATTGCCGATCCATGGTATACAGGTAATTTTGATCGAACATATGATGATGTACTTAGAGGATGTAAAGGATTATTAAAACAACTTCAGGAAAAATATTCCTTAAAGTAAAGAGAAAAAGATTATTTATTTTTGTTTGAATATGATGTAGATGGTTTGATAGATAAGAAGAAAATCTGCTTGTTAGTAATTGTGTGCAATATATATACAATGTATTGACATGACGTTTTTTGCATAATATAATCTTGTAAGGAAGGAGTTGATATTATGGCAACGACAAATATAACAATGAGAATAGATGAGGATTTGAAACTTCAATTGCAGGAACTGGTATCTAATCTTGGAATGGATATGACAACTTTTTTTACAATATCAGCAAAACAGGCTGTGAGAGAACAGGGAATACCTTTTAAGATTTCTATGGATATTCCTAACAAGGAAACAAAAGAAGCAATAGAAGAAGTGCGTCAAATGAAACAGAACTTTTCCATGGGGAAATCCTATACAGATGTTGATGCAATGATGAAGGATCTACTGGCATGAAATATATAGTAAAACCGACTACTAAATTTCAACGAGACTTAAAAAAAGTACAAAAAAGAGGATATGATATTTTATTATTAACAGATATAATTAAGAAGCTGGCTAATGGAGAGCAATTACTTGAAAAAAATCGTGATCATAGTTTAACTGGAGATTATGTTAACTGCCGAGAATGTCATATCATACCAGATTGGCTTCTTGTGTATGAAATTGATAAAGTGGAATTGATATTATATCTTACAAGGACAGGAACACATAGCGATTTATTTTAAAATGAAATGTGAAAGACATTAGTTGGACGATACATTATTTTTGTCTGAATATTAGAAAAAGAGTTGTAAAGGAAAGAAGGCTGGAAGATATGTTAGATAGAAGTTACTACCAGTTAAGGAAATACTTAGCCGCTAATTTTAAATGTGTTTTAGGATTTCCTACGATTAAAATAGTATTAGAAGCGTTAGATGCCTGTAATTTTATTGCTGCTTATCAGGAAATTGGAAAAATGACTTCTGCTAAAGTACAAAATACAATTGTAGAAAATATGGTAGTTCAAAATGATCCTGTTATGGAAATTAAATTGCGTGCTTGTAAATGTGTTCTTGCTCTAACAGAAAGTAATCAGGAAATAATGGATTATGCTATAAGAAAAAATTTAGATTTTTCTTGTTGTTCTCGTAGCAGTTATGGAAATTGTTTGATTGGACTTCTTGCAAATATGATGCCATCTCATTATGACAATACTATTTTAGAAAAGATGATAAAACTTTCTAAAGCTATTTATAGAACAGATTATAATACTGAGAATATGAAAGAAAAATTTCCAGAAGCATTTTATTTTATGAAAGATTATATAGAAGAATTGAAAGAAGAAGAAAACAGAAATTGTGTATTTCTTGAAAAAGTACAAAAGGATGTAACCATTTTGGAAAACGAATGGCTTTTCTAAAAAGGAATCTTTACTAAAGATATTGCTAAAAATCAGAAAGATTAGAAAATTTAATTTTAAAATTGTAAGAAATTTGAAAGATAAGGAGAAAAAATTAAAGGATATATTAATTGTGCAAAATATCTCGCCGATAGATAGATTAGAAAAGTCTTTTTATGCAAAAAAGTTAGAATATATTAACGAAATTAGATGGAAAGAAGGGCGGGAATTATGAGAAAAAAACGAAAAATAAAATGGAAAAAAGGATTAGCAGTTGTACTGGCGACAACGGTAACAGCGGTTTCAATAGTTTCAGGAAATGGGAAAAGTATCTTTACAGTCTATGCAGCAACAGAAGAAAGTGAAGCTATAGAAGGTACAAAAGAAAATACTTCTATAAATATATTAGATATTACGACTAAAGGAGCAATTAGTTGTGGAACGGATGAAAATGGGCCAAAATATACTTTTGATAAAAATGGTATATTAACGTTGCAAGGTTCTGGAGAAGTAACAAAAGATTTTCAAGGTTATACAAATATTAAAGAGGTAATAGCAGAAAATAATTGTGCTATTACAGGATTATCACAAAGATGTTTTTATGGATGTTCCGGAATAGAAAAAGTTAATTTATCAAATTTGTCAAGACTTACAGAATTGCCATTTGGGTGTTTTGAAGGATGTACAGGTTTGACAGGTATTACGATTCCAGAGAATATTGTGACATTAGGTGGTTCATGTTTTAAGGATTGTAAAAATTTACAAAGTGTTGATATTCCAGAAAATATGATAAAAATTTCTGATTATAGCTTTCAAAATTGTAGTTCCTTACAATATGTTAATTATGCAGGAAGTAAAGCTAGTTGGGAAAAAATAGATGGAATTAATAGTTATGCATCTTCTGGATTAAATGCACCATTAATAAACGCAAATAAGATTTATGGAAAATATACCATAACATTTGATGTTAATGGTGGAGATCAAATTAATAATGACAAAAGCATAGAGGGTGAGGTTAGTAAAACTATTAAGTTAAAAGAAACCGATGGAAGTGTTGCTGCAGATATTCCAAGTGCAGATAAGAACGGATGGACATTTATTGGATGGAATACAAATCCATCTGCAAAAGTAGGACTTTCAGAAATTTCTATTAATAAAAGTGATATTGTATTATACGCTATTTTTGAAAAATCTATAAAAGCTACTTTTATAGATGCTGATTTGGTAACAGATGCGACACAAACACTTAGTAAATCTATTTATACTGAAGGAGCAACTGCAACAATAGAAATGCCATCATTACCAGAGAAAGAAGGATGGAGTGCAGTTGGATGGTCAACATCAGAAGATACTATAAATTCTATTATAAAATCGGGAGAAGAAATTTCAATTTCAAAAAATACAACGTATTATGCAGTATATAAAAAGAATGTTACAGTTACTTATGAAGCTGGAGTAGTTCCAAATAAAGAATCAGAACAAATGTCTATTGCTGGTTTACCAAAAAATGAAACAGGAATAAGATATTGTATTGGAAAACAGTTTATAGATCCATCCTTTTCATTATTGCAAGGAGTTAGTCAATCAGGATATAAGTTTAGTTACTGGCAAGATAAGAATGCTACAGATACTACAACTAAGAAATATGCAGCAGGAGAAAGTGTAACAATTGATCAAGATAAAACATTTACAGCAGTATGGACAATAGAAGCAGCAGCAACACCGAAAATTACAGTGCAGCCAGCAAATGTAGAAAAAGTATATGGATATGAAAATGCATTTATGCAAATTAAGGCAGAAATTGCGAATGAGGATAATTATGAGTTAAGCTATCAATGGTATGAGAAAACAGAAACAGATAATAAAGAACTTGTAGGAACGCAGACTAAAAGTTCTCAATTAACAATTCCAAAGAATAAATATGAAGATGCTGGCACATATTATTTTTATTGTGAAGTTACAGCAACAAGAAAAGATAATGGGGAAATAAAAAAGGTTACAAGTGATGTTGCTACATTTACAGTAAAAAAAGCAGAACGGACAATTACCATTGGAAATCTTAATAAAATCTTTGATAATAATCCAATTGCTGATATTCGTTCAAAAGTGGAAATAAATGGAACAACGATACAAGATCAAGATATACTAGAAGATAATTATTATGAGGATAATAATGGAGAAATTGGTAATCCTTTGCCATCTGGAACGATACCTTCTAAACCGGGTACTTATTGGATAGAAGTAAAGATAGCAGCAGATAAAAATTATAAAGCAGCTTCTGCAAGTAAGAAATTTACAATTAGTTATTTGCCAACACCAGAGAAGCCATATACGTTGAAAGTAAATAACAGTGAGGTACAAAATAGGGAATGGTATAAAGATAATGTTATAATAGAGCCAGCAAGTGGATATGAAATTATAGATTCTACTTATTCAACAGGGAATGATGGTTTTATTTCTATATCAAAAGATAATCCGGGAAAACATGATATTAATTTTTACTTACAACAAAACGGAACAAATTACATTACAGATAAAATTTCCGTTTTAGTTAATATTGATATAAAAAATCCAAACGGAACAATTCAAATTCAACAAGAAAATAGTTGGAATGATTGGCATGAGTTATCTGATAATAAATATTTTAAAGAGGCACAGAATGTAATAATTAGTGGAACAGATGAAGAAAGTGGTGTGGATACAATTTCTTATTTTTGTTCTTCTGAAAAATATACTTTAGATGAGATAGACGAAACTAAATGGAAAAGATATGAAGGAGCATTTTCTTTAACTCCAGAATCAAATTATATTATTTATGCAAGAATTATAGATAAGGCAGGAAATAGTTTTTATTTAAATTCAGATAAGCTGGTATTTGAAAGTACAAAACCAGTTATTACGGGAATTTCTAATAGCGGTGCTTATTATGGTGATGTTAAGTTTAAAGTAGAGGATACATCTAAATTAAAAGAAATTTTTTTAGATAATGTCAATTTAATAACCGCAAAATATGATAACAATGGAAAATATAAAATTTTAGATGAAACTACTCAGAAAGAAAAGTGTGAAGTTACAAGAATTAGTTCTAGTACTCCTGATGCTTATGAATATATAATAAGTCCAATTGGAAATAACTATTCTTATAGTATTAGAGCAGTAGATAGTGCGGGTAATGTGGAACTTATTAATAAATTTACAGTTTATAAAAAATTCACAGTAATTTTTAAAGATGGGCAAAAAGAAATTGAAAGACAAGAAGTAAATTATAATCAGCAAGCTGTTACACCACAGAATTTACCTAAGAAAGAGGGGTATTCTCTTGTTGGTTGGAAAAAAGAAGGAACAGAAACAGAATTTAGTCTTAGCACACCAATTATAGAAGATAATTTAATTTTAGTTCCAAGATGGAAAGCAAATTCTTATCAAGTTCAATTTGACAGTAGAGGTGGATCTGTTTGTTCAAATCGAACAGTAGAATATGATGAACAATTTGGTATTATGCAAAAGCCTAGTCGTAGCGGTTATAATTTTATTGGCTGGTGTTCATCAGTTCCATCAATAGAAACAGATTTGGAAAGTATAACAGAATTAACAGAATATAAAAATAATTCTATTATTGGAAAAATAACAGAAACTACATATCTAAGACCAAGTGAGAATAGTAGTATTACTTTATATGCATTATGGACACCAAAAACATATACGGTAACTTTTTCTAGTGAAGGTGGAACAATTATAGAACCAAATACTGAACCAGAAAGTACAACGAAATATAATAAAACAGTTACATATGATGAAGAATATGGAACATTCCCAAAAGCAATAAAACCAGGTTATAATTTTGTTGGCTGGTATACAGATAAAATTAGTGGAAACGAAATTAATGAAACAGATCATTATACAAATGCTGGAAATACAACATTATATGCACATTGGGCAGAAGCTACATTTAAGGTAACGTTAGAATATTATGAGGGACATAAAGAACTAGATACAGAACCTGCTAGTATTAATGTAACTTATAATGGTACTTATAAAGAAATTTCAAAAGTTGTTCCAGAACGTACAGGTTATACTTTTAAAGGCTGGTATGATCAGGAAACAGGAGGAGAACAGATAACAAAGGATACAAAAGTTGAAGTTATAGATAATAATACTAAATTATATGCACAATGGGAAAACAATCAATATACGATATCTTTTGATCCAAATCAAGGCTTGGTTGAACCAGAAAAAAAGAGCATTGTTTATGATAAAGAATATGGGGAGTTACCAACACCAACAAGAACAGGTTATGACTTTGTAGGGTGGTTTTTAAAAGAAGAAGGAAATACAGAGGAGATACAAATTACAGCAGATAAAAAGGTAACGGTTACAGACAATATAATATTAACTGCTAAGTGGAAAGCAAAAACATATACAGTAACTTTTGATGCAGACGGAGGTTCTGTTGATTCAGGAGCAAAAGAAGTTATTTATAATAATGAATATGGAGAATTACCAACACCAACAAAAACAGGTTATGACTTTGTAGGGTGGTTTTTAAAAGAAGAAGGAAATACAGAGGGAACACAAATTACAGCAGATAAAAAGGTAACGATTACAGATAATATAACATTAACTGCTAAGTGGAAAGCAAAAACATATACAGTAACTTTTGATGCAGATGGAGGTTCTGCTACTTCGCAAACAAAGGAAGTTATTTATAATAAAGAATATGGGGAGTTACCAACACCAACAAAAACAGGTTATGACTTTGTAGGGTGGTTTTTAAAAGAAGAAGGAAATACAGAAGGAACACAAATTATAGCAGATAAAAAGGTAACGGTTACAAACAATATAACATTAACTGCTAAATGGGAAGCAAAAACATATACGATAACTTTTAATGCAGATGGAGGTTCTATTACTTCGCAAACAAAGGAAGTTATTTATAATAATGAATATGGGGAGTTACCAACATCAACAAAAACAGGTTATACCTTTGCAGGATGGTATACAGATAAAATTAGTGGAAATAAAGTTAATGAAACAGATCATTATACAAGTGCTGGAAATACAACATTATATGCACATTGGACAGTAAATAATTTAACATTTGAACCTCAAAAGTTAGATCCTGCAAGATATAAAGGACAATATTCTCAGGAACTTAATAAACCAAACGGTGGTACAGGTGAATATCAGTATGAGCTTGCAGAAAATTCTAGTTTGCCAAAAGGATTAAAATTAATTGAAAATAGAATTGAAGGTTCTTTGGAAGAAGATGTAAATAAAGGTCCATTTACATTTAAGATAAAAATAACAGATAAAAATAGCAAAGCATTTATGGAACAAGAATTTACAATTGTATCACAAAAGGGAACACCAGAACAGCCACAGCCACCACAAGTATTATCAAAAACATCATATAGTGTTACCTTAAAAAAAATAGAGGGTGCAGTATATTGTGCAGTAAAAGATAATGAGGCAATACCTATCGATATAAAGGATTGGAAGACATCACCAACAATTAATGATTTGGAAAAAGGTACAACATATAATTTTTATGCAAAATTAGTAGAAAATGGAAATTATATAGAATCATCTGTTAGTGAACCAACAAAAATTAAAACATTAGATATTTATGATATAACGCTTCCAGCAGAAACAGAGAAAAATCATTATAAGATTACACCAGTACAAGAAAAGAGTGAGGGATGGTTAGGAGAAAATAAAATCGAAGAAGGAGGTTCTTATAGCTTTAAAATAGAGTTTGCTGATGGTTATAATAAAACACTTGATTTTGCTGTTTATGCAACTACAAATGTAAATGGAACAGAGAAAAAGCAAAAGATAACAGTAGATTCCGAAGGTCTTTATATAATTAAGAATATAATAGAGAATAAAACAATTGTAGTTGAAGGAGTCGGAGATTCCATATATCCAACAGGAACAATTGAGATAGAAGGAACAGATGGCAATAGCTGGCATTCTTTTGAAAAAAATATTACTTACAGCAAGTTTTATAATAAAAATACAATACCAGTTAAGATTCAAGGAAATGATGCTGAAGAAGGAATTAAATCCATTTCATACTATGTTGGAACGGAAAAGGAAATTTTTACAGAATTGCAAATTTATGCAGGTAAGGATAACTTTAATTGGAAAGAGTCTTCTCCGTCAACAACAGGCACAAAAGCTCATACAGTTTCCGTTAATTTGGAAATTAAAGAGGGCAAGTTAGTTATTTATGCAAAAATAGAAGATAATGGTGGTAATATTACTTATCTTCGTTCGCAAGGCATTATTATTGATACAGTATCACCAACAATAGACACCAGATTTGATACACCTTCTAATGGAACCAATTCTCATCCGGAGTTAAATAGAGCAATAACACCAAGAGAAGCTGCTAGAAT